>DATHPO010000131.1:0-8385 GCA_035483835.1 Terriglobales bacterium
ATACTTACGCGTTCAGAGGTTTCATCCTTAAGGCGTCTTCGCGCTCACAGCTGATTGGATACGTTAACAAAACGACGCTCTAGGCACATTCAGCAGAGGTACGGACCTTCTGGCTTGGATAGGTGTTGATAAATCCTCTTCCCACCACTTATCTCAGGTTGAGATAGATGGTGATAATCCCTGTTATGAATAGCTACCAGAAGGGCAGCCCGACCTGTTTAGTGCATTGATAGGACAGGTCGATTTTCACTTGAAATATCGAGAATACCTGTATCAGGATAGCTGCGATACTGACCCTCTCGGAGCTTCACGTGCCGTCTCCTCGCCGATCGCCGACGCGACGACCTCGCAGTTTTAGACCAATCAAGCTTTTTGACCCTAAGGAATTCTTGGCGAATACTGGCATCGGCAGAACGATTCACGAGTATCGCGCGAAACAAGCCATTTTCTCGCAGGGACAATCTTCCGACGCTGTGTATTACATTCAGGAAGGGAGGGTACGACTCAGCGTTCTCTCCAAACAAGGCAAAGAAGCAACCATAGCACTGCTCGGCACCGGCGATTTCTTGGGTGAGGGATGCATCGCCTCGGATCAACCCGTTCGTTTGGAAACCGCTACTGCGATTACGAACTGCACGCTCCTAAAGATTCACAAGAAGGAGATGCTGCGCGCGCTCCACGAGGAACACCTGTTATCTGACATGTTCGTCGCGTATATGGTTGAAAGGCATAACCGTACTCAGGCAGACCTAGTGGATCAACTCTTCAACTCCAGCGAAAAGCGGCTGGCTCGAGCGCTTTTGTTACTAGCCCACTTCGGGAAAAAAGACAGGTCGGAAGAAGTGACCCCAGGCGTAAGTCAGGCGACCTTGGCGGAAATGATCGGTACAACCCGCTCACGAGTGAATTTTTTCATGAACAGATTCAGAAAGCTTGGGTTCATTGACTACAACGGGGGTTTGCGGGTGCGTACTTCACTTCTTGGTGTAGTCCTGCACGAGTAGTTCAGTCAGAGTCAGTCTCCCCAGCCACGATTCGTTGTTTCTCATCCCAGGCGGCCAAGCACGGGTCATTTTACTGGTGTGTGCAATTTTGAACACCTAGACGTCCTTGTTCGCTTATACCGTGTGGCAATGGGGACCTACCAGCTCAGGTGTCCATCAAATCCTGGGGGTGCGTTATGTACTGCCTATCATGCGGGTCAACCAAACAAGCGGAATTGACGGCTGAAATGATGATTCATTTCCGTGGGCTCGAGCATCTGGACAAGCCCGGCGTCTTGTTGTTCCCCAAAATCCGGGTGTGTTTGGGTTGCGGCCTCTCCCGTTTCACGGTCCCCGAGACGGAATTGGCGTCACTTGCAAAAGGCACGCTGGAAGCTAAATCCTATACGTTGAAGGAGAGTGCCGGCGCTGTCGTTTTGCCTTTCAGGATCGCGTATTAGGCGAGAAGTTGTCTTTCGGTGCGAAGTGGGCGCTTAGGGCTGCTTAGTAGCCTGCCCATTCTGAACACACCCCTGAGTGCTCCGCACAGATTTTCTCGTAGACGTGGCGTTCCGGTTCACGCTGAAAGCTTTTCATCACATACCCGCACAGAATATCCACCTCGTATGTGTTGGCTAGTTCGCCCGAGAGATGTTCGAGCTGGATCGCCGCCTCCGCTCTTCCTTCCGCCCACAAAAGAGGTGCGCATTCTCCACAAAATGCAACGCGTGGGTGCTCTCCCTTCGTGGCCTGGTAGGCTGTCACAATCAGATCACCTGTAATTTTAAAGAATCGAAGCGGGTCAGGCAGATCATTAACCATGAATGTTGAAAGCGTTTCGGCAGCGTCCAATGCGATGTAGCGTCCCTGATTGATGGCTGAGGAAATATCGAAGCCCTGGGCCTGTAATCTCTGGACAAGCCTATCTCTGTGGGGTTTGGTCGCCATGACGATAACCGCATTCCCCGCGCTCAAAGTGGCGCTGACGAAGGGAGTAAATCCATCTACGAATGAGGCCTCATCATCATAGAACTGAACCGCGTGGTGGTGACCACTTTCTCCTGTCAATGAGGGGGCTCCGGCGGTAGCTTCTTCGCGGCGGAGCCGGCGGGCGGTTGGTAAATTCCCAAGGCTGTCGAAAGAGTGACCCGCCAATTTGCGGCTCAAATACCGCTTCCCTTTCAGGACTGCTTCTATCGCGGCGATTAGCTCGTTTTCAGCATCGGACTTAACGACGTAACCGTGTCCGCCCACACTCAGAGCCGCCCGAGCCACAGCGAGGTCAGACTCTTGACTCAAGAAAAGTATTTTTGATTCGGGAGCAGTGTTGCGAATTCTTCGAGCAGCTTCAATCCCATTTAACTTTGGGAGTCCGACGTCGAGAAGAATCAAGTCCGGTTGCAGCGCTTCCGTCTTCAGAACGGCTTCCAATCCGTCCGACGCAACGCTGATGACGCACAAATTGTGATTCCCCCGGAGCTTCGCAAGGACAAAGTCGCGCCAAGGGGCAAAGTCATCTACGACAAGAACGCGGGCTGCTAATTGGTTGCTGATGGCCTTCTCCTGCTAAGCGTTCGAGGCCAGGTTGACGGGCTCTTGGTAACGAAACAATTTGCGGCGCTACCCTTCCTTAACGTCTTCCTGGCGCATCAAAATGAACACAACATCTAGAACGCACAGGAATGGAAGCAAGTTTGGTATCACCACTATGGCGAGAACGATAACTTCGCAGGCCTCCCTTGAACGATGGAGGCGACGTCACTATGGGGTCGGCGAGAATGTGATCTCGCTCGGGGGTGAGTCGCCCCCATGCCCGCATTAGTAACTCCGACCGGACCTTCTTGGAATTGTCAAAACTAACAGAGTGATGAAATCGCTTGGACGAGGACCTTCAAAACGGACAGGTGTCGACAAATCCTCTTCCCACCATCTATCTCAAAACGAGATAGCTGGTGATAATCCCTGTTCTCGACACATATCGCATCCGATGTGCGGTTATCGCGTTTTCCATGCACCTCGAGGAAATAAGTGACGTACGTAGCGATAGCGGATTTCATGAATGGATGGGTCTCTGGCAGCGCGCGCCGGCATCCTCGTGAGACACTATTGAAAGAGGAGCCATGACGATGCGATTTGAGAAACCGAAGAAGTCAGCACGACCAGATTTTGCGGCCGGGCGAATAGCGGAACTTGAGCGCCAACTGGCAACAGAAACAAACGAAACGAGAAAGAGTGAGTTACGAAATGAAATTAACGAGTGGCAAAGAAGCCGATCACAACAAAGGCGCGATGGCGGAACGTAGAGCCAGGTTGCGAATGCTGCAGGGTGATGGTTATTCCGAATTTAATCTTCAGCCGGTCTTTTTCTGGGACTTGTCTAGGGGCACCTCGTCGGGTCGTGGTGACGTACGACGCAAATGTCTTATGAGCCTGTCCGCTTGATTAGAATACAAGTAATAGTCCGACGACGGGTCGTTAGTCGCGAGTTCCTCTACTCGGTTCATGGCTTGTTCGAGACCTTCAACGGCTTCCAACCAGCGAGGGCTTCTCGGTGGGTCGTCTTTGAAAATTTCGTACCTAGTCGTATCACGCATGATACGTCTCCACTGTCACGGGCTAGCGCTCAGAAATAGCGAACTCGTAGCTCTGAATGATTTCAGCGAGTACCAAATGACGATGCATCTGCGTCACCTCACATACAGAGGGGTGCAAAAATTGTAGGGTGCGGCAGTGGAGGGATGCGATGCTGCGAAGCATGTAGTCGCATGCGAACTTTGCGGTAGGCAAAAAACGCCGCGGATTGGTCAAAAATCCCGATGATAGACGGCCTACTAGGCGGTCCCGAGAATGAGAAGTGCGGCAGTTGGCTTGTCAACAACCGCCTTGCATCACTTGCTTGTTTCAGCGAGAGTTACCGAGCGCTTAGGCACACTCCAGGAGAAAATGTGGACTTCGTAACCAAATTTGAAAAGGCACTTCGTAAGAGATATCAGCACCTCAAGACGGAGATGGCGAAAATTGAACATCTGATTGATGCTTTTGAGAAGGGTGCTAAGCGCGGTGCCAAACCGACCGGTCGCGGTAGGTTATCGGCGGCAGGCCGCATACGAATCTCGTTGGCTCAGAAGGCTCGCTGGGCAAAGAAAAAGAAGGTATAGCTCGAAGCACGACCCTCCTCACGTTAATCGACGATATCAACCACGCGGCGACTGTACGGAATCGGTACTCGCAGCACTACTGATCGCATCCGAGAGATAATGATTCACGGTCTGGATAGGTATTCCGAAATTCGTGAGATCATCTTTAATCTGAGATCGTCTCGTCTGACATAGATCTGGGATTTATAATGGCTCATGAGAATTCTTCTATTCACTGGCAAGGGCGGCGTTGGAAAGACTAGCCTGGCTGCTGCGACAGGAGTGAAACTTGCCAAGCTTAACCACCGAACGCTAGTAATGAGCATCGATGCGGCCCACAGCCTTGGGGATTCCTTCGACCTGGACACCGATCTCTTCCACGTCCAAACCTCGGACCCACTTCCAATCAATGATCGCCTTTCGATAATGGAACTGAATATTCAGAAAGAAATCAAACGGCACTGGAAGGAGATTTCTTCTTACATCAGCGCCGTGCTGCGCACAACTGGCGTCACTGGAGTTGAGGCTGAAGAACTCGCGATCTTACCGGGGATGGAAGAGCTCAGCGCAATGATGTACATCAACCAGTATTGGCGTGAGCGAAGTTACGACGCCGTCGTGCTCGATGCGGCTCCGACCGCCGAATCCATGCGATTCATCAGTATGCCAACGACCCTCGATTGGTACATGAAACACATCTTTCCATTCCAGCGCAATTTGCTCCGGGCCGTGCGGCCGATTGCGAACCGGGTGGCTCCGTTCGAGCTCCCCACGGACAGTTACTTCCTTAACATCCGTGATCTATTTGAGAAATTAGAGGGCGTGAACGAAATTTTGGAGGATCCGCAGGTCACCAGCGTGCGGTTGGTTACCAATCCCGAAAAGATGGTTCTGCGCGAGACGCAGCGGGCATTCGTGTATTTCTCTCTTCACGGGCTGACAGTAGACACCGTGATCGTTAATCGATTGCTTCCGGCGGACGTCACGGATGGATGGTTCAAAGAATGGCACAAGTCCCAGGAGAAGGTCCTCAACGAGATCGAAGAATATTTCGCACCTGTTCCGGTTAACCGCGTGCCCCTATTCGAGCACGAGGTCTTGGGGAAACAGCGCCTCGAAGATCTCGCGGAGGTGTTGTATCCTGGCCAAAAAGATCCATCGGCGGTGACCCGAACGGAAAAATCCTACACGTTTGCAAAAGTAGACGGAGGGTACGAAGTGCAGGTGCTCTTGCCGTTTGCCACAAAGGGCGAAGTTGCGCTGTTCAAGAAAGGTGATGAACTTGTGGTAGAGATCGGCACGCTACGCCGTCATATCGGCCTTCCGAGGTCGATGGAAACGTTGCTGCCGAGCCGAGCGAGGCTTGAGAATCAGGTTCTGACGATTGAAATGAAGGAGACTCAATGAACGAGCAAAATTCACACGAGCAAACGGCTGGCGAACGCGGCCGTCACCAGGGTTGTCTCTGCTGCGAAATCTTGGATCATCTGCACGAATGTTTTCATGTTTCGCCTGCGGTACGACAACACTTATCAAACTCGCGAATTGAATTTCTCAAGGCGATTCGTGGAGTGATTGAACAGCGTATCGAGCACTTGTCAAATTCGGGCCAACGCGGCGCCAAGATAGCCGTCGAGTAACGAGTCTGGCACAAAGCGTCGAATGACGGGATCTTTCAACTATCTCTGACTCCTGAAGGGGAGTTTCTCGAACATTTTATGGGGTCAGTCGCAGCCGGAAGAGCTTCAGCGACTATCTTGTAACGGCCCGCGCAATTTAAAACGATTTCCGGGAGTACCGTCTTAGTGACAGGGGCAGACGGTTCGATTGGGTCCGCGTTGAGCGAATGGATCGCTGCCTCTGGTTTATTTCTAAAGCTGTGCGTGAAGAAGACAGGGCGGCCATACGCGCTGACCATAACACTGACATTTTGATGTTCGATGTTCCGCTCCCTTTTTTATCGCAGGGTTTAGATGCCTATATGACGACCTGGAAGAAGTTTACTCGTCGTGAGGAGGGTGCGCTGGCCTAGACCGCAGCGGCAAGCACGAAGAAGTTCAATTTCGACTGACCATTTGTCTCCGAAAGATTGATGAGCGCTGGCAGGTTATGCACGAGCACCATTCCGTGCCTGCTGAGTAGATCTGATTCATCCGTGTAGAGAGCGCTTCAGTTCGGCGAAATAGCGAATAGCGAGGGTTCAGTTTCATTTCTGCCGACGACTGCGCGTTCGGTGGCGTCTTCAATGGCGTAACTGCGAGTTACGACTTCCGCTTATTTGAGGCACACTCCTCGTTCGCGCAAAACCAGACCGTATTCCCAATCGTTCCTCCACGCTTCGCCATATAAAGGCGATGGGAACACTCGTAACATGGTTCCTTGTTCGTTGCGGAAGGATCCAAATCGTCATGCTCGATCGTGTGGTAGCCGCGACTCATGTCGTAACGCAGGAGGCAACCTCTTATCGAACAGGCATACCAGTGGTAGGTCGGATCAAGAATTCGTTCGGGATCTCGCTTCTCTTGGTCCAGAATCATCGGGACGTTGTGGTAAAGACACAGCGGGGAGATGTCGAGCAGCATTTGCGAGTCCGTTACTAAAGATAGGTCTGACACACATGCTACTCCGCCTGCGATGGACAAATCAAATTACATCACGCGCGCTTGCTGATAATCTCGGCGATCCAAGCTTCTAGTATGGACCGCTCATCGGATGTGACATTGGTGAACGCAATACCCATGCCAAAATTAGCATGAGTGTAAACCACTTTGCCGTTGCTCTCGAACGCGCCCTGATCCCTGATAATCCGCAACTTAACCAAAGTTCCCTCGGGAAACGGAGTCAGCGCGTCAACATAGCAGCCGCCAACGCTCAGTTCCGAAATTCGGGCGGAAAGCCTCGTGCCAGAATGTAGGTCGGTCACTTCCGCAGAAGCTACGAGCGGGCAACGAAGAACCGAACGCTGATTAGTCCATTGCGGAGGCTTTTTCTTTTGGATCATCAACACCAGTATGCTGCCCCATCTAAGACTACCGCTCAAGGCGTATTCCCGATCGCGTGACATGCTCGTTTTACTACAGCCGTGGCCCTAGGTATCTGTGGCCTTCCGCGCATCTGGTTGTCTACTTCTGGCAGCGGGGATCGGCGGTAACGCTGTAGCGAAAGAAATGGTGGAAGAAGGTCTAACACGAAAGTAACAACTCAAGAGGTGGCGGACATTCTAGGCATCCATATCCAACCTCTGCCAAATGATGCGGCCAGGGGGAGATTGCAGCGCCGCCTATTGTCTTTGACTCCAGAACTAATTCAGTTGGTCAGATGTAGTCCGAAGATGACGTTGAGGCGGTGCGGACAGCCTTGAAAACCGCAAGCGCTGATTCCCAGTGCCTGCGGCGCTTGAGTTTTTCCAAAAAGTGTTTCTCTCTTATCGCAGCGTACCAAGGAACGTGATGACACCGATCACAACTCTTTTGATTGCAACCGCAAACCATTCCGTTAATATAAACGCGATCACGAGGGCCGCGAGCGTGCCCACACCTATCGCGACAACGATGCGCCTCATAAAATTATTAGCAGAAAGTTTTGGTTCGCGATCTTTACGACGTCGCCAGCTTCGCAACCAGCAACCGCACAAGCCCTTTGTCGCGCTTTTTCAGCTTGGTGAACTTACGGCCCAGGCTCTCGATCTCGCGCCGCTCGCCGAGGGACAGCTTCTCCCCGTTTAAATCTACCCCTTTGATCTTCTTTGGGACCTCTTCACCATCGTAAAAGAGTTGATACAGCGGAATTTCGAGCGCTTGCGCGTATTTCGCAAGTGTCTCGATGCTGGGAACCGTGTGGCCGTTCTCGACGCGGGAGGTGTAGCAGCGCAGCATGCCCGTACGTTTTTCGATGTCGCCCTGTGAGAGGCTCTTTGATTCGCGGATTGTCCGCAAACGTTCTCCAATCATCAGCATTGTTTCATCTCCTCGATTCTTGAACCGGTTCACGCACACAGCGGAACCCAATCACGATACTTCGGACGTTGGGCTTTTGGATATAACGGGAGGAAACGCGCGCCTGTCCCCTGACAAGGCCGCGAAAGGAACCGCCACGCGAAACGCGATACTCTCCACTGAGAGGTCCCTTCGGATCGGATTCAGGACTGCGGCCGTAATAAGTTATGCCGTACCAGTCCTGCACCCATTCCCAGACGTTCCCCAACGTGTCATACAATCCAAACCTGTTCGGCTTTTTCTCACCGACGGGATGCGTCGTTCCACCCG
>DATHPO010000132.1:0-108927 GCA_035483835.1 Terriglobales bacterium
CTAAGTTACCAGTGGCAGAAGAACGGAGTGAACATCGCGGGAGCGACGTTGGCGAGTTACACGACGCCGGTAACAGCGACGACGGACAGCGGATCGACGTTTGATGTGGTGGTGAGCAACACGGCGGGAAGCGTGACGAGCAGTGCGGCGACACTGACGGTGAATGCGGCGGTGGTAGCGCCGACGATCACGACGCAGCCGGTGAGCCAGACGGTGACGGCGGGACAGACGGCGACGTTTGGAGTGGTAGCGGGAGGGACAGCTCCGCTAAGTTACCAGTGGCAGAAGAACGGAGTGAACATCGCGGGAGCGACGTTGGCGAGTTATACGACGCCGGTAACCGCGACGACGGACAGCGGATCGACGTTTGACGTGGTGGTGAGCAATACAGCTGGGAGCCTGACGAGTACCAAGGCCACACTGACCGTGAACCCTGCCCTGGTGGCTGGTATTCAGCTGAGTTCTAACCCCCTTAACTTTGGAAATGGGGTAGTGGGCAGCAATTCCACCCAACCGCTGATCATCACTAACACCGGTACGGCAACGTTAACCGTCACTCAAGTGAACGAAACTGGGTCCGCTTTCAAAGTCAGTGGATTCACGCTTCCTATAAATGTGAATGTCGGCCAACAGGCCTCAATCACGGTGGCCTTCCTGCCAACCGCGGTCGGTGCGGTAGCTGGAAACATCTCTATCGTGAGTAACGCGCCGACTTCCCCCACTTCGGTGACGCTCAATGGCACGGGCATAGGCGCGACCCTTACGCTGAGCGTCAATCCGACTAGCCTGAGTTTCGGCAATATAACAACAGCCACCTCATCGGCTCCGCAAACTGTAACGATCTCCAATACCGGCAATTCAAGCGTCACCATCTCCCAGGTCACCTTGACCGGAGCCGGCTACTCGATGACGGGCGGAAACGCACCAGTCACTCTTTCTCCGTCCCAAAACCTCATCCTGACCGTTATGTTCAGCCCCACCGTAGTTGGGAGCGTAAGTGGCAGCATCTCCATAGTGAGCAACGCGAGCGTGTCGCCAGGTCCGATTACCTTGACTGGAACGGGAGTGGCGCCAGTGCAGCATTCTGTGACCCTGACGTGGACTGCCAGTACTTCCACCGTGGCGGGATACAACGTATACCGTGGCACTACGAGCGGGGGACCGTATACGAAGATCAGTTCGTCACTCATTACCACACTTGCGTACACCGACACGACAGTTCAGAGCGGCACAACATACTTCTACGTGGCCACATCGGTCGATTCGAGCGGCGATGAGAGTGTTAACTCGAATGAGGTTTCGGCACCGATCCCGTGAGTCAGTGGACGCGGGGTTATGAAGGGTAGGTTCGAGGTGAAATTGGCCGGGCTGGGAGTCATCGCTCCCGATTCACTTTAGGGTCGCCAGTTTTATCCACAGGCTGTGCGAGTCCGCTGGTCGAAGGAGTGGAATGAGGGGAGAGGGAATGTTACTCTTGCGCCCCAAAGCGACGGCTTAAGTGCATTAACTCAAGAAAGTGAACCTAGGGCAGGACTTCCGTAGGTAATGTGAAAACCTATTGGTCCCTACGGACAGTGTGACACCTGTACCTAAATTAGACTTCCAATCAGTATCTCACGAGTTGTTATGGACGTACTCTTGTCTCCAGCAAAGGTCTGAGGAGCCTGGACGATGAGAATTCAGCAAGTGAGACGCAGCCTGGGCGAGTTTGCAAATCGACGGAGAATAGACTCCCGGGCGCGCCATACCCTGATAATGGCTGCAGCGCTTCTCCCAGTGATATTCCTATGGGGATGCGCCGGAATAGTCAGTGGGAAGAACACTCAGCCCCAGAATACGCAGCCACCTCAAACATACTTGATTTCAGGGACAATTTCGCCCATAGCGGGGGGCAGTGGGGCAACGGTTACGTTGAGCGGGGCGGCAAGCGCCACAACGACCTCAGACGCGACAGGCAATTTCACTTTTACGGCATTGGCCAACGGGACTTATTCCCTTACACCCAGCCATGCGGGCTATACATTCACCCCGACTAGCTTGAGCGTGACTGTGAACGGCGCCAACTTGACTACAGGCGTGAGTTTTACTGCCACCGCACAAACCTACAGCATTTCAGGGACGATAAGCCCGACGGCGGGGGGCAGTGGGGCGATGGTCGCGTTGAGTGGAGCGGCAAGCGCGACAACGACGGCCAACGGCTCCGGGGCTTATACATTTACCGGATTGGCCAACGGTGCGTATACAGTGACTCCGAGCCACACGGGCTACACAATTAGTCCGGTCAGTCAAAATGCCACGGTCAATGGAGCCAGTGTCACGGGGATCAATTTCACGGCGACCGTACAGACTGCTCCAACGTTTAGTATTTCAGGGACGATTAGCCCGACGGTGGGAGGGAGTGGAGCGACGGTAGCCTTGAGTGGGGCAGCGAGTGCTTCGACAACGGCCAACAGCTCGGGAGCTTTCACATTTTCCGGATTGTCGAACGGGACTTATACACTCACGCCGAGCCACACTGGCTATACGTTCAGCCCAATCAGCCAAAACGCAACAGTGGGCGGCGCAAACGTCTCAGGAGTGAATTTCACCGCGACAGCGCAAACAGCCCCAACATATAGCATATCCGGGACGATCAGTCCGGCGGCGGGGGGAGATTTGGCGACGGTCACCCTAAGTGGAGCTGCCAATACCACAGCGATAGCCAATGCCACAGGCGGTTATACGTTTACCGGGCTGGCTGATGGGGTCTATACAGTCACGCCGAGCAATTCCGGATATACGTTTAGCCCAGCAAATCAGGCCGTGAGTGTTAACGGAGCGAACGTTGCGGGAGTGAATTTCACGGCGACCGTCGCACAATCGCATTCGGTGGCTTTGACATGGACCGCGAGTACGTCGACGGTATCTGGATATAACGTCTATCGAGGCACTGTAAACGGAGGACCATACACTCTGGTCAACTCAGCACCGGTGGCTGGGCTGTCCTTCACCGATTCGACGGTTCAAAACGGACTGATCTATTACTATGTTGCGACCGCAGTCGACTCAAGCGGTAATGAGAGCGCTTACTCCACGCCAGCACAGGCAAACGTCCCTTGATTTAGAACGCTCCATCCGTCACTGCTCCAAAGGTTGTGCAGGATATTCGGGTGGGACGGCAGTTGGATTTCCATTTCGCACACAACCGGAGCCGATACTTACTTTTCTAGTTGGGCCGTATATCCAGCTTCTAGTCAACCCTTCAGACCACCAATCGAAGCACAAGCGTTCGATGGCTTCTTGCAACAGAGATTAGTCGCCAGCAATTTGACTCAAGGCACGGGAAGCTTTTTCGGCCGTTGGAGCGTGTGGGTCGAGACGAAGGGATTTCTCGAACTCGCTACGGGCGCGGCCCAAGTCATCTAGCTCTTTGTACGCCATTCCCAGATGGTACCGGTAGGCGGAGTTCGAAGGGGCAGCTTTCACTGCCTCCTCGAGTAGGGGGACTGCAAGGGAGTAGGCACCATTTTGAAAGTATGCCCAACCGAGTGTATCCGCAGAGTTGGGTACATTCGGGAGTCCCCGGCGTGCCGACTGTGCAAGCGTCAAAGCCACATTGACATTTCCGCCGTGCTCGAGCATCAGATAGGCCAGGTTGTTGGCCGGCAGGGCGTTTTCTGGTTGAATCGCGAGCGCGCGCTGATAGGCCCGTTGCGCCTCCTGCCAGTTTCCGAGTTCTTCATAGGCAGCGCCCATGGCAGTATAGAGCCCTGTGTTATTCGGGGAGATTGCGAGCGCGCGTTCGTAGTTCCTGAGAGCCTCGGTTGTTCTGCCAAGGGCCTCTTGTACCTGGCCTAACTTAGTGAAACCGGTGAGATTTCGGGTGTCAAGCTCTAGGCACCGGGCAAACGACTTTTCCGCATCAACCAGCCGTTTGTCCCGAGCATATGATTCGCCCTGAATGAGGTAGAGGGCGGCGTTGTTTGGACTTCTGTCGATCTGTGCCTGGACGAATTGGAGAGCTTCAGCAGGCTTTCCCCGGGCAAAATCAATGTCAACTATTCCCACAATAGCATCCAAGAAATCCGGGTCGCGATTGAGGGCCTCGCGGTAGAGGCTCTCAGCTTCACCCCAGCGCTTTTGCGAGACGCGGAGCTGGCCGAGCTTCGCATATGCCATTGGGCTTTGAGGGGAAACTTGAACTAACTTAACTAAATCGGCCTCCGCGCTTGTGGCATCGCCTTGATTGATTCGAGCTGTGGCGTGAAACAGGTAACCACCTGGACTATGGGGCGCGATCTTTTTCAGTTGGTCGCCAATTGGTTCTAGAGCCCGCCAATCCCGGCGCTGCACAGCTTGAGTGCCGAGAGAGATCCACGCCTCGGCGAGATGTGGGTTCATCCGGACAGCTTCTCTCCACTCGCTTTCCGCCTGATTATTGTTCCCCTCAGCCAGCTGGGCCATCCCCAACTGGAAATGTGCAAATGGGTTTGCAGGAGCTCCCTTGATTGCCCGTTGCAGAGTCTGGAGTGCTTCGTCGGACTTTCCCGTTTGAAGCAGGATTTGGCCTTTCAGGATGAGTGCGTCGGGATCTTGTGGTGAGTCTTTCAGGATTTCGTCGGCATGTCTTGATGCGTCGTCGAGCTGATGAGCGACGATCAGGAGCTGCACGTAGGACTTGCGGACCCGCAGGTCAGCCGGATGTTCCTTCGCCAGTGAGGCGAATTCGGTGAGAGCCTTGGACGTGTCTCCCTGACCGAGGTAATAGTCTCCCAACATTCGGTAGGCGGCAGGCTCATTATTGAGTTGTGTCTTTGTCTCCTGGAGAACTTTTTCAGCTAAGGCGTTTTGCCCCTGAGCGATATATAGTCCAGCAATTGCCGCTCGTGGAGCGGGATCCTTGGGCGCGGCGATGATAGCCGATCGTATGACCTTCTCTGCATCTAACCAACGATTCTGTTCTTGGTAAAGTTTTCCAAGAGCCATCGAAGGCAGGACAGAATCAGGCGATAGAGACTGTGCCTTCAATAGGCTTGCTTCTGCATCTCGAAATGCGGAAGCCACCTGTTGGATGGTCGCCAAATTCAGATAGGCGGTGGTGTTGTTGGGTGATGAGCTGACGGCATCGGCTCCTTCCCGTAGGGCGTCTGTGAGGTTGCCCATGCGCATGTCTGCATCCGAAAGTAGTATTTGAGCGCCAAGGTCGGCGGGACTGCTTCCTAAAATCAGTTTGGCTTGATTTTTAGCCTCTGGGGCGTTACCTCCTGCAAGATAAAGTTGGCCGAGGTGCAAATGAGCTGGCCAGTTCTCGGGCTCCAAAGCGATGGTCCGCTGCAATTCTTGATAGGCTG
Source organism: Terriglobales bacterium (assembly GCA_035483835.1). Taxonomy (GTDB): domain Bacteria; phylum Acidobacteriota; class Terriglobia; order Terriglobales; family Acidobacteriaceae; genus JABDBE01. The sequence goes on from DATHPO010000132.1 coordinate 5,331, forward strand.
AGGCCCAGTTTTCAAGCTTAAGCTGGCACTTTGCGACTCGGTAGTGCACGGCGGCGGATTTCGGATCAAGTTGGAGCGCGCGACCATAGGTTAACAGTGCTTCAGGGAATTTCTGCTGGGCGAAATAGCGATCCCCTGTCTCGATGAATTTTTGCTTTCGGGCAACAGGGTCGCGAGAGCATCCTGCCAGAACGAAGAGGATCTGGACCATAACGACTAGCAGCAGGGCAGCTCGTTGTGAGTAGCAAGAAGATTCATAGGAAGTGCGAATACCGGTTTGTCTCATTGTGTGAAGCTTTTGTTTGCAATTTAGCATCCGAATGGACTTTCAAGGGTATTAGCGATGAGACTCGTAAGTATTTGAAAACAAGCACTATAGTTTGGACGTAGGTGATTCTGAGTGGCCTCGCTTGACGATTTGGACAAGCTGGGAGGACTCAAGCCATATACAGGGACATTGTGGGTAAGAAACTTCCACTTCTCAAGGAAAGGCGATAAAACTGGAGTGTTTGCTCCCGAATCAGACTAAGGACCTTTCTGTAAGCTACTGTAATCACAGAACATTACACGATGTTGACTCCATCTCGGTTGATGGCAGAGTGCGTGCTTAGCTCTCATGGGGATAGTTTGAGCTCTTCGTCTCGGAGAAGGTGGGATGGTTCGAAACGGTGAATTTGGCTTAGAAGACGTAAGAAGGGTGATTCGCAGGAACTGGTGGATCATTCCTGTTTGCGCCGTCGTTTGCGGAACGGCTGGAGTGTTGCTAGCCCTTATCCTTCCAAAAAAATACACCTCCGAGACCATAGTCCTTATATCAAAGCCTATGGTTCCGATTGACTACGTCAAGCCTGTCGAGACTGAGGACATGAACCAACGCCTCGCGTCCATGAAGGAGCAGATTTTGAGCCGGACGCGCCTCGAGCCGGTGATTGAGAAGTTTGGTGTTTACCACGAGGACCAAGGCAAGGTTCCGATGGATCAATTAGTTGACAGGTTGCGGAAGGGGATCGAGATTTCCCCGCTTCAATCTATGCCCGGAACTCAGGATCGGAGCCTGCCTGGTTTCAATGTGAGCGTGACATTCAATAATCCACAAACTGCCCAGGAGATTTGCACCGAAGTCACCTCCATGTTTACGGTGCAAAACTCGAGAGCTCTGGTGCAACAAGCGGCAAACACAAACTCGTTCATCAGCCAGCAGCTCAATGAGGCAAAAGCGAAGCTCGATGAACAAGACGCCAAGCTGGCGGAATTCAAGCGCCAACACCTCGGATCGCTGCCTGAAGAAGAGCAAACCAACCTTGGCCTATTGACGGCCCTGAACTCACAGCTTGAGGCCAACACGCAGGCCTTGAGTAGGGCAGAACAAGACAAGGCGTTCAACGAATCACTTCTGAGCCAGCAGGAAGCGAATTGGAAGGCATCTCAGACCGGACAGAATCCCTCCACTCTAGAAGATCAAATTCGCACACTTCAGGATCAGTTGACCTCTCTCGAATCGAAATATACGGCCGAACATCCTGATGTAATCAAAACAAGAAAACTGATCGAGGAACTCAGGAAGCAAAAGGCAGAAGGACCGAAAAACGGGGATGCCTCGGGCCAATCACAAACAAAGGCCGAGCCACTCAATATTCAGCAGCTGCGCGCGCATTCCCGTCAGGATGAAATTAACATCGCAGATCTGACGAGGCGGCAAGGTCAAATTCAAGATCAGATTCGAGTTCTTCAAGGCCGAGTGCAGGCCAGTCCAATGGTCGAGCAACAGCTGAAGGAGCTGACGCGGAGTTATCAGAGCGCGCTTGTATTTTACAACGATTTGCAGAAAAAAGACCAAGACTCTGGAATGGCGAAGAATTTGGCGCAACAAGAGGAGGGCGAGCAATTCCGTGTGCTTGACCCGCCGAGCCTGCCAGTCACGCCGGTTTTTCCTAAGAAGCTGAATTTTGCGGGTGGCGGGGTTGGTGGAGGATTTGCCCTGAGTCTAGCTGTCTTGTATTTTTTTATGATAACAGACAAAACGCTTCACACCGAAAGGGACGTCGAGCTGAATTTGAAGCTAATAGTGCTCGCGGCTGTCCCGAATCTCGAAGTCGTTGGTGCGGATAACGGGAACCTAAGTTTAGCAAAGCGCTCTGTTGCGACGAACGCTTGAAGCACGCAGAAGAGCATCCAAGGGAACGCGATGAGCCGCATTCATGAAGCACTGAAGAGGGCCGCGCTGGAGAGAACGGCGCAGACCGCCGCCGGGCATGGCGGAGATGTGTCGGAGGTCTCGGTCCAGCTCCAGCGCCCCGCTGCGATGGAGCCCAGCATAGCCAGCCTTGTGGAGCAGCCTCCCCGAGTCTTCGGTGGCGAGGATGAGACCTGGCCCGTACAATATCAAGAACTTATCAAACGATGCAGTCACCCAAATTGGGCGTGTGGTGTGCAATCGAGTGCTTTTCGAGGCTCGAGCGCGGGGAACGGAGGAGCAGAAAGGTTTCGCACGCTGCGTTCGCGTCTATACCAGATTGCCGGTACGCGCACTTTGCGACGAATTCTGGTAACTAGCAGCATGGCCGCGGAAGGGAAGACGTTTGTATCCTCGAATCTTGCACGATCGATTGTGCAGCAGGTGGAGCGACGCGTTCTATTGATCGACGCAGATTTGCGCGTTCCGCAGCTGCATGTGGCGATGGGAGCACCGAGCGGTCCGGGACTGACAGAGTATCTGAGGGGTGAGGCGAATGAATATGCGGTAATTCAAAAGGGTACGCAAGCGAATTTGTTTCTGATCCCAGCTGGCGTAGAGGTGTCCAACCCGAGCGAACTTCTTTTGAGTGAGAGAATGAAACAGCTACTAGACCTTGTGACACCGATCTTCGATTGGATCATTATTGACTCGCCACCGGCGCTACCGGTCCACGATGCAAGTATCCTTGCTGATTTGACAGACGGAGTTCTATTGGTGGTGCGGGCGGGAGCAACGGACGCAGAGGTTGCGGAAAAGGGCGCGGCGGAATTTCGAGAGAAGAATCTTCTGGGTGTCGTACTCAACAGAGTCGAAAAGGCCGATTGCTCAAGCTCATACTATAATTATTCGGGCTACGCTGCGGAAGACTCAGAAAAAAGCTGACGGTTCTGGGCAAGCAGGACCCTTCGATCGATCACGAAATCGAACCTAAGGATTGAAATCCTGCCTGATGTTGTGCTCCTGTGAGACTCGCGCGCAGGAACAATCGCTTTAACCGCGAATTTTTCAGTTGACCAACCCTTCCGGGCCGAGTAATCGGGGCAACTCTCGCTCCCTAAGAGGGGGCAAACCGCGCCAGAAGAGCCCGACGTGCCTACTAGGGGCCGACTTTCTAAAAAGCTGGCGTTGACTCTGGCGCCTGTGAATTTTCTGACTGACCGCGCTCTAAGAGCAGCAAAACGGGCCACAGCAAAAAAAGACTAAGCACGAAGAACACGATTCCACCTTGATGGTGCAGTCTACCTGTAAGAAATTCAGGGTCAACATATATAGCCAGCAGGGTAAGAGTGGCGATGCGGATTCCATTTTTCAGAATCGTCATGAAAATCCCCAAGGCAAGAAAGATCGCCTTTTTCCAGAAACTCTTGAGACGGAAGTGAGCGACTAGCAGCGCTAGAATTAGCAGTGCCATGCTTGAACGGATGCCGCTGCACTCCTTGGCAATTTCGATATTGGCGCTTGGAAGATGAAAGACAAATCCTTCGCGCAGTGCGGGAACACCGAAGAGATCAAAGAGGGCTCCTGTGATCCAAGCGGAGCCCTCTTGGAGTAGATGGATAACACGCCCCTGTAGCAGCTCGGGTAGTGGAATCATCAGTAAAAGAAAGAGTAGAGAGAAGCAAGCCGCTTTGGACGCAACTTTTCCAAACAGAAGAATGAAACCTGCTATCCAGAATAATACAATTGAAAGAATGTAGCCTGAGAGTTGCAGATCGAATGATGCGTGGCCTCCTGCCGAATGAGAAACGAGCGCCGAGACGCAAGCGAGCAAGAAGAAGCCGCCACCAATTACTTTGTCGTGAGACAGCTGTCGAAAAACCTTGCGCCGTTCCATGAACATCGCCCAGGCACTTATGAATGGAATGAGGACGAGATATGAGGCATCGGGGTCCGAAAAGGAAATACGCACGAACGCGATAATGGCGTGTGAAAAGATCAGGGACGAAAGTGCAATCCAAGATCCAAACAGAAGCCATCGCTTTCCGATATTTGGAATGGGAACATCCAATGCGGGCACGTCCGCCTTCATAATTTAGCGCTGTTCAAAACTTCCCGCTACTACCCCGAAGCATGATTATTGCACTGAATGAGCTACATCGCCGCTGTCCAGTCAACAACTACGGTATTGAAATTTATGTTAAGCCGCCGCCTGGTTAGTCGATTCGTGGTTATGGACGTAGATGATTATTCTGCTGTTCTACGAAGCATACCCAACAGATACTATGGGAAGACGATTGACGAGGTCAAGAAAGACCACCAGTTTTTCTACACGCCCTATGGTTTTACGTCAATCTGCGGCCGACCCATTGGCGGTCTAAAACTCATACCTGATGATGGTGTGTGCGGTAGCGGTGGTGGTGCGAGGGCGAAGTTGCACCTCTTCAAAAATGGTGCGTTCTGATTGACGAGGATTGAACGTAAGCCTTGCCGATTTGTTGGTCACCATCCCGACCATATTGTTCCCCACAACATCGAAGGTCGGATCCACTGTCCTCCGCAGTTGTAATCGGAGTCGTGTAGATTGCCCCGGTCGCGACGCTGAGGCTCGTGCCGTTCTTTTGGAATAGATATGTCCATGACGGCGTGCCTTTCACTACCAAGAGAAACGTCGCCGTTGTCTGACCTCCACTGGCCGGTCTGCGGGTTGCGGGGCGATGAAAGGTGTTGTGGGATTTGCGTTCGGATTGGGGTAAGGTGATGATCCACAACCAACCACTGGGATTCACCATCCGATTTACATGGACCCAACGTTGTATATAGCAGCTGCAGTTACTCGGCACGGTTCTGCAACTACGGTCAGTCCCGTTTCTGCTACCCTTCTTGCTTTTAGTAGGCGCCTTCACCACCAAGGACGGCGCGTGGAGTCGCCATAAGAATCCGGAGATCGAGCCCGAGTGACCAGCACCGGGAGTAACGAAGATCCAACCGCACCATGTCATCAAATGACATCCGGCTCCGGCCACTGACTTGCCACAGCCCGGTAACCCCAGGCTTTACTTCAAGAATTCTCCGGCGATGCCACGTGTCATAGACTTGAAATTCGTAAGGCACCGGGGGCCGGGGGCCGACGAGAGACATCTCACCCCTCAAAACGTTCCAGAACTGGGGGAACTCATCCAGACTGGTCTTTCGAAGGAATCTTCCGACGGCTGTAATTCGCGGATCGTTCGTGATTTTGTAGACGCCCGTCTTTCCCGGTTCGCTTTTATTGGTTCCGGCTTGGCCTGCGATAAATTTTTGGATGAACTCCTGGTGGATCCTTGAATCGTTGTTCGTATACATTGTCCGGAACTTTAGACATTTAAAACGAGCTCCAAACTGCCCAATTCGCTCCTGACGGAAAATCACGGGACCTTTGGACGTCAGTTTGATTGCGAGCGCTATCGCAGCAAGGATCGGCCCAAAACAAATAAGCAACGCGGCACTCCCGGCAATGTCGATCACCCGCTTAATGGTCTGAGGAAGAACCTTATTTGGACCTCCCTTGGCGAGATCCGGATAGAGTTTAATGTCCGCGGGCGGTTCATCCCCACCCGGGTTCCGGTTCTCAGGAAAGAGATGAACGGAGACAACAATCCTTAAAGCGACTTTGCCGCCGAACTCATTCTGAAGAGCATTTAGAATCTTTGATCGCAGAATCTCAGTGATCGGAGTCGCAAACTCTAGGCTTATCTCAGTGAAGATAATTCCTAAGATGGTTCCTTTCTTGTACCAACCAACTATGTCAGTCTCCCGGATGGAATTCAGGAGGACTGACGTCACCTGAGACACGAAGTGCTCTCCTGCTTCGGCATCAGCAGATGCGCTGGTCTCGAGTACCATCAAAACAAATGGTTTGCGGGATCGCTCGGCCCGGCGACGCTCCAACGTGAGCATGCTGTGGAAGGTCTCTTCCTCTGAGAACCCTGCCCGCTTTGCAATTGAGGAATCTAACCCATGCGTAGCCTTCTGCACCCTTGTGCGGCCAGCACCCTGTTCCCACAAAACCGGAATTCTCAAGTAGCTATTGCCCATGTAATCTTAAACCTCATCCGATCCCTTGAGTAGCTTCGGCGCCTGCTTTCGTCGATCGTCAACAAGCGTCCGTAACAGAACAGAAACTAAATCCGCCAATTGCTTGGTCAGTGCCAGAGTCTTGCCTACTAAGCGACCGCCTCTTCGAGCAACGGCAGAATTGCCAGCGGATCGACCACGGGCATCCGCACCGACTGAATCGGGCAGACCCCTAGCCGCTCAATCTCCAACGAAACGGAACGGCAGAGTAGGGAAACTGAAACCACAATCCGGCGCCTTCCCTTTAAGCTTGTTACTATTCCTTCGAGGCCGCTCAGCGGCCCTTCATGAATTCGGATGAGTTGACCGACTTCAAGATAAGGCCAAGGTTCAGCGCGAAGACCGGAGGAAACTACTCGCTGAAGAGCATTAATCTCCGAATCTTCGACAGGAACAGGAATGCGACCTCTTCCGACTACGCTGAGCACGCCCGGGGTGACGAGAACAGGTAGACGCTTATGCGCATCAAATTGACAGAACACGTATCCTGGAAACAAAGGGCTAGCCAGTTCCTTTGCGCTCCCACGCCAACGTTTCTCGGCTCTATATGTTGGAACGAAAGTCTGATATCCCTTTCCAGAGAGTAAAGTCGCGGTCGAACTCTCCCAACGACTTCTCACTTGCAGCGCATACCAGCGGTCACCATCGGTCTCTGGATTCATAGCTCCTCAAAACACTGTCGTAAGGTTCCGGAAAGCACCGTCCGGCTAAACAAAAGCAGCAAGGATCGGGACTAACAACTAAACTCATGTAACGCAATCGTTCTGCCAGACAGAGCTCAGCAAGGACAGGTGGTGGCTTACTGCGATAAGGACTTAAGTCGCTTAAAATGAAGGGCTTGCCTTACGTTCGAACTTTGCACCAAAACTTGAATCTCGTCTCAGCGTTTGGGCCGGACCAAAAGACGAAAACTATTACTCACATTTGACAATCGGATTCCAAACTTGACCGGGAACACCGAATTTCAGCTGAATTGACAGCAAACTGCCCATTTACAAGCAGTTAGATGGGAATTGCTCAAGATCAAAGACGACTCCTTAGGGGCTCCCTAGCTTACTGAGATTCTTACCCCTTTTCACATATAAAGCCGTTCTAGCAACTGAAACGTGGATTGTACTGGATCGTTTATGGTCAATCTGGAAGCCCTCGATGTCGACAACAGCCGGAGGCTCCTTACCTACTCCGGCTGGTAGTTGCATTTAGGTTCGTTAAAACTGGCACGGGCCAGGGGCGAGTGAAAAATGTAATGGGTCTCAAGGGATTTGATGCGATGGCCTGTGAAAACGATAAGAACCTGGATCTGCAGCAGGCGCGGCGGCTTGCTAGACTGCTAGACTGTTGTAGGGGCTAAGACTCCTGCCGGGGTTCGAATCCCCTCTCCGTTCTGAATAAAATGCTCAATGAAATGGCAGATTTTTACCTCCTTTACCCGGAGACCAGCAGACGCAGGAGTCAGGCGGAGCGGATTGCAAACTAGTCTCCATCGCGTTGAGCTCTATTTGTTCACTCGATCGGATACGTCATCGATACGGACTGGTTCTTCGCTTGCTCGTCGGGTACCGAACAGTTGTAGGTGAGAGTCGACCAACGCATGTGCCTGATACGATTCAGCCGCTCTATCGTTGAGCCATTGGAGCACCACAACGCGTAGCACATGGAACGGACACGCTTGCTCGCCATGATCGCGCCATGAGGGAGAATCCCGATCAGACCCCGGTGAAGTCTTGCTTTCATGCAAAACTTCCCCCACGGTGTCAACGGGATATAAAATCTCGGGACCAAGACCTCGATGAATCCATTTCGTTCCTTGAATTCCCTCAACGAGTTGCGTTTCTTGTTTCCGTAATTGAACATTCCGTAGGTTAAGTACAGCAGTCCCTTTGCCTCACACAGTTCCACGGCCTTGGCGATCAAAGCATTGGCAGGACGCTTGTCCCGATGGCTCGGTTTCGTAAGTATTTGCAGGATCGAACCGATCTTTCCGCTGTAGATTAACCATATAAGACCGATCAATTCCTCGCCTACATAGGCGCAAATGTAGTCAGAATGATCAAGAAAGGACGAGTGATCCTTCTTGACCTGCTCAAAGGTCTTCCCAAAATGCCTGTAGGCCATCCCCTGTCGAACTGGGGACTCATTGCTTGCGTCCATAATTCCGTGAATCAAGTGATCGTCCAGCGGCCTAACAAAAACCTCAACACCACGTTTTTGGGATCTCCTAACATTCTTACGGCTTTCCCGCGGCAGTCCCGCCCACCACTGCCTAAAGCTACTTGTTGGGATAGCTGCGATGCTATCCCATTCAGTGTGATAGTTATACTTCGGGATAGTGAGGGGAAGTTTTTGAGCAAAAGTTAAAATATCGGCGCGCAGCCCCGTTCGCCTCTGGCTTTTCAATAGTTTGGCACAAACCTCGGGGTCCTCAAGTTCCGTGTCCAACCATTCTTCGTCAAGGATCTGTGCCAGCCGCACCCAGCTGCCTTTGGCGACTATGCTATTCCCTTTGTAACTTAGAGCGGGGACCCGGACCCATTTACCTTTAACTGTTGTCTCAGCAATCTGCAACGACATGTATTCTCTCGTCATCCGGCACGAATGTTCGAGGCAGTTTTATCATTGAGGTGAAGCTACCTACGCCCCGAGGTGTCCACCAATGGATATGGTCAGATTAATTTTTCAGTATCTGTCTTTTGTCCAAGACTCAATAATTTCAGAGGCCACAAAACTTGGAGCCGCGGGGCGGAATCGAACCGCCGATGAGGCTTTGCGGGCCTTACCTTCCCTCTTGGCTACCGCGGCGCTGCCCCAAACTGAATGCCATGTCCGATGCAGGTTCGCAGCCGGGGCGTCGTGTGTCTATGGTACGAGAGTACGTGTTGTCTAATCCAACGGTGAATCTAGATGGCTCGAACTCCTGCGAGTTTTCCTTTATGGTGCCACTATCTCTAGTGGCTTGGCTCGCTCCAGTTCTAACTCTGCGCAAGGAAACCTATTCTCAAATCGCGGTAAGAGTTTTCCCGCCGGCTCGGCCGTGAGACCGAGAGGGATCCTAGACGTCATGGGTACAGTCTCGCCCTAATGGTCAACCTACGTATTTTCAAGTACTTAGAGAAAGACCGGTTTGAGTCAGCACGCTCCCGTCTTCTGGCAGGCTGATTGCGACCTCACCAGTATGGATATGGCAGTCGCGCACAGTAATGGCGGTAGCCTATCCAGACGCAAGCATAAGGGTTGCGTAATCATTATGTCTTGGGTCGAGGTGAGTGATTCCCACAGGCGATCGCATCGTTCCGGCTTTATTGCGCGCCAGGGGCTTGTTGAGTTCAATCGTTTGCCGATGGAGTTGGCCCTCGAACTTTGTTCCTTAAGCCTTGAGCCCCCAAAAAGACTGCACGCAACATTGTTTCGCGGAAAGTAGAACGAACATGATTCGAATTGGCGTAATCGGTTACGGATATTGGGGACCTAATATTGTTCGGAATTTCCAGCAGGCCGAAGGGGCCCGCGTGGTCGCGGTTTGCGACAAGAGTGACAAATCATTACGACGAGTCCAGCAATCATATCCGGACCTACGCACAACGTCGGAAGCTGACGTTTTGCTAACCGCCGTCGATATCGATGCAATTGCTGTGGTCACGCCCGTTTGGACGCATTTCGAACTGGCAAAGAAGGCACTCGATAACGGCAAGCATGTGTTCGTCGAAAAGCCCTTTACCTCCACAGTGGCGCAAGCTGAGGAACTGATCGCGTTGGCCGAGCGGAAAAAACTTAAGATTATGGTGGACCACACATTTTTGTTCACCGGAGCAGTGAGAAGGATACGTCAGTTGATCGATAACGATACTCTTGGTCATTTGTACTACTACGATTCGACGCGCGTGAATCTAGGGCTGTTCCAACATGATGTAAACGTAATCTGGGACCTTGCTCCTCATGACCTCTCAATCATGGACTACTTGATTGGGCTGGAACCGGAAGCTGTGGTGGCCACAGGCGAGCGCCACTTGAACGGCGTGGCGGATATTGCATTCGTTACACTTTACTATCCAAGTAATATGATCGGTCACATCAACGTGAATTGGCTCTCCCCCGTTAAAGTGCGGACCACCCTAATTGGCGGCGAAAAAAAGATGCTCCTATGGAACGACATAGAAGCAGACGAGAAGATTAAAATCTACGATAAGGGAGTACAGGTCACACCTGGTGAGGCTGTTTATCAGCAACTTGTGAGCTATCGAACGGGGGACATGTGGGCGCCGAAGGTGGAGCAATTAGAAGCCCTCAAGGTCGAGGCGGCATATTTTGTTGAGTGTCTTACCGAGAACAAAACGCCATTCAACGACGGCCAAGCCGGTCTTCGAGTTGTGCGTCTGCTTGAAGCAGCCGACAAATCACTCCAACAGAAAGGCAAAGTCATCAAGCTATGAGCGAATTTGTGTGCGTCTCGTCTGATGTAAAGCTCGGCAGGAACGTTCGACTTTCCAAATTCATCAACCTCTATGGCTGCGCGATCGGCGACGAAACGAAAATCGGAGCATTTGTCGAGATTCAGAAAAACGCAACAGTCGGAAAGAATTGCAAAATCTCTAGCCACAGCTTCATTTGCGAGGGCGTCGAAATCGAAGACAATGTCTTCATCGGCCACAGTGTGACCTTCATCAACGATACTTACCCGCGCGCAACTACGCCGGACGGACAGTTGCAGGCCGAGAAGGACTGGAAGGTTGAGCGGACAGTGGTCAAGAAAGGTGCGTCCATTGGTTCAGGGGTGACCGTTCTAGCGAACTTAACAATCGGCGAGAATGCCATCGTGGGCGGCGGAAGCGTGGTCACAAGAGATGTTCCCGCAAACGCCATCGTCGTGGGAAACCCCGCTCGTCTTAAGAGATTTGTTGATGCCAAAATGACCGCAGTCCTAGGAGAAAAAAAGTGAACGGCAACGACAATATTCCATTCCTCGACCTTACGACGCCTCACATCGAGCTTGAGCAAGAACTTACTGGAGTTCTCAAGCGTGCACTGCACACAGCCGGCTTCATCGGCGGTCCGATGGTGGAGCAGTTCGAGTCCGCGTTCGCGGAGTTCTGTGGCACGAAATACTGTGTCGGCGTTGGTAGCGGAACTGATGCACTCCGGTTCGCACTGATGGCGGCCGGGGTAAAACCGGGCGATACCGTAATTACAGTGCCGCACACGTTTATAGCGACCGCGGAGGCCATCTCACAGGCAGGTGCCGAACCTAGGTTCGTCGACATCGATGAATGTACCTACAACATGGATCCGGCGAAGGTCCGCGAGTACTTAGAGAATTGCTGCACGATCGATTATCGCCTCGGAGTCACGATCGACAACAAGAGCGGCAAACCGGTTACAGCCATTGTTCCGGTCCATCTTTATGGACAGATGGCCGACATGGATCCACTTTTGGAAATAGCCAAGAAATACAAACTGATCGTCGTCGAAGACGCCTGCCAGGCGCACGGAGCCCAGTACTTCTCGAAGAAGGAAAACCGCTGGCGGATAGCTGGGTCGATGGGGAGTGCTGCGGCTTTCAGTTTCTATCCCGGCAAGAACCTCGGGGCTTGCGGCGAGGCGGGAGCGATCACAACAAGCAATGAGTTGATCGCACAGAAATCCCGGATGCTGCGCGATCACGGGCAGTCCAAGAAGTACCATCACGACATGGAAGGCTACAACGGCCGGCTAGACTCGATTCAGGCAGGATTCCTGACGGTGAAGCTCCGACATCTCTCCAGTTGGAACGAGATGCGGCGAGCCGCGGCGGCGCGATACCGATCATTATTTTCTGAAATGAAAAGCGAAAAGGTGCTACTCCCAAACGAGCCGCAAGGGAGCCAGTGCGTATATCACCTCTTCGTGGTTAGAATTGACGACCGCGACGAAGCGATGAAGCGCTTAGCTTCGGTCGGCATTGGCACTGGAATCCACTATCCGATACCCCTGCACTGTCAGCATGCATACGCGGACCTAGGATACAAGAAGGGAGATTTCCCAAACGCGGAAAAAGTCGCCGCAGAAATCCTTTCTCTGCCTATGTATCCACATCTGCGAGAGGACCAACAGAGAAGAGTTCTAACAGAACTGAACAAGGTCGTATCAGCAGAAGGGCAACCGCTAATGGAGCCCAAGATCGCCTGATTGCTGGCCCGCAGGAGAGTAGAGCACAGAGAGAGAACCTTGAAAATTGTGACCATTGTCGGGGCTCGGCCTCAGTTCATCAAAGCAGCCGCCGTCAGCAGGAAGTTGCAAGCGCGGCACGAAGAGATATTGGTGCACACTGGGCAACACTACGACTACGAAATGTCTGGAATTTTCTTCGATGGTCTGGAGTTATCCAAACCGAAGGCGAGCTTAGGAGTGGGCTCGGGCTCGCATGGCTTTCAGACCGGAGCGATGCTCAAAGGCATCGAAGATGTTCTGCTTGTCGAACGTCCGAACTGTGTCCTAGTCTACGGTGACACAAACTCAACGTTAGCTGGTGCGCTCGCCGCGTCAAAACTATTTATTCCAGTTGCCCACATAGAAGCTGGACTGAGGAGTTTTAATCGCCGAATGCCCGAAGAAATCAACCGCGTGATGTCAGATCATTTGTCGAATTTGTTGCTTTGCCCGAGCAGGACGGCTGTCAACAATTTAGCCGCCGAAGGCATCTTGCAGAACGTTCATCTTGTCGGAGACGTCATGCTGGACGTTTTGAACTGGGCGAGGCAACGCATTGGTGCGAACCAATCGGCGGTTCTGGAAAGATTTGGATTGAGCGAGAGTGGTTACCTGCTGGTGACCGTGCACCGCAGTGAAAACACAGATGAAGTTGAGCGAATATCAAACATCTTGCGCGCTCTTAACGCCATCGACGAGCCGGTCGTTTTCCCAGTTCATCCGCGCACCCGAAAAAACATCACCCAACTGGGCTTCCAGCTTAAACCCCACGTACGCTTGATCGATCCTTTGGGATACCTGGATATGGTCGCGCTGCTTGGCTCTGCGCGGTTGGTTCTCACGGATTCGGGCGGGCTGCAGAAGGAGGCCTACTGGCTTGGGGTGCCTTGCGTCACACTTCGAAACGAAACCGAGTGGGTGGAGACAGTCGAGGCGGGTTGGAATATTTTGGTCGGCTCCGATTCGAACGAGATCTTGAAGGCTGTGCATTCATTTTCGCCACCAGATTCACATCCAACATTGTACGGGGACGGAGCCGCAGCAATCCAGTGTGTTGATCTTCTTGGGGCCGGACCTGAACCGATGGGTCTGGCCGAAAGGACCGAATATGCAAATTGGCGTCAATAAGCCGAAGGTCAAAGTAGCTGTTGTCGGCGTCGGGTACTGGGGCAAAAATCTCGTTCGGAATTTTCATGAACTCGGGGCCCTGGGGGCACTCTGCGACGCGGATAGATCGGTCGAAGAGACCTACAAACGGTCCTACGAAGGTGTCAGGTTTTACTCGGAATTCAGCGAAGTCCTTTCCGATTCCTCCATCGACGCCGTGGCGCTGGCTACGCCGGCTGTAACGCACTATGAAATGGCCAAAGCGGCGCTCGAAGCCGGAAAAGATATTCTCGTCGAAAAACCGCTGGCGATTGACGTGAAACATGGCGAGCAGCTCGTGAAACTGGCTGAGGCTAAACATCGAATTCTGATGGTTGGACATATTCTTCGATATCACCCGGCCATCTTGAAATTGCAGAAACTAATACAGGACGGCGTTCTCGGAAAAATCAACTATCTGTATTCTAATCGTCTGAACATCGGGAAAATACGGACTGAGGAGAATATTCTCTGGAGTTTTGCTCCACATGATATCTCCGTGATGCTGTCACTCCTCAACGAAATGCCGACTCGCGTTACCTGCCAAGGTGGGTCTTATCTGAATAGAGATATTCCAGACGTCACCCTGAGCCACTTCGAATTTCCGAGCGGAGTCCAGGCCCACATTTTCGTCAGCTGGTTGCATCCGATCAAAGAGCAGCGACTTGTGGTGGTTGGTTCGGAGAAGATGGCCATCTTTGACGACACCGCGGAAGACAAGCTCGTCTTGTATCCCCATAAAGTCGAATGGAGAAATCGGATCCCTACCGCGGTGAAGGCTCATGGTGAAAGTGTCGCTCTAGAGGATCGGGAGCCACTCCGTGCGGAATGCCACCATTTCCTCGACTGCATAATATCCAGAAATTCACCTGTGAGCGACGGAACAGAAGGCCTCCGGGTTTTGCGAGTTCTTGATGGTTGCCAGCGGGCGCTGCACAATGGAGAAATCGCTCTGGAACCAGCCAATCTGGGGAAAGAGAAGCAAGAGTATCCTTATTTCGTGCACGAATCCGCTTATGTCGATGATGGCGCCGAAATCGGTGCTGGTACGAAAATCTGGCACTTCTCGCACGTCATGAAGGGCGCGAGAATCGGCGAGCGTTCCATCCTCGGTCAAAACGTAAACGTCGATGGCGGGGCGGTAATCGGAAACAACGTAAAGATTCAAAACAACGTGTCAGTTTATACCGGCGTGGTGATTGAAGATGACGTGTTTCTGGGACCGTCGTGTGTTCTGACGAATGTGACTAATCCCAGATCACAAGTAAACAGACATTCGCTGTACGAAATGACGAACTTAAAGCGGGGCTGCACGATCGGAGCGAACTCAACAATCGTCTGCGGAGTGAAGATTGGGCGTTACGCGTTCGTTGGAGCTGGTTCGGTCGTTACCAGAGACGTGCCCGATTTCGCTTTAGTTATGGGAAACCCAGCCCGCCAGGTCGGATGGATGAGCCGCCACGGACACCGACTCGAGTCGTCGAGCTCCAACGGAATTATGAAGTGTCCGGAGAGTGGATACCGTTACCAGGAAACTGAACCCAGCGTTCTGCGGTGCCTCGACCTAGATGAAGAGGCACCTTTGCCGGCTGACTTGAGCCAGGGTACAAGATCGTACAAACAACTGAAGAAAGAGGAGACAAAGTATGCAGGTGCCACTACTCGATCTTAAGGCGCAGTATGCCGCCATCAGGTCCGAAGTAAACTCGGCAATTGCGGAAGTTCTGGAGTCCCAGCACTTCATCCTCGGGCCGAAGGTGGACGAGTGCGAAAAAGCCATTGCCGAGTACTCGAGTTGTTCCTATGGTGTGGGAGTTTCGTCGGGCAGCGACGCTCTTCTCGCCTGCCTCATGGCGGAAAACATTGGTCCTGGTGATGAGGTCATCACTACCCCGTACACATTCTTCGCCACCGCGGGCGCGATCGCGCGGCTCGGCGCCACTCCCATTTTCGTTGATATCGATGCGTCGACCTACAACCTCAATGTGTCGCAGATCGCGGCAAAACTGACTGGCAAAACGCGAGCCATAATTCCGGTCCATCTCTATGGACAGATGGCCGACATGGATACCGTTATGCGCGTTGCGAACGAGCATGGCTTGGTGGTCATCGAGGATGCCGCGCAAGCAATCGGTGCCGAGTACAAAGGCCGCCGAGCCGGGTCGATCGGACACTACGGTTGTTTCTCGTTCTTCCCGTCGAAGAATCTTGGCGCTGCCGGCGATGCGGGAATGGTCGTTACCAATGACGCTCAGCGCGCAGACAAGTTACGTTGTCTTCGAGGCCACGGATCCAAGCCGAAGTACCATCACAAGATAATCGGAGGAAACTTCCGCCTTGATGCGCTCCAAGCAGCCGTCGTTTCCGCCAAGCTGCCACGCTTAGACGATTGGACTGCCGCTCGCCAGCGCAATGCGCTGAGATACGATCGTCTCTTTGCTGAAGCCGGCCTGCCGATTACGCTTCCCGCCGTGATAACGAATCGCCATATCTTTAATCAGTACGTGATCCGGTTTGCGGAGCGCGATGCATTGCAGACCTATCTGAAGACGGAAGGTGTGGGCACGGAGGTATACTATCCCGTTCCCATGCACCTGCAAGAATGCTTCGCTTATCTGGGACATGCTGAGGGGACGTTCCCCGAGAGCGAGGGGGCGGCGAAGGAATCGTTGGCGCTGCCAGTGCACCCGGAGCTCACCGAAATCCAGGCGCGGTTTGTGGTTGAGTGCGTGGGCAAGTTTGTTAGCGGTCGGCTGCACTACCGCAGTATTGAGCAGTCCGATCCGACCATTGCTGGAGCCAAGTCGTAGTCAAGGATCGAGAGGATTTCTTGATAGGTGTTGTTGCCAGAGCCGAACAGATCGGGGTAGTCGAAGAGTTCTTCGAACTTTTTAAGACTCCGTGGGAGTTCTACCTTCCAGGACGGCAGTACGACGTGGTCATTGCCACGACCGATGTTGAACCGGACGTCGGTGCCAGGCTGCTACTTGTCTGTACTTCAACTGCCAAGAGCATTGATGCAGGATTAGGAATTACTTCGATTGGCCTTCGACAAGGGGCAGTCCTGAGGGATGGCGACAGCTCGGTTCCTATTTATGGTGAGCTACTCACCTTCGTGGATTCCGGGGACGAGATCGCTTGTATAACAACAGATTCTGGAATAGCGGGTCTCAGGATCGATTCCGATGTATCTACGGTCTTACGGCTAGGGTATGACTTGTTCGAGGAGGTCCGGTTTCTACTTTCAACCGGCCAGCCCATCGAATACGCGCATGTCCCTACACTCGAAATCCACATCCGAATGCTCCGCACGTGGATACTTAGCGCCGGAATCTCCCTTTTGGAAATCCCTCCGACTCCTCTAAATCACCGGTTTATCGTGTGTCTGACTCACGACATCGATTTTGCGGGAATCCGAAGACATTGGCTCGATCACTCGATGTGGGGCTTCCTCTACCGGGCGACCGTGGGTGCGGTCCGTAATTTCGTAAGGCGCAGAGCGTCGTTCAGACGTCTTCTGCAGAGCTGGCTTGCGGCGGCATCGCTGCCACTGGTATATGCAGGATGGGCGAGAGATTTTTGGGAGCCATTCGAATGGTATCTAGAAGCCGAACGCGGTCTCCCCGCCACCTACTTCCTGATCCCCTTCAAGCGGCGAGCCGGCGACAGGGCACCGCGGCCGCATGCATCTCGTCGGGCTGCTAAGTATGACGTCAATGACCTTCCGAACGAAACTGCAGCTCTGCGGAGGGCAGGTTGCGAGATGGGTGTTCATGGCATAGATGCCTGGCACAGCGTAGAGAAGGGGCGCGATGAGTTCGATCGAGTTGCGGCGGCCGCAGGCAAATCCAGCATTGGAATCCGGATGCATTGGCTGCTGCGGGATGCGCGAACCCCCTCTGTGTTGGAAAACGCCGGATACGCTTATGACTCTACGGTCGGCTACAACGAGACAGTAGGATATCGCGCCGGAACGACCCAAGTATTTCGTCCTCAGGGCGTCCGCCATCTACTCGAACTGCCTCTGCACATTCAGGACGGTGCGCTGTTTTATCCTCAACAGCTAGATCTGTCAGAGGCAGAAGCCGAACAGCGCTGCCATTTAATGATGGACGACGCTCGCAACTATGGAGGCGTACTTACGGTGCTTTGGCACGATCGAAGCCATGGGCCAGAGCGGTTTTGGGGTGGTTTCTATGTACAGCTTTTGCAAGAACTGAAATCTCTTGACGTCTGGTTTGGGACGGCGGGGCAAGTAGTCGAGTGGTTTCGGAAACGGCGTGAGGTTCGCTTCGAACGGATCGATGGGGAGGGTGGTGTGCAGATCCGTCCGTGTTACGCTGGAGAGAAAATTGAACCTCCTCTGAACGTCAGGATTCATCGCCCAAGCAAGCCAGCGAGCGAAGCGCAGACCGGTCGGCGGAGGGCATCCGACTTCGTCGACGTCACTTGGGTCGGAGACGCCAGCGAGGAACTAGACCAGCTACTGCGAACGGTCCCTGCCTTGTGACTTAAATCGAATGGACGTGAGCCTTTTTCTCCGAGTCACAAGTTATTGGACCTGAGAGGATGGCCGCTCACCCTTTGTCATGACATCGATCTGCATACTTCTCCAGAATCATTACGACTTTGATGTCCGCGTCAGGCGGAAGGCTGAAGCCTTGGTTAACGCGGGGTATTTGGTCGACGTGCTGGCGCTGCGTGGTGCCGATGGGCAAAAGACTTATCAACTCCGTGGCGTAAATGTCCGCACCCTCTCGTTGGGGAAGAAACGTGCGTCTCTAGCGCGGTACGCGTTTGAGTACGTTGCCTTTTTTCTATGGGCTCTTGTTCGTGTAACTGTCCAGATGCCGCGGAGACGCTATTCTGTGATCGACGTGAACACACTGCCGGACTTTCTAATATTCGCCGCTGTCTTCGCCAGATGGATGGGGGCCAAGCTGGTTCTCGATATGCATGAAATCACCCCTGAGTTCTATATGTCCAAATACGAGATCGGGGAAGGATCCTGGTGGGTCCGCGCGATGAAGTTCCTGGAGAGAATCAGTTTCGCCTTCGCGGACCGCGTGATCACCATCAACGAGCCAATTCAGGACCTCCTCGTCGGTCGTGGACTTCCGAAGGACAAATCGACGGTGATAGCGAATGCAGCGGACGAGGTGCGCTTTGCATCGTACTCCAAGTCACGCGCTGCTGACGAGGCAAAATTGACAGCCGGGTTTGTGATGATCTACCACGGAACTCTCACGCGGCTCTATGGGCTCGATATTGCCATCGAAGCTTTTGCCTTAGCTCACCAGGACATGCCCGGAGCGGAGCTGTGGATCTTGGGCGGCGGGCCGGAAGCGGCCCCGTTAAGGGCTCTTGCCCAGCAACGCGGGTTAGAGTCGAAAGTCCGACTGCTTGGAATTGTGTCTCCGTCCGAGATTCCTGCGTGGCTGGAGAAGTCTGATGCCGGGATTTTACCGATCCGGCGTGATGTCTTCTTGGAGTATGCATCCCCCAACAAGCTTGCAGAATACATCATCATGGGGAAAACAGTGGTGATCTCTCGCCTGAGAGCAACACTGCACTATTTCAGCGAGAACGCACTATCGTATTTTGAGCCCAACGATGCATTGGATCTGGCGAAACAAATGATCCGTATCTATTGCGATAAGGAACTTCGAAATCGGATGGCGGCGCAGGCCATGAAAGAGTATGCTCCAATTCGCTGGGACATTATGAAGCAACGGTACCTGGCGCTCATGGACCAGCTGATTGAAACCAAAGTTGGTGCCGCTGATGAATCCCGGGCGTCGATGACGAGCGCGAAATAATCGGCAGACGCTCGTAACCAAATTACCAGGCACTCCAAGCAAGTCGCGGTTGGTGACTACAATGGATATCCCTATCTACGTTTTGATTACACCGGCGCGGAACGAGGCCCAGCATCTTGAAAAGACCATCAACTCTGTGGTCCAGCAAACGGCACGACCGCTCCGATGGGTTATCGTCAGTGATGGTTCGACTGATGGTACCGACGAGATTGTAAGGAAGTATGCTGGACAGCACGCATGGATCGAATTGGTGAGCCTCCCCGAGCACGCGCAGCGAAACTTCGTCGGCAAGGTGGTTGCATTCAACGCCGGGTACGCCAGGGTGACGGGATTGAAGTTTGATGTTATCGGCAATTTGGATGGCGATGTCTCCTTTGACGAGAATTACTTAGCATTTCTGGTAAGCAAGTTTGCAGCTAATCCTAGGCTTGGAGTGGCAGGTACACCTTATCGGGAGGAGAATGCGAGCCATGACGAGCGGTTCAAGAGTCCCGACCATGTGTCTGGCGCTTGTCAGATGTTCCGCCGCGAATGCTTTGAGGAAATAGGGGGCTATCAACCCCTCCTTTCCGGCGGCATCGATTTGATTGCGCTTCTTGCCGCGCAGGCGAAAGGATGGCAGACCAAAAGATATGACGAGAAGTTCTGCCTACACCACCGCAACGTAGGCAGCGGAGACCACGCGGGTATTTACGCGAGACTGCTGAACCGGGGCAAGAAGGATTACTTACTTGGGAGCCATCCCGCCTTCGAAATCTTTCGAAGCCTGAATCAAATGAAAACAAGACCCTACATAGCTGGTGGGGTTTTGATGCTCGTGGGTTATTTCTGGGCCATGCTCCTTCGTGTTGACCGAAGCATGCCCCTGGAACTCATGCGCATTCGGCAGCGTGATCAAATGCATCGGCTGAAGGAGGTGCTTTGCCATCCGCTTACACATGATGGCGGACGCAGTCCTCGACCAGTCACCGTTGGCGGCTCGATTCTTCCCAAGACCGACAACTCAATCGTGTCGCGCGGTGACTCCCAAGCGCCAATGAGCCGCTAACATGTCCGCCAAGTATTCAGGTGCCATGCTGGACGCGACAACGAGCCATATTAGTGTGTGCATTTGCACATACAAACGTCCACATCTCCTCCGGCGCTTGCTAGACGAACTTGCTGGTCAAGATACTGGCGGACAATTTACATATTCCATCGTGGTTGTCGACAATGATCAATTGCGATCGGCCGAATCAGTTGCGCTCGACTTTGCAGTCCGCTGCGCGATTCCCGTCAAGTACTGTGTGGAGTCGCGGCAGAACATCTCATTGGCGCGCAATAAGGCCGTCGAAAACGCCACGGGTGATTTTATCGCCTTCATCGACGACGACGAGTATCCGACTCGATCCTGGTTACGGACGCTTTTCAAGACACTCAACGAGCGCAACGTTGATGGAGTGCTGGGGCCTGTAAAGCCGGACTTCGAGCAAGGAGCTCCGGAGTGGGTCGTGAAGGGGAAGTTCTACGATCGCCCGACATATCCAACGGGCTTGGTTATTGATCGGCAGAAAGGACGCACCGGCAATGTGTTGCTCAAGAGGCGGATTTTTGCGGCCGACGAACCGCCGTTTCGGCCAGAGTTTCGTACGGGAGAGGATCAAGATTTTTTCGGAAGAATGATCCAGAAGGGGCACGTTTTCATCTGGTGCGACGAGGCTGTGGCGTACGAGGTGGTTCCCGCTATACGGTGGAAACGCGGCTTCATGTTGCGGAGAGCCCTGTTGCAGGGTTCAAGTTCGTTCCTCAATCGCGATCGTAGGGGCTTCTATATCGCGAAGTCGATCATATGCGTTCCAGTATATACGGCATCATTGCCATTTGCCCTTCTGCTTGGGCACCACAGGTTCATGACTCTACTCGTCAAACTGTTTGATCATGTGGGCAAGCTTCTTGCAGTGATGGGAATTAATGCTGTGAAGGAAGAGTATGTCACTGAGTAGGGCCGCAGGAATGAGCGAGATGCAGCAACAGAGGTACATAATCGGCAGCGACGATCTCATCCTCTTGACCGGAGCAACTGGATTTATCGGGTCCAAATTGGTTGAAACGCTGCTTGAGCTGGGATTCCGTAACTTGCGTTGCTTCGCCCGGCCCTCGAAGAAACAAGCGAGGCTAGCCGAGATTGCAAAGGCTCATGAGGGTGCCATTGTCGAAGTACTCGAAGGCAATCTGTTGTCGCGCGAAGACTGCGCTGCGGCCGCCAAGGACGCCAAGGTGATCTTTCACTTGGCGGCAGGTACAGGTCAAAAGTCTTTCGCCGATGCTTTCATGAACTCCGTGGTTACAACTCGCAACCTACTCGAATCCGCCAGTCAGGACAAATGCCTAAAGCGTTTTGTCAACGTGAGTTCGATTGCTGTGTACAGCAATATGCAGAAGCCCCGCCGCATGTTGCTGGACGAAACGTGCGAAATAGAGGAACATCCCGAGCTCAGGAGCGAGGCCTATTGTTTCGCGAAAGTTAAACAAGAACAGTTCGTGATCGAGTATTGCGGCAAGTTCAGAATTCCACACGTTATCGTCAGGCCAGGGTGTGTCTATGGCCCAGGGAAAAATTATCTCACGGACAGAGTGGGCATCGATACCTTTGGCATATTCCTCCATATCGGCGGTTCCAACCGAATCCCGCTTACGTACGTTGACAACTGTGCAGAAGCGATTGCGCTGGCGGGACTGCGGGACGGCATTGACGGTGAGGTATTCAATATCGTTGACGATGACCTTCCTTCCAGCCGCCAGTTCTTGCGCCTGTACAAAAAGAACGTCAGGCATTTCAGATCGCTGTACGTTCCCCACTTTGTGAGCTATTTCCTCTGTTATCTATGGGAGCGATACGCGGCATGGTCCCAGGAACAGTTGCCTCCGGCCTTCAATCGCAAGCGATGGAATGCCTACTGGAGAAAGACTGAGTATAGTAACGCGAGACTAAAGATCCGAGTGGGCTGGAGCCCAAAAGTGCCCAAAGCCGAAGCATTCAAGCGTTTTTTCGAAGCGTGCCGAAACGGAGTAGGACATGCTTAAGGTGGCGATTGTGGGATGCGGCAAGATCGCAGATTCGCACGCGGCTCAGATCCAGCGGATCCCAGAGTGCGAAATCGTCGGAGTCTGTGACCGAGAGCCGCTGATGGCGCGGCAGCTCTACGAGAGATTCCCGATCAAGGGCTATTTCACAGAGGTGGGCGAGCTCCTCACAAATGCTAAGCCGGATGTGGTTCACATCACGACGCCGCCAGCGAGCCATTTTGAGGTTGCAAAGATGTGTTTGGACATGGGGTCCCATGTCTATGTAGAGAAGCCACTCAGCCTGTACCAAGACGAAACGCGACGTCTGATCGCTCTCGCGAATGAACACAACCTCAAGATCACTGTCGGACACGATGAGCAATTCAGTCATGTCGCACGCCGCATGAGAGCTCTTGTCCAGAGTGGATACCTGGGCAGTGGGCCGGTCCACATTGAATGTCATCATTGCTATGAACTGGGAGAAAACCCTTATGCGGGTGCGCTCCTAGGGGACAAGCGGCATTGGGTCCGCAAGCTGCCTGGAAAATTACTACAGAATGTTATTAGCCACGGCATCGCAAAGATCGCGGAATTCCTGGGCACGGAATCGCCTCGCGTCATGGCTTACGGATTCATCAGTCCCTTTCTGAAGAACATGGGTGAGACCGAAATCATCGATGAATTAAGGGTCGTGATTGAGGAAGAGGAGCGGATCACGGCTTATTTCACGTTTTCCTCCCAGATGCGTCCCGCGATCCATCAATTACGAGTCTACGGCACGAAAAATGGCTTAATTCTTGATCAGGATCACGAGACTCTGACAGCACTTCGTGGAGAGAGGTTTAAGAGTTATGCAGAGAAGTTCATCCCACCCATGATCTTTGCCCGGCAGTATCTCTCGAACTTAACTACAAATATAGGAACCTTTCTTGCCGGTGACTTTCACATGAAATCCGGCATGAAGTATTTAATCGAGGCATTCTATCGTTCTGTTGTTGATGGCACTCCGCCTCCCATACCTTATTCAGAAATTCTTCGTACAGCCAAAATCATGGAGGCCATTTTTGATCAACTTGGACAAAGTCCCGCGGGAATCCTGTGCACGGAGGCCGCCGCGAGTGGAGACAGGTCGCACTAATCGCCGTGTCGGCGAGTATGGAGAAGCCGGTCAATGAAAATTTGTGAGACGGACATCAAGATTAAGGGCCGGCTTATCAAGATAGCCTACCCGGAGTTGGAAAAATACGAACTCCTCGACAACCCGCAAAGCGTAATTGAAGGACTGCGGAGCTCTCGGCCTCGGATCGATTTGTTTACCTTTCTGCAGATCAAGTCCGATCGTGCTCCGAAATACTCCTACACCATGGAATTAGAAAATATGGCGGTCTTGCAGGTGTCCAGCTTTGAAGACTGGTGGACGAAACAGATCCGTTCCGAGGTTCGCAACAGGGCCCGGCAAGCGGAAAAGAAGGGCGTGACGGTGAAAGAGGTAGCTTTTGACGAAGTCCTTCTCCAGGGAATTTGGGAGACTTATAACGAGAGTCCTATTCGTCAAGGTAAGCCGAATGTTCACTACGGAAAGGACCTTGAGACGGTACAGAAAGAGGAGTCCACATTCCTCGGCCGTAGCATTTTCATCGGCGCATTTCTCGACGAAAAGCTTATCGGTTTCGTGAAACTAGTCACCGATAAGGACCGCACCCACGCAAACCTGATGAACATCGTGGCCATGGTTAAGCACAGGGACAAGGCCCCAACCAATGCGTTGATCGCTCAATCAGTTCGGAGTTGCGCGGAGCGGGGCATCCGATATCTCGCCTACCAGGCATTCACGTACGGGAACAGAGGGATCGACAGTCTTACCAATTTCAAGGAGGTGAATGGGTTCCAGCGAGTCGATCTTCCCCGCTACTATGTTCCTCTTACTTCGCTCGGTTCGCTCGTTCTTCGACTCGGTTTACACCACAGCCTTGTTGACCACATCCCCCTCCCCATCGTCAATAAGCTGCGAGAACTTAGGACTGCGTGGTACAAGCGCAAGTTAGCGTCTGCAACGTAGTCCTGAGATAACTGCGATGCCAGGAATCGTCGGTCTTATCACTAAAGTGCCGCGCGAATGCGCAGAGCGACAACTGCAAGCTATGGTTGCGTCCCTTCACCACAACTATCTTTGGGGCACAGGCACGTGGATTGATGAAGTCGCCGGAGTATACGTCGGATGGATTGTGCGAAGAAACTCGTTCGCTGACGGAATGCCGGTTCGCAACGAACGAGGAGATGTCGTCCTCATTTTTTCGGGGGAGGAATTCCCCGATCCGGGGACGACTCGCCAGCTTCACGCCCGGGGGCATGTGTTTGATGGGAAGGGTCCTTCCTATCTTGCTCACCTTTATGAAGAGGACCGGGCCTTCCCAACGGGCCTGAATGGGCGCTTTCACGGCCTGCTGACGGACCAGAGCCGCGGAACAACAACTCTCTTCAATGACCGGTACGGAATGCACCGGCTCTACTACCACGAATCGAAGGAAGCCTTCTATTTCGCCGCTGAGGCCAAGGCGATACTCGCTGTCCGTCCCGAGCTCCGGACAGCAGACCCGCAGGCACTGGGGGAATTCGTTGCATGTGGCTGCGTCTTGGAAAACCGTACATTGTTCACAGGTGTCCACATGCTGCCGCCTGCCGCATCTTGGACTTTTCGCGCCAGCTCATTGGACCGGAGAAGTACATATTTCGATCCCCGGGAATGGGAGGACCAAGGGTCGAGCGACCCGGAGCAGTATTACCGGGAACTCCGCGACGTTTTCTCGCAGAATCTTCCTCGTTACTTTGAAGGGTCAGAGCCGACAGCGATGTCCCTGACCGGTGGCTTGGATACCCGGATGATCATGGCTTGGCAGAAAGCTGCTCCTGGCTCTCTCCCCTGTTATTCCTTCGGAGGGTTGTTCCGCGACTCTCAAGATGTCCGTGTGGCTCGCCGCGTGGCGAAGGCGTGCGGGCAGTCGCATGAAATCATCCCTCTCGGAAACGAGTTTCTCTCCCGCTTTCCCGATTATGCCGAGCGTGCAGTGTACCTGACCGACGGATGCGTGGCCGTGAACCACGCTCCCGATCTCTACCTGAACGAACGCGCCGCGGAAATTGCCCCTGTCAGGATGACGGGAAACTACGGTGGCGAGGTACTTCGCCGAGTGCGAGCATTCAAACCGGTAGAGCCCGTGTCAGGGTTGTTTACGAGGGAGTTTCTTTCCCATGTTCATGGGGCGAGGCAGACGTACGCCAGAGTTATTCAGGTGCACCCGCTTTCGTTTGCGGTTTTCCGGCAGGCCCCTTGGCATCACTATGGCTTGCTCGCGCTTGAGCAGACTCAAGTCTCGTTGCGGTCTTCCTATCTGGATAATGAATTCGTGCGGACGGTGTTTCGCGCGCCCGAGGCCGCCTTCATCAACCATGACGTTAGCTTGCGATTGATCGCCGACGGAAACGCGGCTCTGGGGCGAATCCGGACCGATCTCGGCCTTGGCGGAGCGCACGGTATCTCCACGGTCGCAAGGCGGCGCTGGCTCGACTTCACGTTTAAAGCGGAATATGCGTATGACTCTGGCATGCCGCAACTGATGGCTCGCATTGATCACCTGTTTTCGCCGCTTCATCTCGAACGAATCTTTCTCGGCCGGCATAAGTTTTCCCATTTTCGGGTGTGGTACCGGGATGTCTTGTCCAAATACATTCAGGCAATGCTGCTCGATTCTCGGACTCTGTCCCGACCATATCTCGAACGGAACATGCTCGAAACTATCGTTCGCGGACATACGAAAGGCGATCGAAACTACACTGCTGCCATTCATAAGGTTCTAACCCTGGAGTTGCTGCATCGCTTATTCCTGGACTCCGAGCCCGATAAGGGGCAACTTTTCGCTCGTGGGCAAGCGTTGGCTAGGACAAATTGAATGAGTCCACATCTTGCCACCATCATTTGCTCCATCGGCATCCTGGGGCTTTTTGTACTCGATCGGGACCGGCAAGCCCGGACTTCCAAGGCCCTTTGGATTCCCGTGGTGTGGCTGTCGATTTGCAGCTCTCGGATGGTGTCGCAATGGCTCACGGCAACCGGCGTGACGAGCCCAACGCAGACACTGGACAGGGCGGCAGCGTACCTGGATGGGAGTCCTCTCGATCGTTTTCTGCTAACCGGCTTGACGTTCCTTGCCCTGATTGTTCTTGTCGGAAGAAGACAAAAGGTTGGAGCGGTAGTGCGAGCGAACGCACCGATTCTGCTTTTCTTGCTTTACTGCGGCGTAAGTACGCTCTGGTCCGACTACCCGGGCGTTTCATTTAAACGCTGGATCAAGGCGCTGGCAGATCTCGCGATGGTTCTGATCGTGCTGACGGAACAGGATCGGTATGTCGCGGCAAAGCGACTCCTGGCCCGGGTTGGATTCTGCCTGATACCCATCTCCATCCTGGTGATCAAATACTACCCTGTGATTGGTAGAGGATGGTCAGAGTGGGGGAACACCACGCTGTCGGGGATTGCAACCAGCAAGAACGAGTTAGGGGGCATTTGTCTGCTCTTCGGAGTCGCATCCGTGTGGCGCATGGTGCAAGCTATCAGGGGCACGGCGGGCCTTCACCGTACTCGGTCGCTGATCGCCCACGGCACTCTGGTGGCTATGGCGTTGCTGCTCATGTTGATTGCCAGCACAATGACCGCCTTGTCGTGCTTCCTGATCGCTACTGCTTTAATTATTGCTACCAGCCTGACCACGCTCCAAAGAAAGTCATGGTTGATGCACTTTCTGGTGTTGGCGTTTGTGAGTATATCCTGCCTGGCCCTGTTCTTCGATGCTGGCTCGGGCCTCGTGGAGTCGATGGGAAGGGATTCGACACTTACCGGCCGCACTGACATCTGGAAATTGGTTACCGGGATGACAGGCAGTCCATTATTCGGAACCGGTTTCGAGAGTTTCTGGCTCGGCCCGCGCCTTAACCAAATCTGGAGCATCTACTGGTGGCATCCCAACGAAGCTCACAATGGTTATATCGAGGTATTCTTGAATCTGGGGTGGTCGGGGCTTGCGCTCCTTGCCGTGGTTCTTGTGACCGGCTATCGGAACGTTGTGCGCGCCCTTCGCCGAGATCCGGACACAGGCGGACTCAGGCTGGCGTATTTTGTTGTGGCTCTCGTCTACAACTTCACCGAATCGGCCTTCAGGATCATGCACCCTGTATGGATTCTGTTCCTCTTGGCGAGCTTAGAGGTTCGGGAAGGGTGGACTTGCACGGAGGTCAACCGGGCCGCCGTGCAACCGGCATCCAACCCGGAAAAACTTTTGTACGCAGGAACTCTGAATCATCGCATCCGGGCGGCGCGCTGAATCAACTTCCCGCAGGGCGATGATTGTTGCACGGTGGGCAGGTCACAAGCGCAACCAGTCAGGAGGGATCGAATGCCATCTCGGCGGATTTCTTGGTCGAGACTTCACGGGTTTTATCAGAGAAAGATCGCAAGTCTCTTATTTAGGAAACCGCTTGTGATCGACCTGAAGAGGCCTTTGATCTCATTTACTTTCGATGACTTTCCCCGGTCGGCCCTACTCGCCGGCGGTGCCATCCTAAATGAGTTTGGCTTGTCGGGGACCTACTATGCCGCGCTGGGACTTGCAGGCCAGGAAACACCTACTGGTCAAATTTTTTTCCCAGACGACTTGAGGACCGTTCTTGAACAAGACCATGAGTTGGGATGCCACACATTCTCCCACTGTCATTCGTGGCAAACGGACTCACGGACTTTCGAAAAGTCGATCATCGAGAACCAGGCAGCACTCAGACAACTGATTCCAAGGGCTGAGTTCAAGACGTTTTCCTACCCAATCAGCCCTCCGCGGCCACTGACAAAGGCGAAGATCGCCAGCCGTTTTCTGTGTTGTCGCGAAGGCGGCCAGACTTTCAACATTGGAACCGCTGATCTCAATCAGCTTTCAGCCTACTTCCTGGAGAAGAGCCGACATGATATTCCATCTGTAAGGGAGGTCATAGATCGCAACCGGCAAGCGCGAGGCTGGCTGATATTCGCGACTCACGACATTTCTGATGAACCCACGCCATACGGGTGCACCCCAGAGTTCTTCCGGGACGTCGTGCAATACGCGGTCAACTCTGGTGCGCGCATCCTGCCGATTGCCAGGGCGCTGGACACGCTTCGGACGTGCTGATTCCGGCGAGGCTCAGACCTCGTGTGGCGACAATGCGCTAACCGTAATTCACGCGCGCCGACGCGAGATAGAGCACGGCACAAGGCATATCCGATCGGACCGCATCTCAATCTCGGGCCAGCATATCCAAGTGAATAGGGCTACACTCGAACTGTACCTCGACTGCACCTCTGTACAGTTGACGGCACGCGTTAGACGCGTAAGACTTCTCGACGGACGCTGGCGATGTCGCCGGAGGATGCCGCACCTACGCTGCGAGGTAAAGTGAGACACAAAAGTTTGCTTCTGTTCTTCATCTCCATGAGTAGGGCTAGATTACTCACGAGGTGGCTGTTCGTACTTTTGCTGTTTCCAATTGCCTGCTTCGGACAAGCATGGTCGGGCGTTATTGCCCCTTCCCGCGGTATGGACTGGTCTAAAGCTGGGGCTGACCCCGCGGTTGTGAACGAGGCGCGGACACAGTGCGGAGCGACGATTAGCCCCATCGGCACGTCCGCTTCACCTGCAGCTCCTACAGCCATCAACACGGCAATCGCTAGTTGCGCCTCGTCTCACCCGCTTCCTGGCGTTGGCGGATACGTCCAACTCGCCGCTGGGAGCTTCTACCTGAACAATCAGCTCACATACAACAGTAACGTGACCTTGCGGGGGATGGGGGCCGGCCAGACATTCATCTATTTCAGCGGAAGCGCCAGTACATGCCCGTTTTCCGGTGGAGCGGACATGTGCATCGTCGCGCCGTCAACGGGACTGGGCTATGACGGCTCAACCGACAACATCGCAAGCTGGACGTCAGGATACTCCCAAGGAACAACGAGCATCACGATAAACAGTTTCAGTAAAGGCTCGGGAAACAACTGGAAAGTGGGAAGCCTGATCTTCCTTGATCAGTTGGACACATTAAACAGTCCTATTCCGACAAGCGGCCTGGCTGTTTGTCGCAACGGAGCTTGCGGAGGTGGCAATGTCAGTGGCCGACCTGGTAGGTCGCTTACTGAACCGCAGATTATCACTTCCATCTCTGGCAGCGGACCGTGGACTGTTGGCATTACGCCGGGGATTCGGATGTCGAACTGGTTCACTTCGGGAAACACGCCACAAGTTTGGGGCAACTCTGGCGTGCCGATTAGCAAGGTAGGTGTCGAGAACATGTCCATCGACATCTCCAACGCGTTAAGCAGATTCTCAACCGTATTATGCATGGACTGCTATAACGTATGGATAAAGGGCGTCCGCTTCTCAGACACCTTCGGCGACACGGAGACGGGCGCGAACGGTTTCTATCAGTTCTATCCGGTCCAGTCGATGCGCGTCACAATGCAGGACAGCTACACCTACGGCTCTCCGCCCGTCTCAAACTACTATGTGATGTCCTGCTGGACGAGCGGCGATGAGCTCTACCAAAACAACATTTCTCAGCACATAGCTTTCAGCTTTATGGCCGAGGGTTGTATCGGCTCAGTCGCGGCCTACAACTTCGCAATTGACGACTACTACACGCATTGCCACGGCTGCTCTCTTGATGCCCAATGGCAGCAGGCAAGCTCTTATCGCCACGGCGGTACGGACGCCTTGTTGTTGTTCGAGGGCAACGAGGGCATCGGGACAATAGGCGACTTGGTGTTCGGAGCCTCCGACTTGATCACCGTGTTCCGTAATGCCTATAATGGGAGAGACCCCAACGGCGGTAGCTCAGGTGGCAAGACGGAACAGACTAACGCCGTCCTCCTCTACCCGGGTAACCGCTTTTGGAACATCATCGGCAATGTGATGGGGACGGCTGGATACCACACAACGTATCAATGTTCCTATCCTACTCCGACGTCATGTAACAACGACCTCCAGATTTATTCTCTCGGCTATGCTAATGGATACTCCGCCGCCAATGATCCCTACGTTGCTGGCAGTATGATGCGATGGGGAAACTACGACACGGTTAGCAACGCCGTTCGTTTCGTCAACGCCGAGGTACCCATCGGATTATTGGATGGATTTGCCAATGTTCTTCCATCGAGCCAGAACCTGCCCGCATCGTTCTATCTAAGCTCGAAGCCGTCTTGGTGGGGAGTTCAGCCTTGGCCAGCCACCGGGCCTGACGTGACTGGTGGGAACGTCGTATTTGGAAGTGGTGCGGCCTCGACACTGGGAGGGCATGCCTACCACATTCCAGCGGCAGCTTGTTATCTCAGCGTGATGAAGGGACCCACCAATGGGAGCGCCTCCTTAATGAGTTTTGATGCGAGCACTTGTTACGGGTCCTCCTCAGCCCAGGCTCCTGCACCTCCGACGAACTTGAACGCTGTTGCCCAGTGAGAGACTGTAAACGCTCGGTGGATTTCCTGAAGGCATTTTAAGCCCCGTTCTTCTGTAGTGACCGGCGCTTTGACTCTTGTATTCGTGGCGTCTCGTGCGCGGTTGGCTGTGGAAGTGTAATCGACGATGACCGCTCGCCTGCAACTATTCTGGTGCAGGTCCGCCGTTCCAGAAGCTCACACAACAATTCAAGAAGACCAGAAACAGTCGCGCAACTGAATCACCCTTGACAATCGGAAGATTAGTAGTTGTAAGTAGATGCCGGCCCCGAAGTGGACGCTAATGCTGAGCACACTGCGGCATCTTCGATTCAACAACTTACCGGAAGTGTTGATAGGCTCGGTTCGCTGGCGGGAGGCTTCTGACGTTTCGCCTGTCTTAGTTATCTTTGTACCCGCTAGGGGGACCGCGTGTCCAGTAGTTTGGGAATGAAGAAAGTCAAAGATTCCGCAGCCGTCTCGGAGACAGAGCATCTCCGCACTGATCATCTCCTCCACGATATCGGCACCCGTGCTATCTCTGGCGGGCTCGTGACTGTTGGCGCCCAGGGTGCCAAGTTTGTCCTCAACCTCACTGCGGCAGCGGTTCTGGCTCGCCTGCTGACACCGAGAGAGTTTGGCCTGGTGGGTATGGTCCTTGCAATCACGGGTCTTGTGGGGCTGTTCAAGGAACTCGGCCTTTCAACAGCGACAGTGCAGCGAGACATTATTACGCAGCAACAGGTCTCAAATTTATTTTGGATCAATGTTTTTGTCAGCGGATTCTTGACAGTCATCAGCTTTGGCCTGGCTCCCTTGATGGCGAGTTTTTATCATGACCCGCGTGTCACAGGAATCATGATGGTGCTGTCGTTGAGCTTTCTTCTGACCGGTTCAGCCGTTCAACATCAGGCGCTGCTTACTCGGCAAATGCGGTTTCGCGCAATCGCGGTGATTGAAGTGATCTCGATGCTGGTCGGTTTTGTGTCAGCATGCTGGTTGGCAAAACTGGGGTTTGGGTATTGGGCCTTGGTGGCGCAGCAAGTGGTCACTGCAGCTACAAGTTTCGTGCTCACCTGGCATACCTCGGGATGGCGACCCGACAGACCAAAGGGGAACAGCGGTGTGCGGCCCATGTTGAGCTTCGGGGCGCATTTGACCATAGCCGACTTTGTGGGCCTCCTGTTAATGAACAGCGATAGCATCCTGATTGGACGGGTTTTCGGAGCAGAACCCCTGGGCCTCTACACGCGGGCGAGTGTGTTACTGGCACGCCCTTTACAGCAAATTTCCATGCCTATCAACGCTGTTATTACACCAGTTCTCTCGCGGCTGGTGTCTGATTCGGAACGGTATCGGCGAACCTTCATACGCACATATGACACGCTGGCGCTGATCTTTTTCTCGCTTGCGGCACTGTGCCTGGCTTTAGCAAGGCCGCTGGTTCTAGTTATCCTCGGTCCGAAGTGGAGCGGTGTGATTCCCCTGTTTTCGGCCTTCGCCATCGTCGCGGTATCAGCGCCGCTGGCTGAAGTGGCTCTCTGGCTGTTCCAGAGTCAGGGACGAGGTCGGGAGCAGCTGTACAACCACGCCCTAGGGGGTTCGGTAACCCTTGCGGCCTACGTGATAGGGTTGCATTGGGGACCTCTTGGCGTGATCGTGGCGCTCGGCATTACAAGTATGGCGATCCGCATGCCGATGGTGTACTACTTTGCCGGTCGGCGTGGCCCTGTAACTACGGGCGATTTGTGGATGGCGTTTCTTTCGCATCTGCCTTGCTGGGCAACCGTTTATCTAGCGACGACTTTGGGACAGATGTTGCTGAAAGATGCTGCCCCGGTCGTCCAGCTGCTTGTGTGTGGTCCTTTCGGCTTGGGAGCGGGAGTTGTTTTGGTCCTGATGCTCCGTCGCCCGCGCCAGAGTGCCTCCTACGCCTGGAACACGTTTCGAAATGCGGTCGTGCGTCAGCGGAGTCATGCAATATCATGATGGAACCGGCTTTCACCTGCGCCGGTTCGATCTTCGTTGACGGCGCAGAGATTTGTTACACGGCTTCGGAGTTCTACAACCCAAAGCCCCTACCAAACGACGATCCGGCGTATAACATCGTCCGATCCGGGTCGGAATGGTTGGAGCGAGTGCAAAGAGCCGTGTGGTTATTCAAGAAATTCCAGCATCGCAGCTTCCGTTAGGAGAAAACGCGTAATAATGATGAGAGAGTCATCAAAACCGCGTGTGCTGCTTTTTTCACAGAGAAACATCCTGGGAAAATATCTTTTCCGTTGTCCTCACTTTGAATTTGAGGACATAATTTCTCAGGTTGACTCGGTGGAAGTGCTAGCACCGCAAGCTGACGCGTCCAGTCTGCGTAGTGTTCTTGTAAAGCGGATGGCTTATCGTGTCCCTATATCGCTGAATCCAGGCATTCGAAAGATACGCGGCCATGCCCACTATGACGTTTTTTTTGCGATTTGCGGTTATCCGATAGACCTGTTAACGGTAGATGCTGCCATCGACTGGAGAAATCACTGTACAACTTCAGTCTGCTTGATAGATGAGTTGTGGGCGAAGGCAATACCGTTGTACCGGCACCTTTTCCGCATTCTAAAAAAGTTTGATTTGGTCGTCCTCTATTACAGCCAGACCTCGAGACCACTCAGCGAGCGCATTGGCTCCAAGTGCATTTTTCTTCCCCCGGGGATTGATGCACTGCTCTTCAGCCCTTACCCAAAACCGCCCAGGAGATCAATCGACGTCTATAGCATTGGGCGTCGATCCGAGGTGACACATCGAGCTCTGCTAAGAATGGCGGCTGAAAATCAACTTTTTTATCTACACGACAGTATTGCCGGGGATAAGGCCATTGATTCAGGCCAGCACAGAGCGCTTTTTGCAAATACTGCAAAAAGGAGCCGCTACTTCCTGGTCAATCCGGGACTGATCGATGAGCCCCACACAACGAATAAGCAGATTGAGATTGGCAACCGCTATTTCGAGGGGGCCGCGTCGGGCACGATCATGATCGGAGAACGTCCACAGACAGAGGCTTTCAAGATGCATTTCGACTGGCCTGATGCAGTCGTTCATCTGGATTATGACTCGAGTGAGATCCATCAGATTATCAGTGACTTGGACAGACAGGCGGAAAAACAGGAAAGAATTCGGCGGACGAATGTGGTGCAGAGCTTGTTGAGGCACGACTGGGCATATCGTTGGGAGGCGATTCTTAGGACTATAGGTCTTGAACCAATGCAGCAACTTCTGTACAGGAAGGAACGTCTCCATGATTTGGCTAGGCAGGTCAGCTCTGAAGAGAGTGGGGGCCACTAGGCGGCCGCGGAAGGCTGAATACTGCGCCCAATTTCTATCTCAGACTTAAGTTACTTCTTAATAAAAAAAGTAAATCTGAAGACACTCGCTCCACTCCCTCATAGGAATCATCGCATGCAACGAACTCCTACAAAGATCGCACTTCTTCATCATACGGGCGGCGGCAATCTCGGCGACCAGGCAAGTGTGGATGCGGTCATAGGCAATATTAGGGTGCGTTGGCCCGACTCGGTTATTGAGTTGTTGTCTATGAATCCCAGCGAGACGACAAGAATCCACGGAGTACGGTCATATCCTCTTCGAACGCATACCTGGGAACTCGGCTATGGGTCTGCGGCGACAAAATCGAGCAGTGCGAGCAAGTTTCATTTTATGCGTTGGCTGCGAACAACCAGAACTCCGATCCTTCGACTGCCCAGGGCTATCTCGCGCGAATTAGCATTCCTTATCGCGGCGTTCCGAATTATCAGGCATTTTGATCTTCTGATTGTCAGCGGCGGTGGTCAACTTACTGGGAACAGTGGTCCGTGGGGATTCCCCTATTCAATCCTCTTATGGTTCCTGGTGGCGAAGTTGGCAGGTACACGGTGTATGTTCTTGAATGTCGGTGCAGGACCGCTGACGGACCCGCTAACGAAGTTCTTCGTTACTCGCACGTTGTACGCTGCGGACTATGTATCTTTCCGAGATAAATCGTCACAAGCGCTCGCTCGGGATATAGGTTTTGCAGGCCATAGCCAGGTGTTCCCCGACAATGTCTATAGTCTTGAAGTGTCTCCGCCCAGTGTTGTCGGTTCGGGCAAAGGGGGACAGCCAATCGTCGGCATTGCACCTCTGGCTTATCCTAATGCGCCCACGTTCGGCACCGTTGAGCAAAAGATGATGTATGCCGAGGTCATTGCGAAATTTGCGATATTTGCTTCGTCGCTCGCGAGACGTTCCTACTCAATAGCGCTCTTCGGTACTGACATCGTGGAGGACCACGCCACCATCGAAGACCTTCGAAGGGAGTTGCGAGATCGGTACAACATTGCTACGCCAGCATACAAGCGAATCAAGGAATTCGGCGAGTTGTTATGTAAGATATCTTTAATGGACTATGTAGTTACATGCAGATTTCACGCGGTTGTCTTTGCACATTTATTGAATAAACCGGTTCTCGCGATCTCGCCTCATCCGAAGGTGGCGGACCACATGAGCGCGCTCGGGCTGTCGAAATACTGTGTGAATATTCAGATATTCGATCCGAACCTGCTGGCAGACACATTTGAGACTTTGGTTCGCGACCGAGACGACATCAAAGATCGCATGGCAGCGAGCTTGGCAAAGTACAGGTTACTCTTGAAAGGACAATTGGATGATCTGTTTTCCGCAGACACGAATAGTGTTCTGTTAGGGAATGGTGGTAGGGGCTCATCTCGCAATTACTGGAAGAGCACAATGTGGGGTCGATCTTTCCGGCCGAGGTAGAATACTGGTAGCGAGATCGTAGCTAAATTGGCCTGCGGCGAAAGGCGCCCGGCGAATTTGGGCGCACGGCAGCGAGTCGGCACGGCCTGCAGATGCCAGCATAGTCGACGGTTGGCCGTAATACCGGTTCGACGACTGAGAGTTGCTCGGCGCATGTTACATAGATTCAAGGCAAAGGAACCTCGGCGTTTCTTATTAGGGGCAGGCGGATTTCTTGACGACAATAACGCGATTGTGGTCAGGCGTCCTGCAAGCGCTACGAGCAGATGGTCGGAGTAGAGTTGCCTTTGGAGTTGCATGTGACTGTTAATAAAAAAGGAAACTGGAAACAATAGGCCATGACACACTGCAACGTTGCCATCATTGGGGCAGGGCCTTACGGACTCTCGATCGCCGCTCACCTCCGCGCTCGCGGCATCGAGCATCGGATCTTTGGTCGGCCCATGGATACCTGGTTGACGCGAATGCCTAAGGGCATGCGCCTGAAGTCGGAAGGATTCGCCTCTTCGCTATACGATCCTAATTTGGAACTCACTCTTGATGCATACTGCAAACGTGAGGGTCTCCCATATGCCGACATAGGTTTGCCGGTTCCATTGGAGACATTCACAAGGTACGGATTGGAGTTCCAGAAGAGATTTGTCCCCGAACTCGAAGACAAGCTCGTGGATTCTCTCAGCCAGTCTTCGGCGGGCTTGCAACTGCGACTGATGGATGGAGAGGTTTGTTGCGCGCGAACTGTCATCATCGCGGTCGGCCTGACCCACTACGAGTATATGCCGCCGCTGTTCTCCGATATGCCTGAGGAGTTCGTAAGTCATAGCTCGGCGCACCATGCTCTCGACCAGTTTCAGGGACGCTCCGTCGCGGTGGTAGGCGCCGGCTCGTCCGCCCTCGATTTGGCGGCGCTGCTCCATCAAGCCGGCGCCGACGTCCAACTCGTCGCCCGCAGGTCCACCATCCGCTTTCACGACCCGCCACGTAAACGGTCTTTATGGGAGCGCGTGCGCGCGCCTAACACTGGCCTGGCACAGGGTTGGAACCTGGTTTTCTGCACAAAGGCACCGGGTGTGTTCCACTTGATGCCAGAGCGCTTTCGGCTTGGTTTCGTGGGACGCACCCTCGGTCCGGCGCCTGGCTGGTTCATCAAGCAAGAAGTGGTTGGGAAGGTGCCATTCCATCTGGGTGTTAACGTCACGGCGGCGAAGGTGCGGGACTCCGGCGTTCATTTGGAGCTGACGAATAGGGCTGGCGAGCGGCGGCCCCTGAAAGCGGATCATATGATCGCCGCCACCGGCTACAGAGTGGATCTGCGTCGCCTGACATTTCTGACTTCCGACCTGCGGTCTGCGATTGATGATGTCGAGCATACCCCGATACTGTCCTCCAGCTTTGAGTCATCGGTGCCGGGCTTGTATTTTGTCGGCACCTCTGCCGCCAATTCGTTTGGACCGCTGCTGCGTTTTGCCTTCGGCGCTAGATTCACCGCAACGCACCTGACGAAACACTTGGCACGACTGGGTTCGCGCCGATCGGTCGCGATCGGGCGGCACGACGAAACACGACCGGAAAAAACGGAACAGGTGCAAGACGCGCGTTTCTAGCGCGTTGGCGCCACCGCTAGGGCACTTCTGCAGCACGTTGGCGGGCGGGGGAACACATTATTACACAGCGGTTAGACTAACGTGAGGAATGGCGCTATTTATCCTGAAACCAAAAAGAGCCTGTGTATTAGAATCCTGCTGGTGGACACAGACAGGCGCGCCTACGCGGCCAGGCTTGCGATGGCTTTCGCCGCCGTAGGCTGTGAAGTGTCTGCCGTTTGCACTGGCCATCATCCAATAGAAACGGTCAAAGCCCTCCATCGCCGGTTTCCCTATAGCGCGGTGCATCCGTTGGCGTCTCTGCTGCGCGCAATCGAGTCCACAAAGCCAGACCTCATCGTTCCGTGTGACGACCGCTCCGTTGACCATTTGCAACAGCTCTGCGGGCGACATGGTGATCAGAATGGCCACTCGGCAAATTCGATAGAGCGCTCGCTGGGTCCTCTGGGTAGCTATCCGGTAGTTTCGTCGCGTTATGCCCTGCTCGAACTTGCAAGGGGGCAGGGGATTCGGGTTCCGGCGACTCAGTATCTGCAAAGCGCGCAGGATCTTTATCAATGGCACGCCAAGCAACCTCTTCCGTGGGTGCTGA
Source organism: Terriglobales bacterium (assembly GCA_035483835.1). Taxonomy (GTDB): domain Bacteria; phylum Acidobacteriota; class Terriglobia; order Terriglobales; family Acidobacteriaceae; genus JABDBE01. Next base: position 43,309 of record DATHPO010000132.1, read on the forward strand.
AAGCAGACGGGACGTGGGGTGGAGGCGGCGTGCGGATTGCAGAGACTCCGCATCAGGCTGAGCAGTTATTCCACCTGTTGAAGGGGCCGTGCGGGCTAAAGCGAGCTGTCAAACGGTTACTTATCAATCGCGATCCGTTTTATCTGCGCGACTGGTGGCAAGGTTCCAGTCCGTCGGTCATCTCGCAGGCTTTCGTACCAGGCCGCCCGGCGAATTGTGCAGTGGCATGCTGGGAAGGAAAAGTACTGGCCCAGGATAGTGTTGAGGTGCTAGCTGCATCGCCGCCGACCGGCCCAGCCAATGTGGTGCGCCGGATCAGTAATCCCGAGATGATTAGCGCCGCCGAGCGGATTGCGGAAAAGCTCCACCTCTCCGGGTTCTTCGGTCTGGACTTCATTATCGAGAGCGGAAGTGGAGCAACGTATCTCCTCGAAATGAATCCGCGGTGCACTCCCCTTTCTCACGTTCAACTTGGGTTTGGAACCGACATGGTCGGGGCTGTGCACGCTGTCCTCGCGGGTCAACCGCTGCCAGCGCCGTCCGCTCGAGGCGGTCGCGAAGTGATTGCCTACTTCCCTCAGCCGTGGAACTCGAACAGCGAGTTTCGGGAGTTGAGCATGCAGAATTTTCCGCACGGCGAGCCCGAGCTGGCCAGAGCCCTGCTGCGACCTTTCCCCGAACGGACTCTTCTGTACCGTATAGTTAATTACTTGAGTAGAGTACCCGCTGCCTGAAAAGCGTGTGCAACGTCGAGCGGCGCTTCCCGGCGTCGCACCCTTGGCAACAGAGCGAGATCATTTGCCGCGGGGCAGCCCTGATTCAAACTCCATCTGATCAGGACGGAAGGCAAGTACCGTGGATCGCTGACAAGCTGGTTTCGATTGGGGGGGGAACAAGCGAAAAGGAACTCGGTAATCTATCAGAATATGTTTTCTCCCGCGATTTTAATCCATGATATCTAAGTGAACTTTTCAACATCATTCGAGTACCGCATTGCTGATTTGGGGGCAGAGCAACTAGTCTTGGGAAGCCTTAAGCGAACACAGTACCGAGTGGCACGGTATGATGTACGGTGATGTCAAAGAATCCGGGCCAGTCGGCAAGCACTAATCCAGCTCGGGCGTTCTTGGATTACTTCCGTTGTCCAAGCGAGTTTGCCCGTTTCCGCATGGCGCCTGAAGCGGCCGTCTCGAAAGGCTTCTTCCGTTTTGGGCAGGCGGTCTGCTTTGGCGACATAGCTACACGCTCAGCCAGCAATTCTCGAAGTAAGATCCTATTTGACGCCTTGCCATCCACCGAGGCGCACCTTTCGGGGGAAATATGCTTGCCTTTTGATCCCGATGAAGTTGTGAAAAATCTTCGGTTGGAGCGATACGTAGCCAGGCTTCGCAGCGAGCTATTACTGCATACCTATTATTACCTTTTGCGCCCGGTGCTTCCGCTCGCTATCCGCAAGTCGCTGCAACGGCTTGTCTTTCGCCGCCGCCGTACGTGCATGTTCCCAGCGTGGCCGATCGATTGCTCTGTCGAAGACATTTTCGAACAACTCATGGCGCTGACGCTTCACGCGTCGGGCGTCCGCGAAATTCCCTTCATCTGGTTTTGGCCAGATGGGAAAGACAGCGCGCTGATGATGACGCACGACGTTGAGGAGCAGAGAGGGGCGGATCACTGTGATTTTCTCATGGACCTTGATGATTCCTTCGGCATCAAGGCAGCGTTCCAGTTGATTCCGGAAGGAGCTTACAGAGGTTTCGACGGGCTAGTTTCAAAAATTCGCGCTCGCGGCTTTGAGCTGAACATCCACGATCTTGATCACGACGGCAGGCTTTACGAACAGAAAGAACTGTTTGAGAAGCGTGCAAGCAAAATCAACAAATACGGGCGGCAGTATGGAATGGAAGGATTCCGCTCTGGGTCGATGCATCGCAACCAGGAGTGGTTCGGCATGTTGGATTTTCAGTATGACATGTCTGTGCCGACAGTATCGCATCTCGAACCGCAGAGGGGAGGCTGCTGCACCGTAACCCCCTACTTTGTCGACAATGTTTTGGAGTTGCCGCTCACCACGATTCAGGATCATGGGATGTTCTACATTCTCTTGGACCGCTCAATCAATCTCTGGAAGCAGCAAATCGAAATGATCCTGGCGCATCACGGTCTAATCAGTTTCATCGTTCATCCGGATTACATTACTCGCCCAGTCGAGTGCGAGCAGTACCGCAAGCTTCTCGAACACATCCTAAGTCTGCGCGAAACGCGCTCGATATGGGTCGCGCTTCCCGGTGATATCAACCGTTGGTGGCGTGAACGCAGCCAGCTGCAGTTAGTGTCTGATGGCGACAACTGGCAGATCAGAGGGCGGGGAAGTGAGCGGGCCCGTCTAGCATTCGCTACTCTCGTGGAAGGAAAACTGACGTATCGGATTGCGGATCGCTTGGGTGCGGGCGCTGATACGAACCTGCCACTCGTACCCCCAGAGGAATTTGGGTCAAGTTAGCCACGCTAGTCAGTGGAACATTGCGCTGCGGATGCACCACAGTGCTTGATATCGAATAGATGTTTGCGCGCTATGAAGGACGGAATGATTGCTGAGGATGATTGATGTCGCTCTGAGAATTCACGAGACTTCCGGTCGGCTAATTCGCGCGACAGGAACGATCGGAGCCACGGCCAGGGCGGCACTACAGGCGATTGAACATTGTAAGCATTTGGTCTCGGTAAACGCAGAATTAGACTCCCTTCTCGGTCCGGTGATCAAGTCTAAGTAGACGATGCGGCCGTGATACTTACTACTTCGGCGGAGACGAAACCGGCATGGCCCTGAGGTTCTTGCATATATGCGAATCTTGGGTTTCCGCCCTGTCGCTGTAAGAATCATCAAAGGCATAGTGGCCCTAACGCACTCCAGTTTCGCAACGGCCCTTTGAGGAGAAGGCGACTTAGGACGTGTGAAAAGTCACTTCGTTCGCCGATGGAACAAAATTATCGATGGACGCAGCTGTGCTCGCGAAAGTGACAGGATTCCGGGCCGGTCGGCGCGAGCGCTGCGGGGGTGTCAGATCGACGATCCGGGCTTTCGGCATTCAGTCATATTGACCCCAACGGCGAGATCGCAGTCGGCCTTTGCTCTGAGATCGCCAGTAGGAAGCGCCTACTACTGAACCCGCAGCAATGATGGAAACTTACCGCATTGATCCGATTCGGGACCACCGTTGGGAACAGTTCCTGCAAACACATCCTGGCGCGTCGGTTTTTCATACGCCAGCATGGTTGAATGCGCTGCGCGGCACCTATGGATACGAGCCGGGCGTTTTCTCAACATCCGCTCCCACTCATCCCATAAGAAGCGGTGTTGCGTTTTGCCGGGTCCAGAGCTGGCTGACCGGCTCTCGCCTCGTTTCCGTCCCGTTTGCCGACCATTGCCAACCACTATTCAATGCGAGTGAAGACGGCCGTAGTTTGGCCGCACTTCTGCCGAGACTCGTTGCAGAGGAGCATTGCGATTACGTCGAGCTTCGATTGCTGACGCCTGAAGCATTGGGGCCCACTCAGAACGGGTTTGCCCGAAGTGCAACATTCTTGCATCACGCACTCGACCTTAGGCCTCCTTTGCCGGTCCTGTTCGATCGTCTGCACAAGAGTTGCTTTCAGCGAAGAATCCGGCGGGCAGAAAAAGAAGGGTTGACGTATGCGGAAGGGAGGTCTGACTCACTCTTACGGCAATTCTACTCTTTGCTCGTGTTGACACGGCGCAGACATGGTGTACTTCCTCAGCCGCTGGCTTGGTTCCGAAACTTGCGTGACTGTTTTGGTGACGCGATCAATATTGGTGTGGCTTCAAAAGAGAGCCGGCCGATCGCAAGCATGCTTACGCTGCATTACAAGACTACAGTCGTTTACAAATACGGCTGTTCGGATGCGGCATTTCACAGGTTCGGAGCCATGCCATTTCTCTTCTGGCAAACGATCCAACGTGCAAAGGCGGAGGGCGCAGCCGAACTCGATCTGGGCCGCTCTGATGTTGAGGATCGGGGCCTGATCGCTTTTAAGAACCACCTGGGCGCCACTGCGATTCCGTTAACCTATTATCGATATCCCGCCATCTCAGCCGCGTCGAGTGTTCTTAGCGGGTTCATGCAGCACCGTAAAGTTTCCGCAGTTTTTGCGCATCTCCCCAGTGTGCTGCTAAGAGCAGCGACGAATTTTCTTTATCGCCATATCGGGTAGCTGACTTTGGCCGGCCAATGCTGTAAATCTCACCGCTCCAGGAACGATTCGTCGTGGGATGGGATTGGACTCGGAGAATACTGTCGGCCGCTGCCAATCGCAAGTCAACCAACAGATCGAGGGCCCAGAGGATTACATGAAGCGACAAGCCGTTGAGAATTTCAGGAGCAGAGATTACTGGGTCGTGGAGAACGCTGAGTATGCCCAAGCAAGCTTTCGCTCACGCAAGTGCGCTCGAGTTATTAATGAATTGGCCGTCAATCGAGATTGCACACTACTGGATGTCGGTTGCGGTCCAGCCGCTCTCCGATCCTTGCTCAATCCCAACATCAGCTATCATGGTATCGACATCGCAATTCATGAACCAGGCTCGCACTTGCGGGAACTCGACATTTCGCGCCAAGCGATTTCTTTCGATAATAAGCGCTTCGATTTCGTGGTGGCCCTGGGTTTCTTCGAGTACATGGGGCAGCAGCAGGACCGCTGCTTCGAGGAAATCAGGACAATCCTCAAGGATGACGGCAAATTTATGATGAGCTACGTCAACTTTGGACATTTTCGCCAGAAGATCTGGCCGACGTACAACAATGTTCAGCCCATTTCTGAAATGATGAAGAGCCTGAATGAGACGTTCAAGGTAGAAAAACGCTTTCCTGCTTTTCATCATTGGCGCCACAAGCAACCAGGGAAGAACTCAATTCCGGCGCTACAAATGCGGGTGAACTTCAACATTCCCATCTTCAGTCCGTTGCTGGCGGTCGAGTACTTCTTCATCTGCTCGCTGCCAGAATCGGTTCCTGCGAACATGTAACCAGATGTTTGTGGCCATCCTCATGCCGAATGCTAACGTGAACGAGATCCCGAAAATTCACTCAAGAGGGTATTCCCCCGCGCTATACACTGAGGCCCGTCGCTGATGCGGTCTTAATAGATCCGGTTTTTGCGGGAGGATAATCGTGGAAACTTTTCAAGAACGTGGTTCCGAACGGGGACTTTGCGTCCTACATTCCCAAGTGAAACCGAGCGCTTGAGGCCAAACTAGTGCGCTGCACAACGGGAGCCATTTCGGCGTGGTAGTCGATCTTGGACCTCCAAGAGCGCTAAAATTAGGTAAGCCAATTCGCGTCGGAATCATTGGAGCGGGTGCAGCAGGACGCGCCAGCGTTCTGCAACTCGTAACACCTCGCAGAGATACCCCCTGCACGGGGGGAAATGTTAACCCTGGCTCGGTCTGTGAAAACTAAAGACAACCAGCTTGGTCAGTTTGTGGTAATCCCTTTCCCTCATTATGAGCCCAGGCGCTCCCGGCAAGCTATGCGGCGCGAATGCTTTCTGAGTCATTCAGATAACCCTATTATTTTAAATGGGATAGCGTCAATTTGAAGCAGCCGGAGCCTTCTCCCCCCTGTGCATTCTGGCATCCCGATTGCACTTAGAGATAGGTGCATCTGTGACCCCAATGGCGGTAGCACGTCGCGACCTTGGTGGCTTAGAGTCGTAGCTTTAGCTCCCCCGGCCCCGTTTCCCATGATCCATGAATCCCTCAAAACCTCGGCCATTGAAGACTGCGTTACAGAGGGCTGCGCAAACAGCTGTTTAGACTGCCCATTTCCCGGCTCATGCCCCGTAGCGCAGCTTAATCTCACCTTGAATCTATGACTATGTATATTGCAGGTATGGCTAGCGCCCGCTGATTTGGTGTAGAAAAGTGTCACCGTTAAACTTGCAAACCTTCCTCCAAGCTTGTAGGGACTCCAGGATTCTCCAAAGATGTCGGAGTGCCTATATTCGTCAAGCTAGAGGAGTCTGGCGACATCTACCCGCATCTGTACAAGTTTTATCCTCGGGCAGGATGTACGGCCGGTATCTGAATGGTGTCGTACGTCGCTTCGCCAATCGGAGACAATCGTTCGGTACGTTTTTCCTGCGAAACCGGCGGGAACTGCAATTGATGTGTCGTTTGCTCGACCAGAAAGGCCCGGATTCTGAGGCAAACATCTCCGTCCTCGCATGCAGCAAGGGAGCCGAGGTTTATTCGATTGTCTGGGCGATTCGCGCAGCGCGCCCGGATTTGAAACTCCGGCTGCACGCTCTGGATATCTCGGAGGAGATTCTGAAATTCGCCGAAGGAGGGGTCTATTCGCTTACTGAGGCCATGGCCGAGACGCCAGAGAATGTTGACACAGCGGCATCTGGGGATGTGAACTGGAATACCCGCCGGGATCAAATCGCACCCATTTTTGAACGCATGACGGCCGCGGAAGTGGAGTCCATGTTTGAAGTTGAAGGCGATGAAGCGAGTGTCAAACCTTGGTTTAAGGAAGGAATCCGTTGGCTCCGTGGCGACGCCGCCGATCCGCAACTCTTGAACACTTTGGGCTCACAAGACATTGTGGTGGCAAACCGGTTTCTCTGCCATATGCAACCCGCCACCGCGGAAAAATGCCTCCGCCATGTCGCACGCCTGGTCAAGCCTGGCGGCTATTTGTTTGTTTCAGGGATCGACTTGGATGTTCGGACAAAGGTCGCTCTTGACTTGCGCTGGAATCCGGTGACCGATCTGATCAAAGAGGTTCACGACGGCGACGTCTCTATCCGGCGCGGATGGCCCCTGGAATACTGGGGCCTGGAGCCACTCGATGAGCGGCGGCCAGATTGGCAGGTTCGCTATGCTTCCGTCTTTCAGATTGGTGAGGCCCCATGCGAAATGGAAGAACTCGCAGCCTCACATCGATCGGAAGGGTAGATTAGCTGCGTGAGGTTTACGGAAACTGATATTGACGGTGCATGGGTGATCGACCCGGTAACTCATGAAGATGAACGAGGGCGCTTCTTCCGCGCATGGTGCGTCCAGGAATTTGCGGAGCAGGGGATCAACTTTAAGCCCGTGCAAGCGAACATGGGTTTTAGCCTTCGAAAAGGCACGGTTCGCGGCATGCACTTCCAGGTTGCTCCTGCGCTCGAAGCCAAACTCGTGCGCTGCACTAGAGGAGCGATGTTCGACGTGGTCCTCGATGTTCGGCCGGATTCCAAGACTTACGGCAAGTGGTACGGTGTGGAATTGACCGCGGATAACGCTCGCATGTTGTATCTTCCCGAGGGTTGCGCGCATGGATACCAAACCCTAGAGGATCGCACCGAAATACATTACATGGCCTCACACATCTACACCCCGAATGCAACGCGGGGCGTTCGTTTCGACGACCCGGCATTTCAAATCCATTGGCCTTTTGCTGTCAGCGTGATTTCGGAGCAAGATCGCAACTGGCTACTCAGCGGCGAGAGGCAGTCATGAACGTAGACACTGCGCTTCGTGAGCGGGAAGCAGCGGGCAATCCCATCCGGGTTGGAATGGTGGGGGCGGGCGCCACCGGCCGCGCTATCGCTTTGCAGCTCGGAACTCCTGTGCCTGGAATCCGCCTGGCTGCCATCGCCAATCGAACAGCGGAACACGCCGAACGGGCCCTCCGGGAGGCGGGGATCCCTTCGTGGAGCAGGGTTTCCTCTGCTCGCGAAGCCGAGTCGGCAATCGCCCGCGGCGTCCCGGCGCTCACCGATGACCCTTCAGTGCTAACTTCCTGCGATGCCATCGATATTCTCGTGGAAGTCACGGGCAGCGTTGAACCTGCTGCAAGCGTTGTGCTCCAGGCGATCGAACAAGGGAAGCATGTGGTGCTCGTCAACGCTGAGTTGGATTCCTTCATCGGTCCAATTCTCAAAGAGAAGGCAGACCGCGCGGGAGTCGTGATCACCCACACCGACGGCGACGAGCCGGGTGTGGCCATGACCCTGTTCCGTTACCTTCGCACACTGGGCCTGCGGCCTGTAGCCGCCGGCAATCTCAAGGGAATGGTCGATTACTATCGAAACCCTGAGACGCAGGGCGCCTTCGCCGCAAAGAACGATCAGGACGTCAAAAAAGTCACCTCATTCGCCGACTCCACGAAGCTATCCATGGAAGCAACCGTTCTCGCGAATGCCACAGGTTTCCGCGCCGGCCGCCGCGGTATGTATGGACCAGCGTGCAAAGAAGTTCGCGAAATGGCCAACCTGCTGCCTGCGGAACAAATGCTGAGCACGGGTCTTGTTGACTATGCGCTCGGCGCGTCTCCCTACACGGGTGCTTTCGTAATCGTTTACGAAGACTTGCCGCTCAAGAAAGCTCAGCTGTCGTATTACAAACTTGGCGACGGCCCCTTTTATGTTTTCTACACCCCATTTCATCTGCCCCACATCCAGATCGCGTCCACGATTGGCCGGGCAGTTATTCTCGAGGACCCGACGATTGCTCCGCTGGCTGGACCCGTCTGCGAGGTAGTCACTGTCGCCAAAAAGGATCTCAAAGCTGGTGAGCGCCTCGATGGAATCGGCGGATTCTGCGCTTACGGGCTTGTCGATAACGCCACCGCCGCGCGGTCCATCGACGCCCTGCCTATTGCCTTGTCAGAAGGCTGTGTATTGAGTCGCGACGTCGCAAAGGATGCAGTTCTTTCCTTTCAGGATGTAGAGATGCCCGCAGGCGGCGCGTCGGAGGCTCTGTGGAGAGAGCAGAACGCACGCTGGCCTATTTCGCTATCCAAAATGCCTATGGCACAACACGCCCCTGCGGGGAAGCTCTAGCATGCGTTATTTCCTCATTTCGATAGCATCTTCTCGGTCGTTCACATGCTTGCTGGCTAGGGACCTTAATGCTTAATCGCGAATTCTGGAAGGGCCGCAACGTCCTCGTCACCGGACACACGGGTTTCAAGGGAAGCTGGCTCAGTTTGTGGCTTGATGCTTTGGGAGCCAAGGTGACCGGTGTTGCGCTGGATCCCCCCACGCAACCGAATCTGTTCCAGCAGGCCGGAATTACCGCGACGATCCGGTCCGTTCTTGCCGATGTGCGGGATTATCCCCGGCTTAAGTCTGCCGTGGACGAGTGCCGCCCCGAAGTTGTGATCCATATGGCCGCCCAGTCCGTCGTGCGTCGCGGCTACGATGACCCGATCGAAACCTATTCCTCCAATGTCATGGGCACGGTTCACCTCTTTGAAGCCCTTCGACAACTCAGGCATCCTTGCACAGTAGTCAACGTTACCAGTGACAAGTGCTATGAGAACCGTGAGTCCCTCTGGGGATATCGTGAAAACGAGCCCATGGGCGGGCACGATCCATATTCGAATTCCAAAGGATGCGCGGAACTGGTAACCTCCGCCTACCGCGATTCGTTTTTTTCGCCTGCAAATGTACGCCAGCACGGTATCGCACTCGCCAGCGCCCGCGCAGGGAATGCCGTGGGCGGTGGCGATTGGACCAGCGATCAGCTTATTCCAGACCTGATGCGTGCTTTCCTTGCGGGACACCCGTGTGAAATCCGGAATCCTTGCGCCGTTAGACCCTGGCAATTTGTTTTGGAGCCACTCCGTGGCTACCTAATGCTTGCCGAAAGGCTATCTCAGGACCCCTCCGCTTTCGCCTCGGGTTGGAATTTCGGCCCGCCGGACTCCGATGCCAGGCCTGTTTCTTGGATTGCGAACAAACTGGCACATTCCTGGGGAAACGCCGCTTCCTGGCACCATGACGAAACCGTACATCCCCACGAAGCAAATTTTCTGAAGCTAGATGCTTCCAAGGCCAGAGCCCTTTTACATTGGCAGCCCGTGTTGCCCCTGAGCCAGGCCCTCGACTGGATCGTCGAATGGTATCGCGAGTTCCAGACCGGCGCTGATCTTCGCCGTCTTACTTTTGCTCAGATCGAGCGTTACGAAGCACTCTGTCGCAATTGAAACGGAGCGGAAGACCGGAACTTTAGATGTTTGCAAAGGCGTGTTTCAGGTAGCTGCACTCACAAAAAGGAAACCAGACCGGAAATCGAAAGAGGAGAACGTCGTTCATGCATAACCCAAACATAGTCGTGCTCGGCTCCGGAATGGCCGGATTCGGTGCGGCCTCTCGCCTGCACGCCGAAAACATCACGCCCGTGATGTATGACAAGAACGCCTACCACGGCGGTCACACGGCCTCCTTTCGCAATGATAGCGGCTTCCTTTTCGACGTCGGACCGCACATTTCTTTCACTAAGGATCCGCGAATTCAGAAGATTTTTGCCGATAGCGTCGATCAACAATACGAGACCATTCAAATCGCTCTGAACAACTATTGGCGCGGCTATTGGCCCCTTCATCCAGTTCAAGTTCACCTTCACGGACTCCCAGAAGACGTCATCGTGAATGTGATTAAGGATTTCGTCGAAGAGAGCCAGGCACCCGAGCGCCCGGTGAAAAACTATGCCGACTGGTTGTTGTTGAGTTTTGGACGAACCTTTGCCGAACTTTTTCCCATGCAGTACACGCGAAAGTATCACCTGACGACCGCCGAGAATATGAGCACGGACTGGCTCGGCCCACGCATCTACCGCCCAAGCCTCGAAGAAGTATTGCGCGGCGCGCTCTCGCCCTCCGCCCCGCACGTTCACTACATCACGCACTTCCGCTACCCCAGCAACGGTGGTTTCACGTCATACCTGAAGAAGTTTGTCCCGATGGGAAACCTCAAGCTGAATCATCAGTTGGTCTCCATCGATCCTCGCGCCAGGCAACTCACTTTCTCCAACGGCCATGTGACGCAATACGATGGTTTGGTCTCTTCCGTGGCATTGCCCGACCTTATCGGCATGATCCAGGGTGCACCGGCAGATGTCGTGGAGGCGTCCCGCCGGCTGGCTTGCTCGACCTGCGTGCTCGTGAACATCGGCGTGAACCGCCAGGATCTTTCCCGCGCCCATATGACGTACTTCTACGACGAGGATATTTGTTTCACGCGCCTAGGCTTTCCACACATGCTCTCGGCGACCAACGCGCCCACCGGGACGGGAAACATTCAGGCCGAGGTCTATTTCTCGGAGAAGTACAAGCCTCTGACAGGTTCACCTAATGATTGGATTGAACCCGTAATCAAGGATCTGCGCCGCTGCGGCATTTTGCGGGAAGAAGACCAAGTCTTGTCTCGCGGCGCCATGCTGCTCCGTTACGCCAACATCATCTTTGATCTCGAGCGCGCCGCGGCATTGAAAACCGTTCATGGCTACCTCGACCAACTGGGCATCGGCTACTGTGGGCGCTACGGAGATTGGGGCTACATGTGGACCGATGAAAGTTTCAAGAGCGGCGAGCAAGCTGCGGATCGGGTACTGTCCGCCCTCTCCTTGAATCCAAGAGTTGGCTAAAATCGGCAGAGAATTTTCGAGATGCTCATCTCGTTATCAGAGATGAAACACAGCGCTTGTATCTGGGACCACCACAGCGAACGGTGGACAAATGGACGGGCGTTCTCAAACTCCTAGCACTCTCATCTCTTCCCAAGAAGATATCATAAGAACACTGCCGTTTCGTTGCGCCTAGTTTGAAATTTGATTCCGGGAATTCCTTATTGCTGACCCCAACGACGTGGGCGCAAGGTTGCAATCCTCGCTTAGGCATATCTTGTAATCGCAGTCGCGGCCTTTCAAAGAGTACACGTTAATGATCTAAGGAGTTCGTCTATGAAAGTCGTATTGTTCTGCGGTGGCTTAGGAATGCGTCTTCGCGACTATTCCGAGACCATTCCGAAACCCATGGTAAACATCGGCTACCGGCCGATTCTGTGGCATGTCATGAAGTATTATGCGCACTTTGGCCACAAGGATTTCATTTTGTGTCTCGGGCACCGGGCTGATTCCGTCAAGAATTATTTCCTCAATTACAACGAGTGCGCATCAAACGATTTTGTTCTGTCCTTGGGCGGGAAGAAACTCGAGCTATACAACAGCGACATCCAGGATTGGCGGATTACTTTCGCCGACACCGGCATCGACTCCAATATCGGCCAGCGCCTGAAGGCCGTTGAGAGATATCTGGAAGGGGAGGACGAGTTTCTCGCCAACTATAGCGATGGACTTACCGATCTGCCGCTTCCCGAACAACTGGAACACTTCCACAAAAACGGAAAAATCGCCAGCTTCCTTGCCGTCCGGCCAAATCTCAGCTATCACCTGGTGTCTCTTCAGGAAGGCGATAGCAACCTCGTTTCGGGTATTCACGCCATCAATAATGGCTCTGTGCGAATCAACGGAGGCTTTTTCGTCTTCAAGCACAAGATATTCGACTACATTCGGGAGAAAGAGGAGCTCGTAAACGGACCTTTTGAGCGGCTGATCCAGGAAAGACAGTTGATCGGTTATCCCTATGACGGCTTCTGGGCGTCGATGGATACATTTAAGGATAAGCAGGAGCTGGAGAGCTTGTGGGGCACCGGTGCCGCTCCATGGGAGGTCTGGAAGAGAGGCCGCAAGGGCGGCGCCATTGTCAAGGCGGCTGTATCGAGCGAGACGTCATGCATTCCTTGAGATTGTCCGGGGACCCAGCGTCTCCGCTTAACATCTTGTGTTTGGGAGCTCACCCAGACGACATCGAGATCGGTTGTGGCGGAACCATCCTCCGTTTGGCTGCGCAATATCCCAAATCCGTTTTCCATTGGGTCGTGTTTAGCGCTACGGGTGTTCGGGCTGCGGAAGCGCAGCGCGCAGCCAAGTTGTTCGTGGGGAGCAACTCCCTGCAGGGCCCCATACTCAAGACGTTTCAAGACGGATTCATGCCGTTCGTCGGCAAAGAGATCAAATCCGTCTTTGAGGAACTAAAGTCAATCTCCCCCGACCTCATCTTCACCCACAATCGCAAGGATGCGCACCAGGATCACCGCTTGTTGGCGGAATTGACCTGGAACACATTCCGCGACCACCTGATTCTCGAGTACGAAATTCCAAAATATGACGGCGATATGGGGCGCGCCAGCGTGTTTGTGCCTCTCACGTCCGACTTGTGCGAGAAAAAAGTGCGTTGCATCGTGGATACGTTTCAGTCGCAGCATTCAAAGCGCTGGTTTCAAGCCGACACGTTTTTTTCCCTCCTGCGACTGCGGGGCATGGAGTGCAACTCTCCCAGTGGCTACGCGGAAGCCTTCTACTGTCGAAAGTTAGTTTTGTGAAAAGGGGAAAGGCGACATATGACGAGCGCTGCTTTCAGAGCTGCAGAAGCCGTTCAGAGGGTGGCGCAAATTATTCGGGATTCTACTCGCATCATGGGACTGAATGGTTATTTGTTTCAAATCCTTCATCCGCGAGTTTCGTTCCCCGCATTGGATTCTTGATGGTGCTGGCCCGAATACCGGATCCAAAAGACTTGGGGCTCATCGGTATGGTTACAGCGATACTGGTGTGCTGAATCCATTTAGGGATTTTGATCTTTCCGCGGCCACGGTGCAGCACCCGCTTGAGCCTCCTAGGGCCAGGGCGTGTGCGCTTGCCGGAGTTGCAAGACTGTCTGCTCAAAGTCCTCCGCCGACTGGTTGCCATGCTGATGCGCGGCACGACTCTGCTCAATCAGCGCGGTTACTCCGGCTTGCCGATACCGGCGCAACCAGACATAACGGTCTCGTGGGCGATCGCATACCGATGGCAGAACTCGGTCATTGCGCATTCGCCGAGCTCGTACTCAAGTACAAGTCGCGGCCTTTTGCGAACGCAAAGCGTAAGGCCCTTGCAGGCACCGAGACGGTCAAGTCCGCAACTCGCGCCACGCGGTGCAGATTCGATGACGCAAGCCGAAACTCGATGGTCCCTAAGGCCGCTACGCTTGGCTAACGCTTGATGCTTGAATTACGCCGGCCCCCGCGGAGCCCTTAACCCCGAAACGGAAAGCCGGTGCCTTTAGTATGCAACTGTTTGCATCATGCGGAGAGCTAAAAACCCGCTAAGTTATTTTCTTTCAGATATTTAGATTTGGTGACGTGCTTGCTCGCAACTTGGAAGGTCTTAGGTACGACGTCTGCCTGCTGGCTGACGCCTCTCACAACTTATTTTGGAAGTGCCACGTCTCACGGAGAAAACCGATGCGCCGACCCACCCACGGCGAAGTGCCCCGCTTTGCGGGGAGATGCTTGCTCTTTCTACTTCTGGCATCCCTGACTCTGACGCCCCGCCTCGCAAGAGCTCAGTCCAATACGATCATTATCGAGAACCAGCAGCCCGGAACCAGCGCTTGGTACATCCAGGGTAACACCGGGTCAGATTCAGTAGGCCAGATCAAGGCTTACATGTCCGCGACCAGCGTCAACAAAGGTGAAAGCATCACATTTAATGTTAGCGTCAATCCGGCGCAGACTTACACAATCGATGTCTATCGATTGGGCTGGTACCAGGGGCTGGGCGGACGCCTGATGCAGCACATTGGGCCGTTGAATGGCACGCAGCAGTCTACCTGTCCTACGGACTCGACCACGGGTATGATTGCTTGCAATTGGGCGCCGGGCTATACGCTGACCACTCAAACCACGTGGACGAGCGGCGTCTATCTAGCCGTCCTCACCAATTCCCAAAACTACCAAAACTACGCCCATTTCGTGGTTCGAGACGATAGCCGCGTCGCTGCACTCGTTTATCAGTTATCCGACAACACTTACCAAGCGTACAACGATTACCCATACGATCAGAGAACCGGAAAGAGTCTCTATTCATTCGACAGCTATGGGGCGAAGACCGTTGGCGGGACGACGGCGGCCGTCAAGGTCTCCTTTGACCGACCCTATGATTATGACGGTGACTGCGGAGTATGGGGGTATTGCGTGCTCGGCGGAGACGCCGCGTTTATCCATTGGCTGGAGAAATCAGGTTATGACGTAACCTACCAATCTGACGTGGATACTCACGTCAATGGCACCGCTCTCTTGAACTATCGCGGTTTTATATCTGGTGTACACGACGAGTATTGGTCCAAGGCGATGTATGACAACGTCACAGCGGCGCGGGACGGCCGCGTCAATTTGTTCTTCAGCAGCGCCAACGCTATTTATTGGCAGATCCGCTACGAGTCGTCTGTCGGCGGCGTGCCGAACCGAGTGATTGTGTGCTACAGGGATGCTACGATTGATCCCACCACTGATCCCACTCTCACGACCGTCAACTGGCGCGATCCCCCGCTAAATCGTCCGGAACAAGAACTGATCGGCGTCATGTTTACGGACATCGTAGATCAGAACGCACAGGGAAACTACGCTCCCTACGTGGTCACTAACAGTGCGAACTGGGTGTACGCTGGAACGGGTTTTAAGGATGGCGACAGTGTAGGGGGAGTGGTCGGATACGAAGCCGATCGTCTGTTCAGCACCTATCCCGGACCAAACTACGTCCCAGGAACATACACCCTTTTGTCCAATTCGCCATTTAAGGCAAGCGGAGCTTCAGACTACGCAAACTCCTCCATCTACCAGGCACCTAGCGGAGCATGGGTGTTTGCAAGTGGCACGATACAGTGGGCGAACACTTTGGACGGTTTCAATCCGAGTGGATTGAGTATTGTCAACTCCGGTCTGCAGCAAACAACGGCCAACATTCTTAATCAATTCATCAGCAACGCGACCGTAGGGGATTTTACTCTCACCGCATCGCCAACAAGCCAGACGGTCACTCCTGGGAACGGTACAAGTTACGGAATCACCATAGCTCCTACCGGCGGCTTCACCGGCCAGGTGACACTCAGCGCCAATGGATTGCCGAGTGGAGCCACAGGCAGCTTTACCCCCAATCCCGGGACTTCCTCGTCGACGTTTTCTGTAAGTACGAATTCCACCACGGCGCCCGGCACCTATACGGTTACTGTTACAGGTATCAGCGGAACTCTAAGCCATACCACCACGCTCACACTCGTCGTGAGCGGGACCCCAGACTTTGGCTTGAGTGCTTCGCCATCTGGCCAGACTGTCGTCGAGGGCGGTTCCACGAATTTCAGTGTCACAGTAGCGCCTGTCAACGGCTTTAGCAGTCAAGTCACACTCAGTATGACAGGACTGCCTGCCGGCGCTCAAGGCAGCTTTAGCCCGAACCCGACGACCGGGTCGTCAACTCTGACGATCACCACTCTTTCCAGTACTCCGGTTGGCGCCTATACTCTGACGATCTCTGGGACCAGTGGCGCATTGACGCATAGCACGACGGTCATTCTGTCAGTAGCCATGCCCGACTTTTCGTTGAGTGCCTCACCTTCGACTCAATTGGTCACTCAGGGGAATTCGACGAGCTACGGTGTAACGATCACGCCAATCTTTGGTTTCACGGGGCAGGTCACTCTCAGCGTGAGCGGACTGCCGAGCGGGGCCACGGGAGCGTTCACGACTAATCCTGCTACATCGACTTCGACACTCAACCTAACAACGACGTCGACCACAGCGGTTGGGATCTCGACATTAACTATTGCGGGCGTGAGCGGGGCCTTGTCTCACACAATGACCGTTACACTCACAGTGTCTCCAGCAGGAGTAGCGTTCGACAACAAGGTAAGCGCTGGCCTACAGTTCGGCGTTACGAAGGTCACCACGCCTACGTTCTCCATCGGATCTTTGCCCAATCGCGCCGCCATGATCATGGTCGCCATGACTGCCAACACGGCCACCAACATCACGGCCAGTCTAGGCGGTGTCCCTGCCACTGTGATCCCTGGAACCGACTCGGGTACTACAACCTCGGCTCGCACGATGATCTTCCAGGTCATCAATCCACCGTCAGGATCGCAGAGCGCCACTGTTTCGTGGACGGGTAGCATGAATGCGGATGTGGGGGTGATCACGGTTAGTGGCACCGACCCGACTACGCCAACCAGTAACGGCACGTTCGCCGCTTCGAAGTCCAGCCCAAGCGCCACCACGTCTGTGACCATCACCAGCAACCCTGGTGATTTGACCGCAAGCATCGGCTATACGTCCGACATTTGGGTAAGTCCGTTCACCAATCAAACGCTCAAATGGGGACTCGATTCAGGCGTGGTGGGTGGTGACATCGGACACGGCACTGGGACTGCCACACATACGTGGACCGATCAGTACGCCGGCCAGCTTCATTCGGTCTCTGGAGCGAACTTTAGGGCGGCAGGAACGCCGAACTATTCCCTTGGTGTTTCCCCCTCGAGCCAGACGGTCATACAGGGCAATCCGACCAGCTACAACCTCACGATTACTCCGACCAATGGCTTCACCGGCCAAGTCACGCTCAGCGTGAGCGGACTGCCCTCCGGTGCCAATGGCACCTTCAGTCCCAATCCGGCGACCTCCACCTCTGCCCTCTCGGTGACCACGAGCACCACCACGCCGGCTGGATCGTATCCCTTGACCGTTACCGGAGTTAGCGGCAGCCTGACGCACACCGTTGCGGCCACACTGGTCGTTACCGCCGCTCCGAACTTTACGCTTAGCGCCTCGCCATCGAGCCAGACGGTCGTCCCGGGCGGCTCGACCACTTATAGTGTCACGATTGCTCCGACAAACGGATTCACCGGCCAAGTCACGTTCAGCGTGGGTGGACTGCCAACGGGGGCCACAGGCAGCTTCAGTCCAAATCCGGCAACTTCAATCTCCACCCTCTCCGTGCCAACGAGTGTGAGCACCCCGATCGGTACTTACCCCCTTACGATCACCGGCACAAGTGGCACACTGACGCATACTGCCACGGTTACGCTCGTCGTGAACACGACAGGGCAGATTGCGGTAGTTTACGATAATAAGGTAAGTTCAGGCTTTCAGTGGGGCGTATCCACGGTAACCACGCCTGTATTCGTTATCGGTAGCGGGGCCAATCGCGCCGCGATGATAATGGTTGCCATGAGCGCGAACAATGCAACTAACGTTACCGCGAGCCTGGGAGGCGTCAGCGGGACTTTAGTTCCGGGAACCGATTCAGGGACGACGGCAGCTAATCGTGCCCTAATCTTCCAGGTTATCAATCCGCCTTCTGGTTCGCAAACGGCCACGGTTTCATGGACCACCAGTATGAACGTGGACGTCGGCGTCATTACCGTCAGTGGGGCCAATCAGACCACTCCATGCACGAACGGCACATTCTCCGCAAATAATTCCACGCCAACAGCGACCACTTCCGTGACGATCACCAGCAATCCTGGTGATTTAACGGCGAGCATTGGCTTTACGGATGATAGTTGGGTGACGCCATTTACCAACCAGCTCCTGAAATGGGGAGTTGATTCAGGCGCGGTGGGCGGAGACATTGGCCACGGCATAGGTACTACCACCCATACGTGGACTGATAATTACCCCGGCCAACTTCAGGCGGTCTCGGGGGCGAACTTCAAGGCGGCTGGGACGCCTTAATTGTCGCGCAAGTTGCTTTCGGTTATATAACGCGATAGGACTCACGGAGACAGCGTACCGACTGGGGTAAATACATCTAGACTTCGGGTTTCTCCCGGACGTGTCTCAAGGAAGACTGAAAAGGCTGCATTTCCCTGCGTGAACGTACTCAAAGCTGTCCACAGGGGACAGCGAGTTTTTCAGCACCCGGAAGCTATCTCGCGTTATTTGCCAAACATTGATTTAAATCAATAGTTAGTCAATTCGTTGGAAGATCGGTTCTCGCGCGAGTAGGTGTTCACTGACGGGCTGTTATCACTCGAATACTGAAAAATTGGCCACCTCTTTATTGCGAACTCTTGCTGGGGATACACTCTTAAGTTTACGATTGTGCGAATCAGGCAGAGTTGCCGCCGGGCTTCAGATCTGCCAAGCGGCAAAGGTGGTGCGTTGTTGTTCCGATTCCTCGCTGCTTTTGTCGTTCTGAGTAGCATCATCCTCCAAGCGAATGCACAACGCTCTGACCCGGCTGATGCTGTATGCCCCCGCTTTGCCGCCGGCGCGCCTGTCTTGAATCCGCCTGAACTGCGCAGTCATCATGGCGTCCTGGAGACGACGCTAACCTTCAAAGCGGCCGTGGACGCCACTGGGCTTACACGGTACTGCTACATCAGCGAGAACGGTCTCCAATCTCCCACACTTCGGGCTAAACCGGGCGATCTGCTCATCATTCATTTTCGGAATGCCTTGGTGCCGGCAACTGACGTAGCTAGCTTACCCACTGCCCGCATCCATTCTGAACGTGACCCTGACGCTCCATGCCGTGGTGGGCGGATGTCAGATTCCACCACCAACCTGCATTTTCATGGCCTAAGTATTCCACCAAAGTGTCATCAGGACGAGGTCATACATACCGCCATCGCAGCCGGAACGTCCTTCGATTACAGAATCAGAATTCCTCTGGACGAGCCCTCGGGACTGTACTGGTATCACCCTCATTTTCACGGAGTGACCCAGAAACAACTCCAGGGAGGCGCTTCCGCTGCACTGGTTGTGGAGGGAATCGAAGAAAGCGCTTCGCTGGCCGGATTGCCGGAGCGTATCCTAGTGATTCGTGACCAGCCACTACCGGCATCTTCCGGTGTTCACCGATTCAATGCACCGTCATGGGACCTTTCAGTGAACTATGTTCCGGTCGCCTATCCGCGGTACGAGCCGGCGACGATCAGCGTCAAACCTGCCGAGCGACAGTTCTGGCGAGTGGTAAACGCAAGCGCGAATACGATACTCGATTTACAGATCGTCGTGGGCGGAGCTCCTCAAGGCCTGCAGGTGTACGCGATTGATGGGGTACCCATCAGCGGAGGGCCACTGGGGCAAGATGATGTATTACTGGGCCCAGGAGGGAGAGCTGAGTTTGTTTTTACCACGCCCAATAATGGCGAGACTGCAGAACTGATTACAAGAAAATGGGACACAGGCCCTATCGGCGATAATGATCCCCAGCGGCCGCTAGCCACCATAAGCGCTACAACCGGTGTTCGGGAAAGCACTCTTGAGGCAATGCCAGTGAAGGCGCGGACAGCATCGCATTATGCCACGGCCAACCCGACGGTCGAGCGCAGACTGTATTTCCGGGAATCGGGAAACCAAGACGATGATGATAAAGCGGTGACCAGCGGCAGCGATAATGATGCAAACACCCGCTTCTATATTCTCGTGGATGGATATAAGGCAACTCTCTTTGATATGAATGCGCCGCCGAGCTTAGTTGTCCATCAAGGAACTGTGGAGGATTGGATCATCAGCAATGCTACATTCGAGGATCATGTTTTCCACATACATCAGCTTCACTTCCAATTGCTCGAGATTAATGGCCAGTCGATAAAGGATTCTGCGACGCGAGACACGATCAACATCGCCCATAGATCCCGGAACGCTCCGCCGCCAAGTGTCAAGCTGCGGATGGACTTCCGTGGCGCAAACGTCGTGGGCACATTTATTTACCAGTGCCATATTGTCGCCCATGGAGAAGGTGGGATGATGGGTGCCATCCAGGTCTTACCTCCTGGAGAGCCCACTTCTGTGAAACTCCTTACGCCGATGGACGTTGTACCTTTGAGGCAGCCGATCACTGTCACAGCGAAGGTGGCACCGGCAGGAAAAGGTGGCGCTGTGCCCGCCGGAACAGTCCAATTCGAGGCAGATGGACACCTCGAGGGTCCGCCAATGCTCCTCTCGGGAGGAAAGGCCGCGCGCGCTTTCTCCTTTTATAGCTCAGGCATCCACACGGTTAGTGCCACTTATTCCGGTGACCTGAAATATGAGGCATCACACGCGCAGCAGACTCAGATCTCGGTCCAGTCGTATCAGTGAACTCAAAATGCTGGTCGCTTGAGGCTCAGTCATCCCAGTTTCGTTTTGACTGCATGCCGCCGCGCCACGCGCTACCGACGCCCCCGCTTCTAGAATTTCTTTGACGATTCGTCGCTTCTCTTCGACAGGTCGTCTTCGCCTTTTGATCTGTTTGGGTGTCTCAACAGTGGTCCGCTTGGAAGTGTCCGACTATTCCCTCGCGGACGCTTCCCGATGTGTCCACAAGGGCCATCATCGCTACGCACTCACACTTCGTCCAGACGGCTCAGACCAGACGCTTACAAAGCATTCACCAAACCTTAATTTCAGGGTTTCAAGGAGGCAGAAAGCGCTTCGATTTGCGCGCGATAGCTCCCGAATTACGGGAGTACTCGACTATCTGCTCTTATCCCGTACGAAATCTTCTGCCAGTATGATTCCTTTTGGATTTTCTTTCACGAATTCAGGTGGACTTTTTGTGTCCTATCATCAATTATTTCTTGATGCAAGACAGCTATTTTCGTTCCCGAGTAGAAGGGCTCACGTGGGGACTCATCCGAAACTTCGACAGCGCCTCGCCAAGATTTTGAATGAAGGCTTCCGAATTATAGACATCCGCATCGATAGCCGTACTTCCGGAAGGTGCAGTCGGTTCGACCTCATCGAGTTGAAATTCATGTGCGACATCTTCGACGATTTTGGATGAGATCGGCCGCTGCTGATCGACGTAAGCATTGACGAGCGAGTGTTCGCAGAGCAGATTCACCACGCGCGGGATGCCCAGTGAATATAAGTGAATTGTTTCTACGGCGGCTGGACTGAAGATTAGCTCACCGCTGGCTCCCGCGATTCTAAGCCGTTGAGAAATGTAGTCATGGGTTTGTTCTTTCGTCAGAGCCGCGGTCTTGCAGCGCAGCATGATGCGCTGGCGGAGCTGTCGCAGTTGGGGCAACTTCAGTTTCTCTTCCAACTCTTGCTGCCCAGACAGTACAATTTGCAGTAGTTTGTCCGTGGATGTTTCGAGGTTGGTTAATAGCCGAATTTCTTCGAGTACAGGGTATGTTAGGTTCTGTGCTTCGTCCACTATGAGCACGGTAGTTTCACCGGCACGGTAACGATCGAGAAGCCATTGATTGAGGCTCATCAACTGATGACTCTTGCTCCGAGACTCGCAGGAAATACCGAATTCCGCCAAAATGAAATCGAACAACTGATTCGTATTCATTCGGGAGTTAAACAGAAACGCGGTTCTTATGCGCCGCTGGTGCAACCAGTCGACAAGCCGGTTTATGAGTGTAGTTTTCCCCGTGCCGACTTCACCTATCAGCGTGATAAAGCCCTTGCGGTTCTGAATTCCGTACATCAACCCGCTCAGCGCTTCCTCGATCTCTTTGGTAAGAAAGAGGTAGCGCGGATCTGGATTGACATTGAACGGATTGTCTTTCAACCCGAAGAAGGTTTTGTACATGTGTCGGCACTTTCTTGGCCTGGTCTATTCAGCTTGCATCCCGGCTGGCTGCTATTCTCTCACCTCTCTGCGGCTACGAGAATCTAGATCCGCGAACTGCCTGCGACAACAATTTCGCGTTATCTCAACACCAGCGGTCTCGTATGCCACTGGAAACTGAGGAAAATGTTGTGCACCGTGTAATTCGTACCGCAAGTCGGACTGCTGCAAATCGACACATTGGAATTCTGAAGTTGAGCTTGATATGCCACCGAGAAATTTGCCGTCCGGCCAAGCGGTCGACTCAAGCCTGCTCCTGCCAGCCAAGTGTCGAAACTTGGCGACGTCAAGCCGGGCACAGACAAGATTTGGCGGTTTTTCGCATAGCCGAAATTTACGCTGCCATTCCACACTCGTGTTAGCTGCCTGGTCCAGGTTGCGTTCGTTTGGTCTATGAGCGACCCGGTAAAGACTCCGCTGCCCCCGCTCACCGCATGCGAATAGCTCAGCGCGATGCTGCTTCGGGCAAATGCATAGGTCAGCGCCGCGTTTCCGGATCCCGCAATCTTTCGGGTTGAGCCGACGATCGCAACCCGGAATGTCGTAACCTCCGGTCCGCCCGCAAGCGTCAGTGCCAATCTTCCGGTAATTTTCCTTCCGTACATAAATTGCCCAACCTGGTCGCCGAGAGCTTGGGGATCGCCCGGATAGCGGTAGGCGCTGAATCGGTAAATCAATCCGACCATGTCCTTCCGACTGATCGCATAGTTGTACCCTGCATCAAGAATTTCGGTGTCGTTGTTGACATTTCCAGGATCGATGAAGTGAAGGGTTCCATAGACCCCCGCGAGCGTGATTGAGCCCCGTGGACTCAGAGCATAAGTCAGTTGGACGGCAGAGGCATTGCTGTAGCGAGGGCCATTCGTCGTCAAAATGGATTGGCTAGGCACGTACGAACTTTGAAGCCCGGGCAAAGGCACGGCCAATGTTCCCGCAATACCTGGAGAAGCCAATCCACTCATGCCACCAAACCCAAATGCGCTCTGGGGCAAGTAGGAGAACTGGTCAACGAATAGGACTTGCAACCTTCGTAGATCGATCTCGTACGCTGTCGCCAGCTGATGATATTGCCCGTTTCCCTGTATGGGGTCAGTTGAAAAAAAACCACCTCCAGAATAGTCCACTGAAAGCTGAGAATGACTCCAAGCTTCCAGCAAGCTTACGTCGCCGCTCACAAAACTGCTCGTGTTCCACGCGGAGTTCGACGTTGGACTCACGGGATTTGAACGTACAGTATTGCTGTATTCAATCCCAGGTACCCAGTAGCTGTGGCGAACCTCCGGAGTGCCCAATGTCGGGTTCAGCACACCGCTCAATGGCTGATTGTCCGGCTTCATTGTTTGCGTTTCCTGATCCACGTCCTGCTGATTGTCAGTATTGAGAAGAGGCGGATATTCGCGCGCCGCCGGCTTCGGTTTTTCTGCACACTCTTGCCGAGCCAAGAGCGGAGATGCGCAGACACCAGCAGCGATCAAAAAGGCGATTTCATGTCCGAATCTTCTCCAGTGCCTCATCCCTATGGCACCACAATCACATCGCCGGGTAGCAACTCGATGTTCTGCTCCGGGTTTTTCCCGCTGACCGCCTCTTTGTAATTGAACGGCATCTTAACCTGTTTGCCGTTCTCCGTTCTGAGCACGTAAATGTTTTTCACTCTGGCAAACTGGGTAAATCCGCCGCTGCTTGAAAGTGCTTGCAATATCGTCATATGAGGGAGTAGAGCGTAAGCGCCGGCCTTCGTGACTTCTCCTGTCACGTAAACCCGTCGGCTGTTTATTTCCGCCACGCTCACGGTCACTTGCGGATCGCTAATATATTTTTTCAACTGATCGCTAATTATACCGGCCAATTCCATCGGGGTCAGGCCGACCGCCTGAACGTCATTGAGGAGAGGAAGAGTGATCTTCCCGTCCGGGCGAACGGGAACCGTTCGCGTCAGTTGTTCTTCTTTCCACACATCGATTTTCAATACGTCCTGTGGTCCGATTTTGTACGCTGGGTCTTCTCCAGCGTTCAGCGCCGCTGGGGCGGTGGTTTGGCTTTTCACCCCCTTCGCTTCTTCTTTCTTGTCTTGGGCCGTGCGACGCTTGCTGCTTGCCTGTGTTCCGCCAGCGATCAAGCAAGCCGACACAATCACCACAATCGCGTTTCTCATTGCCATTTCTTCACTCCCGCTCCGCCTTCTTTTCTTCCAGGCCCGTCTGTTTAATTTTGTAGAGCAGAGACTTGTAGCTGATCCGAAGATCCTGGGCCGCGCGTTTCCGGTTCCAGTGGGTTTGCTCCAGGGCTCTCTGTATCAACTGGCGTTCCGCCTGCCGGGAAGCTGCCCGTGAGGCTACTTTCAGCGAGGATACACGCCAGCTATCATCGTTTACATGGACGGCGACCCGAGTCGCGCGCAGATCGGCAAGAGCCAGTGCAGAATCTCCAACAGCAACGATTTTTTTCGCAACATTTTCCAGCTCGCGAATGTTCCCAGGCCAGTCGTAAGAATCCATTAGTTCCCGGGCACTACTGCTCAATTCGGGAATGTTTTTCTTCAATTCGTTTGAATGCTTAAGAAAAAAATGCTCTAGCAGTGCCGGAATGTCTTCCATTCGCTCCCGCAGCGGCGGCAAACCCAGAATCACGCCGTTGATTCGGAAATACAGTTCTCGTCGAAAACGCCCAGCTTCGATCTCTTTGTCCAAATTGCGCGAAGTGGTGCAAATCAGCCGCGTGGCCATCCCCGCGCTGCGGCCCCTTGGTTCCCCGTCAGGCAACACTGAAAGTAACGCCCGCTGGCAAACGGCATCCAGTTCATGCACGCCATCCAAAAACACTGTTCGTGCCGAGACCTCTCGACTTTCACTGCCCGAATGGAACTCTGCCTTCATCTCCGCCAGCAGCCTTCCCGTGTCCAGCGTTGCACAACTTACCTTCTTAAGCTGCGCCTCGCCCAATCCGGACAACCGGTGGATTAACCGCGCATAAACATCTTTGCCAGTTCCGCTTTCCCCTATCAGGAGAACGGGAATGTCCGTTTTCGCGATCTCGACGACCAAGGCATTCAGAGACTGCATAGTTGCGGCCTGGCCGCACACGAAACCGGTGTCCACCAATTGCTCTGAGGTCTGAGTGGCCATTGTCGTCATGGGTTCCCAACTAACAAAAAGCAGGTTCGATGCCATGGCAGTCTCGGGGCGTTAGGTCATTGAAGACGGCTTAAAGTTTTTATATTCAATGGGTTACAAGTTGTCTTGCATTTATAACCCTAAATCCGAACTCGGTAAGGAGTCCTGTTTTACTTCCACTAAGTGGCAATTTGTATTCCTACGGACTCTGTCCTTATCCTTCAGCTACAATTCGGCTAAACGGTGCACATTGCCTCCCGAGCGGTGCGTTCTACACTCCTTTGGTTCCCTTCGCGATGAATCGAAGTAATTCGCTCAATCTTTTAGTCATTTCCTTGATGCGAGGTCTGGATCCAGGGGTCAGCTCAGCTCAACCCTGGAGCTCGTGGTTGGTCCTTGGCGTAAGGCAAACTCTTTCTACTGCGTGCTTTTCAACTCGGCGGCCAACTCTCCAGCGACTTCACCGTAGCGCGGGGAAAGAAATAGATTATCTCTTTCTTGAGGATCTGACTGCCAGTTGAAGAGCATCGGACCCTCCCGCGAATCGAGAATGAGCTGCAACTCCGAAGAAACAATGGACGCGATATCAGCGTGAGTGTTGGAGGATCTGCCGAAAAACTGTCTCTCGCGCACTAGTTCCGACACCGGCATCGGCCATTGATCCAGAGTTTTCTGACCATTCCAGAGAGCGGCCAGGGACTTCCCTGGCAATCGGCTATGAGAGTCTCCGAGCAACTCCAGGATGGTGGCAGGAATGTCTTTTGCCGACACTGGCCGTTGGATGCGAAGACCCAAAGGAAGATGTTGAGGCCAGTAGAAGATCAACGGGACATGAACGAGTGGATAATAGAGCGCTGTTCCGTGGGTCAGCAGTCCGTGCTCTCCAAGCCCTTCACCATGATCTGCGGTGACAATAAGTAGAGTGTTGTCCATCAAACGGCGCTGGCTAAGCTCATTCACTAATTTTTGCAAACTGTCATCAACATAAGCGATCGCGCTATCGTATTCGTCAATTTGCTTCTGAAATTGTTCTGGAAATTGCGAGGCCGGAAGCTTGCTTCGACCCGAAATCCGCTCATCTGATCTTTGCCCGGTCGAAAAACGCCGTCGCAAGGGCTTCGGAACCCAATTGGGTTGGCGCACTTCAAAATAGTTCACAGCCAAGAAGAACGGCTGGTGGGTGCTGTCGATCCACTGAATCACAGACTTGTTTATTTTAATGGCTGACGGCTGTCCGATATTCTCGTTGACCCATGCTGTCATTCCCATCCCTCTGATGACTGCAGAGACATAGCGAACTTCGATGAACGCTTGTGTCGGAGTGAAGGAAAAATCTCCAAATTCGGCGAAGCCCCGACCGAGGCCTTGCCGGGGTGTGAAGAAAGGACTTCCTGAAAAAGCCCCGGTTCGATACCCTGCCTGCTCTAATTCCGCAGGGATCGTCGGAACCTCGACCCCCAGCTGGTCGTGGAACCTTTGAGCGCGATGCTGATTTGGGTACAAGCCAGTGAGCATCGACGCATGGGAGGGTAACGTCCAGGAGGATGTAGCGATTGCGTTTTCGAAGAGTACTCCATTGGCTGCCAACTGGTCGAGGTTCGGACTTGTTAAACGCCCGTAATGATAAGTAGACAAGTGGTCTGCCCGCAGGGTGTCCACGATTATTAGAATAACGTTAGGTGAGCTTTCGGCGGCCTGGGTAGCAATGGGGATGGCACGCTCATGCGCCACAATGGGATAGAGTTGGAGCGCTGCAAGACTTGCCAATAAAGCGCCTAGGATCCATGGCAGCGCTAGGCCTGATATTCGCGCAATTTTCTGCCCATGCTTCCACGCCCAGAGTGAGAGCAACACAGCCGCGATGCACGTCCCTATGAGGCTCAGCAGCCATAGTAGACCTCGGTTCGAATCTTGAGTAAACTCTCGTTCCAGATCATGGAGCAGGGCCCATAGCAGAACAAAAAGCACCAGGAAATGCGCCCGCTGCGGGCTAAGTCCTAGACCAAGTATCCAGAACAATAATCCAATGACTACAAAAACCATCAAATTCGCGATTACGGTGACGCATAGGATGGTAGGCGGATAGACATGTTGGTATGTGAGATCGACCAGGCCTTCGCCAAGCCCGCAAAGCACTCCAAGTAATACCGAAAAAACTATCACCTGCCGAGCTCGCCGCGCCGGGCGATCGAATAAATTGTCTGTGCCACACGCTGTGGAAAGAAGCGCTTCAGGTTTCTCCATCTACCGAGTACTCCCTTTTTCTGAAGGATAACCCATCTGTTCAGCACCTGCGTTTGGAAGTTTCTTGAGCAAATACAGATGCCGAGAACTTCCCGTGAGTCGTTCAGATTGAAGGATTTTGAACTTCTCGCGAACGGCGGTCTCGAAAACGTCTGTGGTAAGTTGTTGATAGAGCGCTTCGCGCCCTCGCAGCAGGTGTTGGAACATCGGATCGTCTGTTCCAACGTACTCGATCACCGCCAGGTCGGTGGTTATCTCGGCCACCAAATTGATTACTTCCACCAGGGGAATGCGCTCGGAAACTAGGAGGTGGTGGAGTAAGGCCAAAAACCAAACCGTATCAAATTCGCCCTTCACACGATCGAGAAGTGATGCGCATTCCGCATTTTGCCAGCCCACGGCGGGGCTTGGTCTCGCCAAGTTAATGACCAAAGGCAGGATGTCAAGCCGCTCCGCGTGAGCCTGCCTCCAAAGGCGACCAACCACGACCGGGTCGGAATCGATCGCAACTACCGAGGCGCCTGCTCGCGCAGCCTGTAAACTAAATTGCCCTGTATTGCAACCCGCATCGAAGACTCTCCGCGGCCGATATTTGGACAAGACCTCGTCAATGAACTTTCTCTTTTGTTCCAACTGTTGCGTAGTATACGATTCACACGCCTCGACGTAATTGGACCAACGCGACCATTCTTTTCCCGTTCTTTTGAGTCGTACCAGTTGCCGTCGAAGTCCTCGCAGGATACCGCGAAGGATGAACTGTGCTTGTTCGGCGCTACGCGCTTGCCGCTTGCGATAAATCTTAGAGTCCTCTCGCCGCGATCCCAGCCAGGTAGGAAGCGTCACCAAGGTCAGCATGGGGGAACGCATTCTGGCTAGCGGTCCACAGATCCGATATGCTTCCTCAGGCTCAATCCCGTCTCTCCTGCCTAGCAGAAGAGATTCGAGTGGCATGCCGAACCGCTTGTGCAATACGAGTGGCAGCAGGAAAGTCCGCACAAACTGTGCATAAGGTAGCCAGAGCGGGTCCCGGGGATCCCTGCGTTCGATCGACAAAACATCGATGAAGACTGGCTCAGCTCCGCGAAACAGGACGTTGTACGGAGTTGCGTCCTTGATCCCCAACCCGTCGTCCAACAGACTCTCGGCCAAATCAAGCGTTAGCCGTCCGGCGGCTTCAAGCATTTCCGGGGGCCATTCGTAAGGAAACGATGGAAAGGGAACTCGTTCGTGTTCGAGGACCAACTCGCCCCGGTCCGTAACCTCCGACTCCGTAAGTTCGTAGTGTTCAGCGAGTTGTCGGGCCTCAGAAGGATGTAGAACGCAGTAGGGGACGATTTGACCGTTTTCGATAGCCTTTAGCACAACCGAAGAAGCGGCAACTGTTTCAAACTCGTCTCTATGGGCAGGTGAGATCCAGCGCAGGATTCGCCCTTCTGCATCAACAAGTCGACCTGCTGGATCCCTGAAGGAAGGCAAACGTCTAGTGTAGATCCGCTTCATCTGCGGACTACCTAGTTAGCGCGTCTTCGAAAGCAATCCCTAACCCACTTTATGGAAGACTTGATGTAAAAAGACGCAGCCAGCAGACTGGCCGCAAAGATCTGCCAGAGAAATGCGCTACTTCCTGGATCGATATAAGGACTAGACACCGATGGTTTCCCCTTTGACTAAAGTTTCTCCGTCCAATCATTTAGCGTTGCCATTAGTTAAAGCACTTGTCTCGCCTTTCCAGTCAATTTGTAAGTTATAGAAACATAAAGACATTCGCGAGACTCAACGTTTTGTTTTGGCGCCTAATGCCTTGTGGAGAGCAGCTAATTCAATGAAACAAATACGTTTAACTTGAATCCTTCACAATACATCTCCTTCTAACATATTTAGCGGAATTGATTTTCCGAAATTGGGTAGAACCGGCTATCTATCTGGACATTTCCCTAGGCCCGGAGGGCAGGAGATTAAGCCTGTAGAGTGTTATTCAAGCCGAAACAGGTAAAAATTCCGATTTTCCGGGGGAAGCGATTTCGAGAGGAGCAATCCAGGGTCTCCTCCCAAGCTCCACTGCGGCCTTATGTCAACACCCACCCATCAAATGCCGTGAGCGATCCCAAGGCAGCTCCCGTACTCGACAGAAAAATAAGTGTATGTCGGAATCCTAATTCCGGCATACCCTTATGAAAATTCGCTTATGCAACGCTAATTAGTGAGCTTGTGCTCCTACAAGCGACCGCTTGCGAAGGGCGAGTCCCAGCAAAACCAGCCCGATCACGAGCAGAAGCAACGTCCCGGGCTCCGGCACCTGCATTAGGAATTCCTGGCCAACACTGCCAGTCGGCGTCAGAATTTCCCATCCCTGCCCCGTAAACCCACTGGCCTTCATTCCCACCAAAGCCGCTGCTATGATGGCGCTAGTGCTTCCGTACGGATTTGCGGGACCGCCGCTAAAGCTCCAAATTGCGTATTGATCCGCTGCTTTCTGCGCTTGGGTAAGTCCATTCCCCATCATTTGGGTAATCAAATATGCCATCAGCATGTACGTTGACTGGCTGCCTGACCCTAGGCGTGTTGAACCGAAGCTAGATCCGGTCAAACTGGTAATATTCACATTCCAGGCGTCGCCTGTCTTAATATCGTGAGTGAAATCTACACAGAAGAACGATTCCGTCTGACCATTCAACGTTCCGCCGTACGGTGGTATCCCGTACCCATTGCTGTCAGCGAATGCATAGGTGCCGTCAAAATAGACCGTGTTGAGCGGATCAGCCTTCGCCGAACTGACGAACGTCACTGCAAGAATAGCGACCACCAACCGTAGCAGCTTCAGATACATAGTTTTCCCCTGGGCCAGAATAGTCTTCAACGGCTCCTTACAAGATTGAGCAGTTCAGATGCCAGTTTTGGTGAAATCGTAACACTCTTTTTTTCAGCGACTTGCAATTGCACACTTCCAGCGCCCGAGATCATTCGAAGTCATCGGCCGCATAATAGTGGAAATTCGCCACACACTCTGTTCCGCAGGATTGGGTCGCTGTCCAGGTGGGGGGAACCATATCGAATACGAGTTATTGCAAACCAAACAAAGACGTCTTCCAACCGCTTCGTTAGCAGAGGGCGCCGCCAATCGATTCGACCGCGTATTTGATTTAGGCTTCTGACAGTTTGGGATAGACTGTTAACGTCGCCGTCTCCCTGGCCAGATGTTCGCGACGAGAGAAACTTCGACTACATGCCCCAAGTCCGCCAAACAATCTTGCAGGCGCATG
The DNA here is from genome assembly GCA_035483835.1 of Terriglobales bacterium. GTDB lineage: Bacteria > Acidobacteriota > Terriglobia > Terriglobales > Acidobacteriaceae > JABDBE01. The sequence goes on from DATHPO010000132.1 coordinate 74,166, forward strand.
AGGACAGGGTAGGATAGCTTGGTACGTATCTTTTCGTTGTTGGAGGCCAGCCCTTAGCAGATCCGGTGCGGAGACCCCAATGACATAGTTGGATGAATTTCATGTGCACTCTGTCTTGGCCGTGGGTAAACTGATCCTCCCGCCGGTCCAGCCAACTTTCATCAGTCAAGTCTCGGCTCTCGGCAAAAATATTGATTCTACTTCCTAGTGGCGAAGTCCCTGTCACCTCTGCGGAATGACTGCAGCGGTTTCGTTGGAATCGGCACTCTCTTTGCCTCGACCATTCACTGCCCGAGCCACATAGTAATAAGTCACGCCGCTTACGACACTGTTATCTGTGTACGTAAGTTCCTGAATCAGAGAAGAGTTAATTTTAGTGTAATTCATGCAAGATGTAGTACTCCGATATATATTATATCCATTTATCCGCGAACTGCTGGCTTCCCAAGTCAGCGTGACCGTGTGTATCTTGCTTGACTGTTGCGGCCGCGGTATTGCAGGCAGTCCACTGGTTACACGGAACCATTGAGCGCTCAGCAGCATGGCAACAAGCACCGTGATCCCTGTCACGATCTTTGTCGAGACATGAAGTGTTCGGTCTCGGATTAACAGAATCTCCCATACATTTAAGAGCACCACCACGATGGCACAGACTGCAAAGGCCAAAAACCAGGCTCCGCTCAGGGCCTCGGGCACGAGTGAGGGCATAGAATGAAACTTGGTTCTCAACCACGAATCAATCCAAATATTCTCGGCTGTGAAGAGAAAGAGCGCCGACGCGAGGGCCACTGCAATCCGCGTGATCCTCGACCTCTCACCCGAGGGGCGCAGAAAACGTACTCTCATCCGATGCTCTCCCAATACGAGCCGTACTCAAATGTAATTCATCTCGAGTCTCAGTGCCAAACCCGCTGGAAAGACGGAACTAATCATTGAGCCATGACCTAGCTTTCGGAGGAGAGCTGACTATCGCGTGAAGAGGCGGGTTCTTTGGATGATTAGCAGCCCCGATCGTCATGGATGGCATCCAGAATTCGCGAGGCGTACTTTTGAGAATTTCAAGCATCAGGACTACATCTCCTCGCTCACAGCGGAAATGTGCAGGATTCAAGAACTCATGCTACCAGTCCAGGAAAAGATTTGCGCACATCAGATTTCGGGTGCCTATCCCCTTCCCAAACTACGGCAAACAAAGGCGATGCAGTTTCATAATATTCTCAAATTTGGCAGCCGGATTGCACGGATGGTTCGTCCTTCACTCGGCGTCGTGGTGCGCGGGGGTGCATGCATGAAAAGCATACGTTGGTTCCTCATCCTGATCGTTTTTGGACTGTCATCCACCGCAGCGCTGGCGGACGGGGTCGACCCTGCACTTGGGGTGAAAGGTGACGGAGACCAAGCGCCATGGACTGGCACATTGTCCGTTCTGATGGAGCCAGGGGCGGGGATAACCTGCACGGGTGGATTCTGCGATTTCAGTTCTGAGACTTTTAGTTCCACAGTGGACATCACGGACTTCGATTATTTGTTCAGCCAATCCCAAAGCACCGCCTTTTCAGTGATCGATGGCAGCATTTTCGGGATCCTTACCATCGTCTCTGATGTTGCCACCGAAAACCCTGAGGCGATTCTGTCGGGAGGACTTATCTGTGGGACTAGCGACGAAGTCTGCCAGAGCGACTTTTCCTCTTTCATACTTGAGACGAACGGGGTTGTGCAGGGGACGACCGTCACCTACACTTCGAACGTGCCGCTGCCAGTGCCTGAGCCGGGGACGCTAATTCTCATTGTGTCTGGACTTGGAGTGCTCGGGTTGCACCGTCGAATGAAGAAAACACCCGCCTAATCCGGGCGGGTGAACTCCTTTATCAGATTCCGAAAGTCGGGGTCTTTTTGGAGACTCTCCAGATCGGGCTCTGCCAGGGCAATTGGAGGGGGCTGTCCTTTTTGAAACGCCTCGCTCAAGGCTGCCAGAGCCTTCGCCTTGTCGCCGGATAGGGCGAACGCCTGAGCTTGGTAATAAATTAAATCCACATTGTTGGCATCAAGCGCGCGGGCTTCCCTGATGAACTTAAGTGCCTGTTGGATGTCTCCTTTTTTGCCATACCAGAGCCCTAGCCTGCCCTTCGTGCCAGCGTCGCGGGGGTTAACCCGAAGATCCTTATAGGCGAGCGAAATGGCTTGTTCAAACGTTGCCCGCGCGCGATCCTTCTGTCCGACCAAGTCATAGGCTTCCGCAAGATTCCCCACGAACATATCGGACGTCGGCACAAGTTGAACGGCTTTTTCGTAGGCGGATATAGCTTTGTCGTAGTCCTTCAAGTAAAAATAGGCGATGCCGAGATTGCTGTAAGCCTGTCCGTCGGCGCTAAATTGTAAGGATTTCTGTAGAGGCTCAATCGCCTCTCGAAATTTTCCACTCTGAACCAGGACCGCGCCCAGGTTGTTGTAGGCGTAAGGATTGTTTGGATCGAGTTCAATCACCCGCCGGTAGGAATCAGCAGCCTTTCCATAATTCGCTAACTGATAATACGCGTTTCCCAAGACGTTGTGATTGACCCAATAATAAGGATTTAATTGGACAGCCTTCTGATAGGCTTGGATTGCCTCTGCGCTGCGGCCACTGGCCAAGTAGGCTGTAGCGAGACGACGGTAGGCCTCATCGGAATTGGGAGCGAGTTCGAGAGCCTGCTTCAGTTCGACAATCGCTTCAGCGGTCCGGCCAGTAGCCCTGTAAACGTTTCCGAGGGCCGAATGAATTTCGGGTTGATCCTCTCCCAACACTCGTGCCTGCTGAGCGGCACCTAAGGCCTTTGCCGACCAAGAGCTGTCTTTTGTCTCACGATACATAATCAAGCTAGCATCAGCGACACCTGCGTAGGCCAGCGCAAAGCCGGAATCCTTTTTCAACGCCTGTTCGAAGAAATCGATCGCTGACCGAACGTTCTTGAGATCCTGCTGGCCACGCAAGGCGTTGCGGCCCTTAAGATAGGAGGCGTACGCCTCCATATCTTCTGTAGGGTGTGCAGTGGCCCGCGCAAGTTCTGCATTGCTTGGTTTGATGGCAAGAGCGTCGACGAGCTGACTGTATATTTGGTCCTCGATGGTCAGCAGGTCGCCCGTTAGCCCTGCGAACTCCTTGCTCCACACTAGACGGTTCTCAGCTGCATTTTCCAGGTGTACTGTTACCCGCAGGTCGTTCCCGGATCCTTGCACCGTTCCACGCACAATAAGGCTCACGCCTAATTCCTTCGCGATCTGCGGGAGGGGGGTCTTCGGGTCGATTTTGGCAGCCGCCGTCGAAGAGGCCAGGCGGATATCCTTTAGCTGGAAGAGCTTCGCTGACATGGCTTCGACCAAACCATCGGCTACATACCCGAGCGACGATTGGTCCCCCAGCACGCGGAACGGCAGGACGGCGACGAACTTTGCCTGAGATATTGATGGTAGACCGATAGTCCCGGAACCTGAAGTTCCAACCGCGGGAGCTCCAAAAATCCAGTGTCTTGTCCTGGGAATCGCAAAAAACAGGCCCACCAGAAGAAGCATCCCGCCTCCCGCTGCATACAACCAGCGTTTCTCTAGGACCGGGAGGTTGATCTGCACCGTCCGCGTAGTAGAAAGAGGGAGCGTGGGGCTGCGTGCAGCATCCAGATCCGCCAGAATTTCTTTAGCACTCTGGTAACGTTTGGAGGGGTCTTTCTCGAGACAGTGCATGATAACGCGCGCCACATTGTCCGGCAGCGCTGGATTGACGAGCTTCACATCCTTGGGCATTACCTGGACACGCTGATACATCAACTGCCATGTCGATTCACCGGAAAAAGGAGTCGCCCCAGTCACCGTTTCGTAGAACACCAACCCCAGGGCATACAAGTCACTCCGGCTGTCGACCGGTTTTCCTTCTACCTGTTCCGGCGACATGTACCGCGGCGTGCCCATAACCGCGCCGGTGCGCGTCATCCCCATCTTCGCTGTCTCCAACGATGTCGCCAGTCCGAAGTCGGATACGTAGACGTGGTCGTTATTCCCAACTAAGACGTTTTGCGGCTTGAAGTCGCGATGCACCACGCCCTCGGAATGAGCCGCATCGAGTGCTTCGCACAGTTGCCTGGCGATCTTAAGAGACCGCTCGAGAGGGAATGGCTGTTCTTCTTTCAGCAACTGGTTCAAGTCCTTGCCTTCGATGAAGGCCATGGTGATGAACTTCACACCATCAACCTCGCCAAGGTCGTGGATGCGCAGGATGTTTCTGTGGGAAATCTTGCTGGCGAGCAGCAGTTCTTGCTTGAAGCGTTGGGTCAAAAGATAATCGCTGACCAGCTCTGGCAGAAGGGTCTTGATGGCCACGGTGCGCGACAGCTCCTTGTCGAACGCTTTATAGACGTTGCCCATCCCCCCTGCGCCTATCATTTCTTCGATTCGGAACCTAGGCCCGAAATCCGTCCCGGGTTCGAGACCGCCCGAAATGCTGAGCCTGCGGCTCGCCCCGCCCGTTGTGCGAGGCCTCGACTCTGCAGCCGGCGACCGACCTTCCTCAGTTCCTGCGAACGCGCTTGGTTGAGAGCTGTCCATCGTGCGATCGTCCACGGGAACGGACCCGGAAGGTGTCTTGCTCAATATCGACACCCCCGGTCCATCCAGGCTCCGGGAACCTGCTGGGGGGGCAGCACCGTCCATGCCTCGGTCCGCCTGGCGGTCCAGGCGAGGGGACGGCTGGATGCCTGAAGATAGTTTCGACTGATGTCCTTGATTCAAGGACGCCCCAGCTTCGTGGCTTTCACTGTCCCGGTTCACCTCAGGACGTTCGAGGGCTGCCCCGCAGAGATGGCAACGTACGGCGAGAACAGGGTTTTCGCCTTTGCAAGAAGGACAGATCATGATTGTGGGCTGGCTCGACGTCAGCTATTCCGCAGATTATCCTGCACGGTTAAGCCCGTCAGCAAGCAATATCTGTGGGAACAGCGTCGATACGAACACCAAAGATGTGATTCTCCGAGTGATTACAACGTTAATCCGCAGGTGGAATCTGGTCTCGTTATCGCTCGCGTGCGTTCGCGGGTCGCCATGGGCGGTCACGACATTCCCAAGGCCAAGGTGCGGGAAAGGTATGACCTGACGTGCTGGTCGTTGCTGCCGCTTTACGATGGGCAACTCGCGATTCGAAATCCCTGCGCTCGATTGTCTGGCTAGCGGCCTCCACAACTTTAAATCGAGAGACGTATAGCCGCACCTGGGTAAACGCAATTAACTGGTTTTCGGCACTTATATTTCCCAAATTTTTTCCGAGTTTCCGCCGAACGGGAGGCGGATTTGGTGGGCCCTTATGGGAACATCGGAAGACTATGCACGGACAGGGGAGCTCACGAATCGACTCGTTGAGCCAGCCTGCCGGAAACAACTCTCTGGCATTTCTGATTACGAGAGTGATTCAATTGTGGTCGGTGTGCAATTTCTAATCTCGTTGTTCAAACTGAATCATTATGCTCAGCCTGTAGAATGGGAACCATGTGAAGCTGGCCAGGTGGGCATATCGGAGGCACGCTGCCTGAACTAGATTACCCGGAGTCGGTGCTTACCTGCGGAGGGCGAATGAAGCAAACGAATGACTTTGAGCGCCGCGTGACTGAATTGATCGAAGCATCAATTGAGGTGAAGCAATCCTTACTTCGCAGTCAGGAGGTTGTATTAACGATTGCGAAAGTAAGCGCAATCCTGGTCGATGCCCTCAAGCAAGGGAACAAAGCTTTGTTGTTTGGTAACGGTGGAAGCGCGGCCGATGCACAACATATGGCGGCGGAACTTGTGGGCCGCTTTGCCTTCGATCGGCCGGCCTTGCCCGCGCTAGCCTTGTCCGTGAATAGTTCTTGCGTTACCGCCATCGGGAACGATTACGGATTCGATCGAGTTTTCTCTCGGCAACTGGAAGCTTTGGGTCGTCCGGGGGACGTTGCTATAGGCATTTCGACGAGCGGTAATTCCTTAAACGTGCAACATGCTATGTCGGCGGCCAAAAAAATCGGGTTGCATACTGTGGCTCTGACAGGACGCATCGGTGGCAATTTAAGCAAACTGGTGGATCATTGCATCTGTGTGCCATCGAATGAGACGCCGCGGATTCAAGAATGCCATATCCTCATCGGCCACATCATCTCAGAACTAGTGGAGCGGGAAATCTTCCATAAGGAGGGGGGGCGTTTCTGAATCGTGACGGGGTTATCGACCGTCAGCCTCCCGAAGGCCAATATGTAACTTGCTGGGAAGTGCTGCAATCTCTACCGGGCATCCCCGAAGCAATGGTCCTTCTCAGGGGAGCTGGCTACGACCTCTTCGTGGTTAGCAATCAAATAGGCGTGGCAAAAGGACTGTTGACGGAAGACGAGCAAAAGCTAATTCGCCGGAGAATGTGCAAGGAACTTGTAAATACTGGCGCAGCAATCACGAAAGCATAATACTGCCCACATGAGAAAGAGCCGTTGCAGCTCCCGTAAACCGGCTCACCCATGCCCTTGGCTGCGGATCACTCTCCCGATCTTGGTCTAGCTTCGTCTTGGATGATCGGCAGCTCAGGGATCAATGTCGAGGCCGGCAAAAACGTCGGCTTCAAGACGGTCCACATCGTGCGGAAAGACGTAATGGGGAATACCGCCGCCGGCCTGTCCGCGCAATCATTGCTCGCTGCGGTCCACCATCTCCTCGCACTCCGGCCCTAAGGAATCGTCTGGCTCTTCAGATATGGTGTGCACCGAACCCCGACTGTCTTAACGAGGCGAGCAGCAGTTAAGCTTCACAAGGGTCGGCGCTTGTCATTCCGGGGTTAAGATTCAGCGCCTTCCCCTACAGAAAAGTATGTGCAGTCTGGATGATGAAAGACTAGCGCGCTGACGCTCGCTTCCGGGTCCATCATGAATCCCTCTGTCAACTGCACGCCAATCTCTTCCGGCCGCAACAGCTTCCAAATCCCCGCCTGATCCTCCAAATTCGGACACGCCGGATAGCCAAAGCTGTACCTTTTCCCGCGATAGCGTGAAGTAAACCGCTGCGCCATGGTCATTTCTCCCGGGTCAGGAAAGCCCCAATCCTCGCGAATGCGCCGGTGCAGCCACTCCGCGCACGCTTCCGCCGATTCGATCGCCAGCGCCTGCATCCCGTGCGACTTGAAATAATAGCCTTCGTTCTTCGCTTTCTCCGACCGCTCTCGCACCCCTTCGCCCGCCGTTACAACGAACAGAGCAATGTGATCCCGTTGCCCATTCTGCGCCGGCAGTACATAGTCGCTAAGGCAGAGATAGTCTCCAACCCGCTGTCGCGGAAACCGAAACGTATGCACTGGCTCCGCACCGCCCGGAGCGAACAGATGCATTGCATCGCCATCGGACTCCGCCTCAAAAAACTGCCATACCGCACGCGGTTTCATAAACTCGGCCGCATCACGCTTTACCTCTTCCATGCTTTCAAATAGCTCGACCGCCTTTGCATCCCGCTCGGCAAATCGCTTCTCAAAATCCCCGCGAAATCCCATATGTCGTCCATACAACATGAACGGGTTGATGTAACTCCATACTTCGTTCAAATCCGGCACCAGCCGCACTTTTCTATCGAGATACCCCACCTTTGGAATCGGAAGATCCGTCCGCACCTTCGGTGAGCGCGTTACTTTGGGTATCTCCGTTACCTTCACCGCCGTGGCCACTGCAAACCCGTTTCCGGATGCCGCGTGCTCGTGCAAAACCTGCTCCCGCGTCGCTGGGTCCATCAACTGGTTCATCAGCCGCAGCCCCGTCATCGCGTCCTTCGCGTAACACACCGCCCTGCCATAACTAGGCGCAATCTTGGTCCGCGTAAATCTCGCGGAAAGCGCCGCCCCGCCCACAAGCAGCGGTATCTCGATTCCCGCATCCTTCAGATCATTCGCCGTAATTACCATCTGTTGCGCGCTCTTCACCAGCAACCCGGAAAGCCCGATCGCGTCCGGATGATGCTGCAGATACGCCTTGATCAATTCTTCCGGCGGCACTTTAATTCCAAGATTCACCACGTCATACCCGTTGTTCTTCAAAATAATCTCAACGAGATTTTTCCCAATGTCGTGTACGTCGCCCTTCACGGTCGCCAGCACAATCTTTCCGCGCTTCGCCGTGTCCGCCTTCTCCATGAACTGCTCGAGATGGTTCACCGAAGCCTTCATGGCTTCCGCGGATTGCAACACCTCGGCCACAATCAGCTCATTCGCATTAAATAGCCGCCCTACCTCTGCCATCCCGGTCATCAGCGGGCCGTTGATTATGTCCAGCGGCGCCGCGCCTTCCGCGCGCTTGCGCTCCAGATCGGCGATCAGGCCGTCCCGTGTCCCCTCGATGATGTAATTCGCCAGCCGCTCGTCCAGCGGTAGGCTCGCGGCCAGTTTTTTCTCTTTCTTCTTCGCCGTCCGGAAATACTCGGCGATTGCAGCGATGTGGTACTGATTGACCGCCGCGCGTTGTTCTTTCTTTTGCTCTCGCCAGTCTGCCGGCACATGGCGCAGCAACTCCGCCTGCGAATGATCTGCAGGCACATCCTTCGGCGGATGCGAAAACAAAAGGTTCTCGGCAAGATCTCGTTCGTGCTGCGGAATCGAAGCGAACCGCTCCAGTTTTTCGGTATTCACAATCGCAAGGTCCAGCCCCGCTTTCGTGCAGTAATAAAGGAAAACCGAATTCACAACTTCGCGCGCGCCCGCAGGCAATCCGAACGACACATTCGAAATCCCCAAAATCGTACGCACATCCGGCAGAGCCTGCTTGATCAGCCGGATCCCCTCCACTGTTTCGACTGCCCCGCCGATATAATTCTCGTCGCCCGTTGCGCACGGAAAAACCAGCGGATCGAAAATAATGTCTTCCGGCCCCAACCCATATTTTTCCGTCAGCAGCTTGTAGCTCCGTTGCGCTACTGCCAGCTTACGTTCCCGCGTAAACGCCTGCGCCTGCAGCTTATCCTCGTCAATACATCCAACCACCACCGCCGCGCCGAAATCATGCGCAATCGGCACCACCCGCTCGAACTTTTCTTCACCATCTTCAAGGTTGATCGAATTAATGATCGACTTGCCTTGGCAATACGTCAGCGCCAGCTCGATAGCCGTCGCATCGGTCGTATCGATCATCACCGGCGCTTTCACTTTTCGTATCAGCTTCTCGTAAAAAACCGGAATATCTTTCTTCTCATCCCGCTCTGTGCTTTGCAGGCACACATCCACGATATGCGCCCCGCCCTTTACCTGCCGCCGCGCAATCTCGCTAGCCTCTTCCCATTTCTCTTCCGCCACCAAATTCTTAAAGAGCCTCGACCCAATCACGTTCGTCCGTTCGCCCACCAGCAGCGGCCGCGTACTGTCCTCCGCTTCGATCGTTTCGATCCCCGAATACACCGCCCTGTGCGATTCGCCCGGCCGCACGCGCGGCTTCTTGCCCTCCACCATCTGCCCAATCGCGCGGATGTGCTGCTCCGTCGTCCCGCAGCACCCGCCCACAAAGTTCAGCCAGCCATGATCCACAAATTTCTCAAGCTGCGCTGCCAGCGAAGTCGGCGTCTCTAGATATTTACCCTCTTCGTCCGGCAATCCTGCGTTCGGATAACACGACACAAACTCGCTCGAAATCTGGCTCAACGTCCGGATATGATCCGTCATGAACTCGGGCCCGGTAGCGCAGTTCATCCCAAACGCCAGCGGCTTCGCATGCCGCAGCGACGCCCACATCGCTTCTACCGTCTGCCCCGCCAGCATCGTTCCCATCGGCTCGATCGTCACCGACACGATCACCGGCACCTGCACGCCGATTTCTTTCGAAAGTTTCTGAATCGCCAGCAGCGCCGCCTTGATATTCCGCGTATCCTGGCAAGTTTCGACCAATAACAAATCCACGCCGCCTTCGACCAACCCCTTCGCCTGCGCGTAGTACGCCTCGATCAGACCATCAAACGTCACGCCACCCGTAACAGTAATCGCCTTGGTCGTCGGCCCGACGGACCCCGCCACAAATCGCGGTTTCCCCGCCGCGCTGAATTCATCTGCCGCCTGCCGTGCCAACTCCGCCGCTCGCCTATTCAAGAAATGTGCATCGTCCGCCAACCCATACTCCGCTAAAACGATCGGCGCCCCGCCGAAGCTATTCGTTTCAACGATGTCCGACCCCGCCTCGAAGTATTTCCGGTGAATATCCAGCACCACATCCGGCCGCGTCCGCACCAAATTCTCGTTGCAACCTTCCAGCGCCGCCCCGCCAAAATCCTCCGCAGTCAGGTGCCGCTGCTGCAGCATCGTCCCCATAGCCCCATCGAGCACAAGTATCCGCCCCGAGAGCAACTCTCGCAGTGCCTTCGCCGATTCGTTCAAATTGCGCATTTGGAAAAAGCCGCAAATCCTTACCGGACTACCTCTTGCATTGGGGACACCAGCAGAGAAGGCCGCGTTTGGGGTACGCCCCTATTTTACGCAGGTTCCACCCTGGAATCGAACACGTTGCAGCGAACTAGTGCTTTTTTGGTGCGAACGGTCGTTCCAGCGCCCCGAACCGCCGGTACCCAAATCCCATGATGCGGTCTCGTAACGCTTTCGACTATCTCGTAAGCCGCTGCCTGAAAATCATCAACCTCGTTGCCCCACGCCCCAATCTCCCCAACCTGCGGAATCCGCCCCTGGCCCCCACCGAAAAAGCACCCTACCTGTTACGTAACAATTCGAGAACAGGCCCTTCCAAGAGACTTGCCCCAAAGGACAGTTTTCACTACGCTGGCACATAGTGGCTACCAAGCGCGTATCTTCAAAACTGACGGTTTGCATCCTGTCGCCGCACCCTCTGGTGCTGAGCGAATTCGAACGCGTCTTGTCGAAGGCTCAATTCAAAGTCGTCGTCAAGCAGCTCGAATCCACCCTCGCGCCCGACATGCGCAATTTCGAGCCGCCCGTCGCTCAGGTCTACGTAATCGATGGCCACGCCGCGCGTCCCGCTACCGGCGCTCTCTTGGCCAACCTTCTCGAACGTCATCCTGAGGCGCGCCTTATCGTCGTCGGCGAACAGCACACGGACGCCAACAGCTACCAACTATTGCGCCTCGGTGTGAAGGGTCTTCTCACTTACACGGAAGCGCGCGATCAGCTGGTCCGCGCCCTGCCCCTTGTCGCCAACGGCGGTTTCTGGGTTCCGCGCTCCGTCCTTTCCGGTTTCGTGGATTCTGTTCTCACCAGTCAGGGACGCCGTCTCAAAACTGATTCCGTCACCAACCTCAGCCGCCGCGAGCAGGAAGTCCTGGACTCCCTCCTCGAGAATCTCTCCAACAAAGAAATCGCCAGCAAACTTAACATCGCCGAGCGCACCGTAAAATTTCACGTCTCCAACCTTCTTAGCAAATTCGGCGTCCGCCGCCGCGCCGATCTGATACTTCTGACTTTCCAGCGCCGCATGTCAACCCCTTGAACTGTTCCTCGTCTCATCGACGGTCGCACTCTCCCGATACTTCCCGATTCTTGGCTGACAACCAGTCCCCATCCTGATAGTTTTGGAGCTGGCGCGAACGCAGTACAAATTTCACCCATGAAGGCGAGGTTATTTCCTTGAACGTTCTTGTCACCGGAGCCGCAGGTTACATCGGCAGCATTTGCACGGAGGTTCTCCTAGCCCGCGACTACCAGGTCATCGCTCTCGACAATCTTCAAGAGGGCCACGCCGCCGCCGTTCCTCCCAAAGCAATATTCCGCAAAGCCGATCTCGGCGTCCGATCCCAAATCGAAGAAGTCTTCTCCAAGCACCCGATTGACGCGGTAATGCATTTCGCGGGCGAAGCCCTGGTCGCCAAGTCTGTCCGCGAACCCAGCACGTTCTACGCTGCCAATATCGCCTGTGGCGTCAATCTTCTCGACGCTGTAACTCGCCACGGCGTCAAAAAATTCATTTTCTCATCCACCGCCGCCACCTACGGCGAACCCCACACCGTCCCCATCCCCGAAGATCATTCCAAAGACCCCATCAACCCCTACGGCAAATCCAAACTTCGCTTCGAAGAAATTCTCTCTGACTACCGCGGCTACACCGGCCTCCAGTACGCCACTCTCCGCTATTTCAACGCCGCTGGCGCTTCCGCCGAACGCGGCGAACATCATCGCGTCGAAACCCATCTCATTCCAAAAGTTCTCGACGCCGCGCAAGGCGTTATTCCCCACGTCGAAGTCTTCGGCTCGGACTACCCTACCCCCGACGGCACCTGTGTCCGCGACTACATCCACGTCCTCGATATCGCCGATTCCCACCTCCGCGCTCTCGAAGCCATAGAATCCGTTTCCGGCGAAGCCTTCAACGTGGGCAACAGCCGCGGCTTTTCCATCTTCGAAGTCCTCGACGCCGCCGAAAAGATCACCGGCCGCAAGATTTCTCGCAAAGTTTCGCCCCGCCGTCCCGGCGACCCCGCCGTCCTCGTCGCCAGCAAGGAAAAACTTCGCCGCGCCCTTGGTTGGGAAGCCCAACATTCTTCTCTCGAAGAGATCATCGCCTCAGCTTGGTCGTGGAAACAAAAACACCCGCACGGCTACGCCGAAGCAGCCTCACACCAGCCCTGACCCGAAAAGAAGTTCCTCGGTCACCGCAAAATCAAATTGTCGTTGATTGTCTTCCGGTCTATTGCGCCAATTCTTCGGCTTCGCCCTAAAAACACCCAGCTGGGTTTCCGCTCTACTCACTATTCACTACCCACTACTCACTCTCTATCAATCCGCGATCTTGTACCGAAAAATGCACCACAGCGCCTGCACGCCGTCTTTCCAGGTAATCTTCTTGCCTTCTTCGTACGTCCGTCCCGCATAGCTGATCGGCACTTCGTAAATCCGCCACTTGCCCTTCGAAATCTTCGCCGTAATTTCCGGCTCAAACCCGAACCGGTCCGACCGCAGCGTAATCCCTTGCAGCACCTCTTTGCGGAACACTTTGTAGCAAGTCTCCATGTCCGTCAGCTTCAAATTGGTCATCACATCCGAAAGCAGCGTCAAGACCTTGTTCGCCACATAGTGCCAAAAGTAATGCACCCGCTGCGGCCCGCCAAGAAATCTCGACCCAAACACCACGTCCGCCCGCCCGTCAATAATTGGCCCAACCAAACTCGGATAATCCTTCGGGTCATACTCCAAATCCGCATCCTGCACCAAAACAATGTCCCCGGTCGTCTCCGCAAACCCGCGCCGCAACGCCGCGCCCTTGCCCTGATTCTGCGCCTGAAAAAAAATCCGCAATTCCCGCACGTCCACGGGATCGCCGCCATCGTGCGCCGGAGCCCACGTCTCGCCTTTCCCCTGCGCCTGCATCATCGCTTCCAAATACTGCCGCGTCCCATCCGTCGAGCAATCGTCCACCACCACGATTTCCATGCGCATCCCCGTCTCCGAAACGCGCCGCAGGATCTCTTCCATCGTGGCTTTTTCGTTGTAAACGGGAATCACCACCGAAATCTTGGGGTTGTCCAACGCAGAAGGGTGTCGCCGCAGAGCGCACATTTTCAGCAACAGATTGTAGCGGCCCTCCACACGCGGAGTAAAGGCTGCCTGTGTCACATCCGTTTTCGCCATAGAACGGCTTCCCGCCGAACATCGAAGCGGTTATCCTATCTGTTGTTTGCGGAGCGCATCTATCCAGGAAGTGTGTTTCTCCTCCGCTTCTCTGTGCTCTCTGTGTACTCCGTGATCTTTGTGTAAAAATCTTATTCGTAGTTTTTTGCGCCGTCTCGCGAATCAATGACCACCTTCTTCATCCAACAATTCGGCTGCCGCGCCACCCAAGCCGACGGTGCCGCCCTCGAACGCCAACTCCTCGATCGCGGCTGCACCCCCGCCCCCGATCCCGCCTCCGCCGCCATCGTCGTCCTCAACACCTGCACAGTAACCGCCGCCGCCGACGCCCAAGCCCGCGACTCCGTCCGCAAAATCCACGCCCAAAATCCCGCCGCCCGCCTTATCGTCACCGGCTGCTATGCCCAACGCGCCCCCGAAGAACTAGCCTCTTTGCCCGGCGTCACCTGGGTCGTCGGCAATTCCCACAAACCCCAAATCCCCAATCTCATCGACGCACTTTCGACCGGCTCGCTGTCTGAAGCCTCAATCAATTCCCAGGCTGGCCCCTCAAACAATTTCGTCCCAACCGCCGCGCTGTTCCCCGATTCGCCAGACGTCCCGTTCCATTCCTTTGTAGGGGCGCAATTCATTGCGCCCCATCTCGGCAAAATTTCTAATCCCGACGACTCTCTTAATCACGCCAACATCCTCACGGGCGATATCTTCTCCCACCCCGAATTCCTCTCCGCCCCCATCCAAGGCGGCGAATCCCATCACACCCGCCCCATCCTGAAAATCCAGGACGGCTGCAACAACCGCTGCTCCTTCTGCATAATCCCCTTCGTCCGCGGCAAATCACGCAGCCTCCCTCCCGACCAGGTCATCCGCGAAATCCAAAAGCTCACCGCAGAACATCCACCCGAGCCCGCGAACCTAAAAGTGGGACAGCCAATCTTGGCTGTCTCCTCGTCTACCTCCTTTACCTCCTCTACGTCCCCCGCCCGTGAAATCCCAGTAGCACAGGCACTCCTGCCTGTGCCTGCCTCCTCCTCTACTTCCTTTACTTCCTTTACTTCCTTTACCTCCTCTACTTCCTCCACCTCCTCTACTTCCCCCGCCCGCGAGATCGTCCTAAGCGGCATCAACCTAGGCACCTACGGCCGCGACCTCTTTCCCCGCATAGAATTCATCGACCTCCTCCGCCGCATCCTCGACGAAACCCCCGTAGAACGCCTCCGCATCAGCTCCATCGAGCCCCTGGACGTCACCCAAGATCTCATCGACCTCTTCGCCGGCACCGACCGCATCGCCCAGCACTTCCACATGCCCCTCCAATCCGCCTCCGACCCCATCCTAGCCGCCATGCACCGCTGGTACCGCTCCGAACACTATGCCCGCCGCGTCCAGCTCATCCACGACCGCCTCCCCAACGCCGCCATCGGTGCCGACGTCATCGCCGGCTTCCCCGGCGAGACCGAGTCCGACCACGCCGCCACCCTCTCCTTCATCGACCGCCTCCCCTTCACCTACCTCCACGTTTTCTCCTACTCCCCCCGCCCCGGCACCAAAGCCGCCTCTCTTCCAGACCAGGTTCCCGCCACCACCATCAAGCGCCGCGCCCGCGAACTCCGCGCTCTCGGTGAATCCAAATCCGCCCACTTCCGCCGCGCGCAAATCGGCCGCACCCTCCGCGTCCTAACCCTCCACCGCAACGCAAGCGACGAACGTGACGGCGTCACCCCCGCCCTCTCCTCCAACTACCTCTCTTTTTCGATTCCTGGTAACCACCCTCACAATCGCTGGATAGAAGTCGAAGTCACGACCAACGATTCGGCGACTGTAAGTGCAAGCACCAACGACCGAATCGGCGCAACCTCTTTCGCCTGACATGAACGCTCAAGCGCGCCACAGTCAATTGCTGGACCAGTTTGTCGCGTGTTGGCAAAAACTTGATGGCCACGATCTGCGCGAAAGCATCGATGATCTCTCGTTCAGCCTTCCATTCGACTCGCCGCTCCGGGCAGATGATCACCACTGGCGTCCTTTGCAGCTTGCGACGGACAGGTCCATGCTGGAGGCCGTATACGCAAAGCTCCCTGCGCGCTTTCCTCCCCTCTACGAAGAGCTCGTCCTCTCCTACCGGTGGCTGGAAGTCGATCTGCAACGGTACCGCCTGCACTCCAACCCACCCGGCGCTGATCTCTCCGGCGTTCTCGGCAGAATTCTCAAAGATAAATTTTTGTCAGGATTCTTGCTCAAGAATGGCTACATCCCCTTCGGCAAGGGCGGAGATATGGACTACGATCCTGTCTGTTTTGATCTAAAGGCACGAAAAAAGAATCGAGAATTCGAAATCGTGAAAATCGATCACGAAGAAATCTTGTGCAACGAACGAATCCGAGTCGTAGCGAAACTCGCTCATTCATTCGAAGAGCTTGTCCTCCAAACCATTCAACTTGCTGCCAAGCCTGCTTGATTCGCCTCGGTCGTCCCTCAGCTCACTTCTCCGTGCCCTCTGTGCTCTCCGCGTCCTCTGTGTAAAATGTTTTTCCGCTCCTCTTCTTTACGTCCTTACTTCTTTACTTCTCTTTTCATCAGCCTTCGAATATCACCTGTGCCAACGCCTGCGCCTCCGTATGCGTAATACTCAACGCAATCCTCTTCACCCCCAACTCCTCCGCAATCTTCCTCGCCTCGCCATCCAACCGGATCGTCGGCCGCCCGCCCTTCTCCCGCACCACCTCGAAATCCACCCACCGCACCCCCCGCCTCCACCCCGTCCCCAAAGCCTTCATCGCCGCCTCTTTCGCCGCAAACCGCCCCGCAAACCGCTCATACTTATTCTTGAACCGCTCGCAATACTCTCTCTCCCCCGCCGTATACACCCGCCGCAAAAACGTCTCCCCATACCGCTCAATCGCCTTTTGAATCCGCCCCACCTCCGCCAAATCCACTCCCATCCCAATGATCAATGTCACTCCCCGTAGGGGCACGATACATCGTGCCCCATTTGCCCAAGTCTCCGACATCCGTAGGCCGCCCCACCGAGGGCGAATCTTCTTCTCGCCCATCGGCCGTTTGCGAATGCCCTCGCGAAGCCTCCGCCAACGCTATTTCTTGACGGTCGCTCCTGCCAGTTCCGCCACCGCCGCCAGCGTAGTCTGCGTCGCATTCAATCCCAGCCGGAAGTCCGCATCCGAGTACGTCTTGTACAAGTCCGTCGGCTGGTGCCATTGCGGATCCCATCCGTTTCCAATCTGCGTACCGCGCTCGTTTTCTCGCACGCTTAGCGAAGGCACCACGTCCATGAACGAACTCGAATCCGTATTCGTCATGTGGCTGCTCACCGACGCCGGATAATCCGTCGCGTACTTCTCATCGGCTCGCTCCAGCGCCCACGCCAAGGCCTGCGACTCCGCCGCAAACTTCGAGTTCGTCTGAAACTCAATATTGACGTCCGCCTCCGGCCGCTGCTCTTTGCTCATCGTTCCATCCGCCCGCGGCATCCCGTGATCGAAGAGCATCATATCGTGCGTAATCATTCCCAGCCATTTCGGCTCCGGGTAACGCCCCGAGCCCGGCGGATCCTCTTTGCCTTGTAAACTCTGCCGCTGCTGCACATACGCCTGGCTGCCGTTCAATCCTGTCTCCTCGTTGTTCCACAGGATGAATCGCACCGACCGCTCCGTTCGCACGTCTGGACTGCTCAACACACGAGCCACTTCCATCACCAGAGCGGTTCCCGACCCGTCGTCATTGGCCGCCTCGCCCCACCCGATGCCGTCCATGTGCCCGCCGATGATATACATTTCCTCGGGATGGCTCGTTCCAATCTTCGTGCAATAAACTTCTTCGCGTTCCCCCGGCGTGGACTCCTGCGAATCGAGCTGGCGTAGCTTCTCATCCGGCTGCTTGTTCGCATCCGTATTCACTCCCGTCGGCGTGCGATTCCCTCGGGGTCGTCCACCGCCGGCCGCGACCGGCGCCTGCCCTGCGGGCGGAGGCGTACGCGGGGCCCGCGGCGGCCCGGGCTGATAGTCGTACTTCAGCCGCTCCGTGTTCGTGCAGCCATAACTCTTCAGTTGCGCCTCGATCCAATCCACCGCCTTACGATTCCGGTCCGTCCCCTGCCGCCGATCCCCAAACTGTGTCAACCCCTTAATCGTGGTCTTATACCGCTCCAGCTCCAGCCGCCCCACCAGCCCCGTGATCGTCTCGGACCTCGCAGTCTGGCTCGCCGACGCCGTCTCCGTCGACTGCCCCCAAGCTCCCGGACTCACCGCAACTCCGATCACAACCACCGCCGCAATCAACAATTTCCATCCCATGTCCTCTCACCTCCGCCAAATCCATTCCCATCACTACGGTCGCAGATGTTCTTACTCTACTGTGACCAACTGCATCGCCAGAACGCAGAACTATATACTCAATGCCCGAGCACTCGCGAGTATGCCGGCCAGGCGCTTCTTTACATCCGGTTTCGGCTCGGCATCCACCGCCCTTTCGACCGCAGCTCGCATTTCAGAACTCCAGGACTTTGGATCCCATGCGGAAAGTGCGTTGATCGCCGTGTTGCGATTCCGAACTACAGGACTGCGCAGACCTGTCCTGATCATTTTCCATCCATGCCCAGGAAAACGGCGGAGATCCTGCAATACCCAATCTAGAGCTTGGTGTGGTTGGAAATTCGCCCCCAAGCCCAATTCATCTCCGGGACCGGTTTCGATTCGATCGAATGGCAAAACCAACTCCACAAAGGTCAGCACTTCGTTTAGTCGGCTCTCGTCCGTTTGCTGCATCAGCCGATACCAAGAGGACGATGTTAGTGGATTGGCCCGAACTCTCGAGAAATGCAATTCCCAGGTGTCAATCGAAAGCACTTGCGCCGCTTCGTCGCCTTCATCGAAAATCTGGTCATTTTCACTGGCAAGCGCGTCAGCGATTTTTGATCGCCAGCTCTCGCGGCCTAGCACATCGTCGACGAGTGACTGCATGTTTGCACGCCGGGAATTACTCCATTGCTTCTGATCCCGCTTTTCCCATCCGTCTGTCTGGGCCAAGAACCACTTCAATCTATCCACGGCCAGAAGATGTCGCAGACCGAGATCAGTCTGCGACCATACAAGGTTCAGATAACTCTCGCAGGCGTCTCCGGAATGCTCATAGTCGTCTATGTCCTCCGCCGGTCCACCAGCAATCAAGGCGCGGATAATGTCCGCAGCTGCATCTAGGAGAACGGGATCGACAAACTGTTTATTAAGAGCTTCATGGAGTTTCCCAGCACGCGCGCAAATGCAGGCAAGGTATTCGTTCATGACCTCGTTTCTAAAGCCCTCGCGTAGCATCCAGGCCTGTATCTCCGGATCCTTGGTATCTTTCAGACGACTAACGATTTGCACTCGGCCCCAGCCATGGACTTCTTTGGCTAAATCCCACAGAGCTTTCTCTGGATACTCAGAAACTCGTGCCAGGGCAATGCTAGCGAAAAGAGTGAACTCCTCTGATTTACCGAGTGTCTTAAGAAGCTCCGAATCCTGCGCGTTTCCGAACGTCCCAATTAATGCCAATCCAAACTTGACCGCTTCGCGGTGGCCCGCGCGACTGGCAAAATACCGTCCGATCTCGCAGATACGCGTGCCGTTACGGGCGTGAGTTGAATCTTTCAATCGCTCTAACACCGCGTCGATACAGCCGACAAGACCATCCTCAACGACAGCCTCGTAGAGAGTTTTTAGGGACTTGTTGTCGGTTCGCTGTTCCAATGATTCAAGGGTGCTGACTATCGTAAAGACTCTCTTTTCTTTCGCAGCGCCTTCCGCCTGCTGTCCAAGAACGCCATCCATCGCACCGCCGATCCAACGTAAACTGTTTGGCTTAAATACTATTTCCTCGTCTGGAAGTGGTTCAAGGACACCACTGCAGATTTGATTGTAAATAGATTTCAACTCACCCCACGGAGGAGTAAGGGAGTCCAGTGACCAAGGCCGTTTGTCGAACAAGCGAAACATGTACAACTCTCAAATTCCGAGATTAATCTCAATTCATTCCGTTCTTTCTTTCGCGCCATTATACTTATACCCTTATGCCCCCAGCGAAATCCTCTTCGCCGAAACTCGCCGTCCGCAAGTCTCGCATCGCATCCGCGCCCGCAACCAACTGGACCACCCGCACTTCCAACGGCCTCCGCATTCTCCAAGTCCCCGCCTTCTCCAAACTCCCCTGGCTGATCCACGCCTTCAGCACCGCTCCCGGCGGCATCTCCCCACTAGAAAACGAGAAAGTCCTCAACCTAGGCTTCACCGACTGGGACACCCGCGAAAACGTCCAAGAAAATCGTCGCCGCTTCCAAAGAGCCGTTGGTGCCGAGGCTCTCCCGCTAATCGCCCTAAAGCAATTCCACTCCGACGTAATCCACCTCTTTGACACCGCCTCCACCGATCCGTGCCGTGGCGACGCCAGCATCACCAACCGCCCCGGCCTCCTCCTAGCCATCCAAACCGCCGACTGCGTCCCCATCCTCCTCGTCGACCCCAAAAAACGCGCCATCGCCGCCATCCACGCCGGCTGGCGCGGCACGCTAGCCCGCATCGCCGCCAAAACCATCGGCAAAATGCAAATGCACTTCGGCACCAACCCCCGCGATCTCCTCGCCGCCATCGGCCCCAGCATCGGCCCCTGCTGCTACGAAGTCGGCACCGAAGTCGCGACCCAATTCCTCTCCCAATTCCCAGATGCCCCCACCTACTTCGACGAATTCCGCACCGGCGACGAGCCCAACCCCATCCAGTGGCTCAACATGATGCCCCCCGGCCACCAACCCCCTCCCAAGGGCGTCCTCCTCGACCTCCGCAAAGCCAACCGCTCCCAGCTCCTAGCCGCCGGCCTCCGTCTCCAAAACATCCACACCATCGACCTCTGCACCGCCTGTCGCCCCGACCTCCTCTTCTCCTACCGCAAACAAGGCCCCCAATCCGGCCGCCTCATGTCAGTAATCGCCCTCCGCCCCTAGGTTAGGCTCACGCTGTAGGGGCCGGGCTTGTTTACCCTGAGCCTCGAAGGGCCCTGCCCGCTTTATTCCCATTTTGGTGCTTGACAAAATCTTATTTCTGTCGTACCATATCTCTTGGGTAATTACGTGACCGCGTCTGTAGCGCCAGCATCTCGCTGGCGTTTTTGCTTCCTGGGCACCCTTTGCGCCTAAGTCCTTATATTCACAACAATTACAAACGCGGGCGCTCTTGGCCCGTCTTAACCCGAACAAGCCCTTTAGAAACAACATTTGCAGGGATTCCCTGTAAACGTTGATTCTAATAGAGTTAGGTGGCACGTTAAGTCTTTTAGATGCAACACTTACACGAAAACAGGGGAGGGGAGGTGTTCTTGGTCCTTTGGCTATCCAATGCTCGCCGCCGAAGGTTGGGCATTCTCAATCTGCGTCAGCGCCAATTGACCGCATGCCGCCATCACGTCTCGCCCCCGCGAATACCTCACAAATGCCGGTATGCCTCGATCCACCAAAATGCGCCGAAACTCCTCAATCCGCTCCGCCGAAGACTCCCGGTATGGCAGCTCGCCCGGATTCCAAGGGATCAAATTCACCTTCACGCTCTTCAGCGGCGCCAGCAACCGTACCACCCGCCGCGCATCCTCCGCCGCATCGTTCACATCACCCAGCATCACGTACTCAAACGTCAAATGTTCCCACGGACGCAGCGGATATTTCTTGCAAGCGTCCAGCAAAACGCTCAGCGGATACTTCTTATTAATTGGTATCAAAGCATCGCGCTGCTCATCGTTCGACGCATTCAAAGAAATCGCCAGCTTAGGCCGCGCCTTTTCCAGCCCCAGCCGCTCAATCCCCGGCACAATCCCGCTAGTCGAAAGCGTCACATGCTTCGCCGAAATCCCCACGCCCTCCGGGTCCAGCAGAATCCGCAACGCCGCCATCACCGCCTCAAAGTTCAAAAGGGGCTCTCCCTGCCCCATCAACACAACATTGGTTTGTATGGGATCGCGCTGTGTGATTCCCGCGACGGTTTGCGGAACGGTTTGCGTAGCGCCGGGCTTTAGCCCGGCATCTTCCTCCCCGGCCTTCGCATCACTCCTTGCCTCTCGCCCGCGCCGATCCTCTTCCAACGCCACAAGCACCTGCCCCAAAATCTCCCCCGCCGTCAAATTCCGAATCAACCCAAGCCGCGCGGTCAAACAAAACTGGCAATCCACCGCGCACCCCGCCTGCGTGGAAACACAAATCGTCTGCCGCCCCTCGCTAGGCATAAACACCGCCTCGACCGACGCCGCCTTCAATGCTCTGCTTCTTCCACCTCCTCCGATCTTCTCCGTGACCTCCGAGTCCTCGGCGGTCTCTGCGTTAATTCCTTCTTTTTCCGTCCCGCCGAGTCCAAACAAATACCGCACCGATCCATCGGTAGACTCAAAACGTTGTTTCACGACAGGCAAACTAATCGTCGCCTCCGCCGCCAATCGCGCACGCAGAGCCGCCGGCAAATTCGTCATGCCCGCCAGCGCAAACTTCCTCTCCGCATACAGCGCATGGTATATCTGCCCGCCGCGATACGCAGGCTCCGCCATCGCCGCGCACATCTCGCGCAGCTCATCCTTCGATTTTCCAAGCAGTTCCATGAATATTCCCGCGACTCCCTCGTCGCTCGGCGCAACCCAAATCACCCTACAGAATATCGTGTTTCGCTCACGAATTTCTGCTTTGCGTGTTTCTCCGCTTCTTTTCGGCGTTATACTTTTCCTGCCATGTCAAAACAACTCGCCGTCGAGCAACTCGCCATCGCTGACTGGGTCAAAGGCCTCGCATCAATCCCCGATCGCGCCTTCTCGCTCGAAAACGTTCAGGACTTCATCATCCACCATGCCGTGCGCCCCGAAACGCTCGAAAAATATCTCTTCTTCTCCAAAGGCAATTACACCCGCAATCTCATTTTCAAAAACGATCTCTTCGAGTGCATGACGATCTGCTGGGAAGTCGGCCAGCACAGCCGGATTCACAATCATCGTGATCAAAATTGCTGGATGTCCGCTCCCATCGGCCGCCTGAAAATCCAGAATTTTCGCGTCGAACAAAAAGACGCCTCCTGCGGCACCTGCAAAATCGTTCCCACGGAAATCTACGAAATGGATGGAGCGCATCCCGTCCACGTCAATCCTCTAGAGCCCGTCCATCAAGTTCTGAACTTGCCCGAATTCAATCAGCGCGCCGTAAGCATCCACGTCTATTCCAAGCCCTTCGACAGTTGCGAAGTCTATCAGCGCGAACGCGGCACTTACGGCGACGTCCCCCTCCACTACACCAGCGAATTCGGCAAGCTCCACCCCGACGAAAAGCTCCTGTAGCACTTTTTGTAGCACAGACACTCCTGTCTGTGCGCCCTCAGCCGTCGTCGAAATGTTCAGGAAAACACAGGCTTTAACATGAGAGGTGTTCAAAGCCGGCAGCGCCGCGAACCGCCCAGGATGTTTGCGATTCGCAACTATAAGCAGTTGCGAAAAACAAGTTACTCGAAGCGCGGCTTCCGCTTCTCACTTCGACACTGCCTGTGCCACAATTAGTTATGGCAACCGCCACGGAAGTCCGTGACATCCAAAAGCACGTCCTCGGCAACGGCCTCGTCGTCATCACCGAGACTATGACGCATGTTCGCTCCGTCTCGGTCGGCGTGTGGGTCCGCAACGGCTCCCGCCGCGAAGTCCCCGAAGAAAACGGCCTGGCCCATTTCATCGAGCACATGGTCTTCAAAGGAACCGAACGCCGCTCCGCCGAAGCCATCGCCCGCGAAATGGATTCGGTAGGCGGTATGCTCGACGCGTTCACTTCGAAAGAACAAATCTGCTTCAACGCCAAAGTCCTCGATGACCATCTGCCCATCGCCTTTGACGTCATCGCCGATCTCGTTCTGCGTCCCAAGTTCGATTCCGACGACGTCAAGAAGGAGCGCCAAGTCGTCCTCGAAGAAATCAAGATGGATTTGGACAATCCCGAATATCTCCTTCACGACATTTTCACGCGCGGCTTCTGGCCAGAACATCCGCTCGGCCGCCCCATTCTCGGCACGCCGGAAACCGTTCGCGGCTTCAACCGCGCTCATCTCGTGGAGCGCTTCCGCGACTGGTTCGCGCCCGACCATCTGGTGATCACCGCCGCGGGAAACGTCACGCACGAAAAAGTGTTGGACCTGGTGCAGCGCGAGTTCGGCGATCTTCGCCCCGCGCGCACGCTCGAAGATCACACCGCTCCTTCAACACAAGCACCCATTCATCTCGAAACCAAGCGCGACCTCGAGCAAGTCCATCTTTGCATCGGCGTCCCGGCGCTTCCTCTCGGCCACGAAGCGCGTTTCGCCGCCGCCGTCCTCAACAATCTTCTCGGAGGCGGCATGTCTTCGCGCCTTTTCCAGAACATACGCGAAAAAGAAGGTCTGGCATACGCCGTCTTCAGCGAGCTCACGCCTTACTCCGACGCGGGCATGTTCACCGTTTACGCCGGCACCGCGAAAGAAACCGTCGGCCAGGTCATCGACCTCACCATCAAAGAATTTCGCGCCATGAAAGAATCGCCCGTCAGCGATGAAGAGCTCACGCGCGCCAAAAATCATCTCAAGGGTTCGCTCATGCTCTCCCTCGAATCCACCACCTCGCGCATGTCAAATCTGGCCCGCCAGGAACTCTACTTCGGCCGCTTCTATTCCCTCGATGAAATCCTCGCCTCCATCGAAACCGTCACCCTCGCCGAAGTGCAATCCCTGGCCCACGATTTCTTCCGCCCCGACCAAATCGCTGTCACCGTCCTCGGCCCCCTAAACGGCTTCACCCTCGACCGCTCCCGCTTGTCCTGTTAGATACTTGTCGACACTGCAGCTCATTGATAGGCTGAAGACTTCACGGGTTCAATCGAAACCTTTTTATTCTGCAGCAGGAGAACTATGACCTGCCCCATCTGTGGTTTTGAGCTTGACTCAGCAGGGAACTGCGCTCGTTGCGCAAAGCCATCAGTTCCCGCTGCGTCGGCCGTCGCTTCTCCTCCGTCAGGCGATCCGTTCCTGCCCGCCGCGACGGAAGGTCCAACCAATCGCTGGAGAGACCCGCTTTTTGCGTTTCTCTCAACTATTCTTCTTGTGCCTGTGGTCGGTTTGAATTATCTGCGAGCTCTACGCTGGGCCGGGGTAATTAATGCGGAATCCTTCGGCTACATGATGGGCGGCGTCTTGATGAGTTTGCTGTTAGGTCTGCTCGCGATGTTTCTTGTGCAAAAGGCGCGTCGCAAGAAAGCGGAGCCTGCCTCCAAGACTTTAGGTGTCGTCTCAATCGCGTTGCTCTTCAGCATGTTTGCTTTCACCGGTGAGATTGCCAGCCGGCACGGTGGCACCACATCCGATGCCTATCACAAGGCCGGTAACCTTCTGAAAGAAGCCGCCGGAAAACAGCCCGTCGGCAAAGACGCGAATTGGTGGGACGCTCCGACGAGAGATTTTTTTCAAGACATCCTGCAAATGAACCAGAAGTACTCAGCGGAAGCCACCGCGCTCGATAGTTCCGCCGTCAAAGATCTGTACTCCTCCAGTTCCTACGGCGGCAAAGTGCACATGGAAAAGGTGATTTCGCAACTGCAAGCCGCGCTGGCAGTGGACGAGAAGTATGCGTCCCTGGATCCGATCATAAAGAAAATGGACGATCGCGTCGCCGCAGTGGATGCTTCCGAGAGTGAAAAACAAGCTTTCCTGAGGGGCATGAAGAACAGCATGGAGAAGAGCCTCGCCCCGCGCAACGAGTTGGTTCGCACCGAGGAAGTCTGGATGAAAAGCACGATCGACTTGTACAAGTTTATCATCGCGCACACGAATGACTATTCCATTCGAGACAACAAGCTTTATTTTCGAAATCATGCCGTGAGGGACGAATTCACGTCCCAACAATCCAAGGCCATCGCGCTTCACGAAAACTTCCTGAAGGCCAAAAGCGCGTTTGAGGAATCGCGAAAAAACAAAATGGACCAGATGGGCGTGGCTCCTTCCGATTTGACGCCATCCCAACTCGGGAAACCCCATTAGTCTCTATTCGCGACGTTGTTAGCTCCTCGATTTGATACGAATTCTTCTTTTCGCGTTGACGGGCGGGAATCGAAATGCCATCATTCTGAAAATTCGTTTGTGTGATATTTTGTAGTGCAATTGAGGGCAAAGCGATCGGCTTGCGGGTTTCCATACTGGCGTCAGGCAGCTCGGGCAACATTACACTGCTCGAGACGCAGCGCACCCGACTCCTCGTGGACTGCGGCTTGGGCAAACGCGAAACTCTGGCGCGTCTCGCGGCCGTCGAATTGAGCATCGACCACATCGACGGCATCCTTATCACTCACGAGCACTTCGATCACTGCAACGGTCTTCCCCAAATGCTTGGGCTTTGGAAAGCGCCGCTTTACGTCACGGAGCCTACGATGGACGCGCTGAACCGCGCCTTGCCCGATCGGCTTGCGAAGCGTTTGCGCGGCGTGGAAACCATTCAAGCCGGCCAGCATTTCACTATCGGCGATATTGATGTCCACGCGTTTCAAATTCCGCACGATGCCGCCGATCCGATCGGCTTCACGTTTCGCACCAATGGCACGAAGATGGCGCTCGTCACCGATCTTGGCTACATGCCCGAGCTGGTCAAAGTTCATCTGCGCGACGCCGATTGTTTACTGCTGGAATCGAATCACGATTTGGACATGCTCAAAGTAGGGCCGTATCCGTGGGTCGTCAAGCAGCGGGTTCTCAGCCGCACCGGCCATCTCTCGAATCATGCCGTGAGCGAATATCTTTCCGACCCGGAAGGTTTTGACGCCCGCGCGCGGTATCTTGTCCTGGCGCATCTCTCGCAAGAAAACAATAATCCCGACCTCGCGCGCCTTTCTGCGGAGGAAGCCCTCAATCGCCGCCCCGCCGAATGCGCCTTTCATGGCGAGTTGCTGATCGCTTCGCAAGAAAAGCCGCTCAGGCCGCTCGAACTTTAGCCCACGGATTAAATCGATCCATAAACCTGTCATTCCCGTCTAGCGCTGAGCGCAACGACTGCAGGAAAAAGCAGATTCCTCGCTACTCTCGGAATGACAGACTTGCTTGGATTGCGCTGGGGGCGACAAATTTGTTCGGGCTACAAATTAGAAATTTGACTCGCTTTTTCTACGGCGCTCTTCTAGACTTAGAGTGTTCTTGGTAGAGGTGCGGAGGCCATGAGTAGCCGGGTGAGCAGTTCCGATCAGCTTCGGACGCCGCGGCAAAAGGGGCCAGGTTGTTATAGTCCGCCGAAATCGCAACGGTAGCTGTTGCCGCCGCGGTTGGGGAACAGGTCTAAGGCCTGTCCACTGTCATCCGTTTAGATGGCCGCATTGCGGCCAGTGCTAAAGCCGGATGGAGCGCTATCGAGAGGCAGCAGCCTCGAGCGGTACTTCGCGGTTCCTTCCTTTCGTTTCGCTCCCTCCAGAAACGCCGGCTGAATGAATCTTTTCGAACTTACGCGCGCGCTCGTCGATATCGAATCGACGACCAACCACGAGCAGAATGTGGCGGACTATTTGTTCGTGCAACTGTCGATGCTTGCGGCGCGAAGTAACGGGCGCCTGGAACGCATTGCGGTTGAGCCGGGCCGCGACAATCTTTTTGCGAGCTGGGGCAA
The DNA here is from genome assembly GCA_035483835.1 of Terriglobales bacterium. GTDB lineage: Bacteria > Acidobacteriota > Terriglobia > Terriglobales > Acidobacteriaceae > JABDBE01. The sequence goes on from DATHPO010000132.1 coordinate 101,422, forward strand.
GCCCATTGTCACGCTTTCGACTCACATGGATACAGTGCCGCCGTTCTTTCCATCGCTCGAAGACGCGGAATTCATCTGGGGGCGCGGCTCGTGCGACGCGAAAGGCATCATCGCCGCGATGATTGCTGCGGCGGAAAAACTTCTCGACTCCGGCGCAACAAATCTCGGGCTGCTCTTCGTCGTCGGCGAAGAGCGCAACAGCGCGGGCGCAAAAGCCGCGGCTGCGAATCCTCGTGGCACGCGCTTTCTGATTAATGGCGAACCTACCGAAAATCAGCTTGCGCTCGGCTCAAAGGGCGCACTCCGCTTCGAGGTCACCGCGCATGGAAAACTTGCGCACTCCGCTTACCCTGAACTAGGTCATTCTGCAATTCACTCGCTGCTCGATGCTTTGCGCGCCATCCGTCTAATTCCGTTGCCGGAAGATCCGTTGCTCGGCCGCAGCACGCTTAATATCGGCACCATCTCCGGCGGCCGCGCTCCCAATGTCGTCGCCGACCACGCGCAAGCCGAAATCATGTTTCGCACCGTGGGCGACCCAGCGGAAATTCGAGAGGCCGTGCTGGCTGCCACTGCGGGACGCGCGGAAGCCCGCGAAGTTTTGCACACGCCCGCGATGCGGCTTTCGGCGTTCGACGGACTTCCCACGACCGTTGTGGCTTTCGCCACGGACATTCCCACATTTGACGGCGCGTGGGGACAGCCTTTTCTGATCGGGCCGGGCAGCATCCATCTGGCGCATACGGCCGAAGAGCGCATCCCGAAAAAACAATTGTCCGAAGCGGTTGAGATTTACGCGCGCATGGCGAGGCAACTTCTCGCGACAGGAGCCGCGCAAGCATGAGCCAGGGGCTCGCCATTGTCGGCTACGGAAAAATGGGCAAGCTCATCGAGCACCTTGCGCCGGAGTATGGTTTTGAGGTGCGCGCAAAATTTTCCGGGGGCGACAACCCCGGCGGAACAGGACTGTCGCACGAAACACTGCGCGGCGTTGATGTCGCCGTGGAATTCACGACACCAGTAGCAGCGTCAGTAAATATCCGGCGCCTCGCTGTGGTTGGAGTGAATTGTGTCGTAGGCACGACTGGCTGGATCGAGCAGCTTCCCGATGCGCGCGAAGCTGTCGAGCATGCAAAGACCGGCCTCGTTTGGGCGGCAAATTTCTCCGTGGGCGTGAATGTTTTTCTGCAGATCGTTGCGCAGGCCACCGCACTCTTCGCCAAACATCCGGAATACGAAGCGTGGGGCTGGGAGATTCATCATTCCGCAAAAAAAGACGCGCCTTCCGGCACACTCAAAAAACTCGCCGACGAGATGCGCGCAGCGGGTTATTCGCGGCCCATTAGCCTGAGCTCAAATCGGGCGGGCGCGATTCCTGGCACGCACGAAATCGGATTCGACTCTGTTGCGGACACCATTACGTTTCGCCACACGGCGCACAGCCGCGAAGGATTTGCTCGCGGCGCTCTACAAGCAGCGCGGTGGGTCGCCGGGAAAAAAGGATTCTACGAGTTCAAGGAGATCCTCGGCGAATTGACTTGAAGGATCTTCGTGGCTGCGGCCTTTAGGCCGCTCGTTGGCGTCCCAAGGGACGCCAGTACAAAACCCGAAGAGGCCGGCCTAAAGGCCGGCGCTACGGGACCGCGATTTTCGGCAGCACGACGTTTAGACAAAGAAGGAGAAACACCATGTTTACCGGAACAGGCACTGCGCTCGTCACTCCATTTCGGCGCGATGGTTCACTGGATGAACCAACGCTGCGGGCGCTGATCAAGCGACAGATCGATGCAGGCATTGATTTTCTGGTGCCGTGCGGCACGACCGGCGAAAGCCCCACGCTTACGCACGAGGAGCATTTGCGCGTCGTCGAGATCGCCGTGGAACTGGCGAAGGGACGCGTGCCGGTTCTCGCGGGCGCGGGCGGCTACAACACAGCCGAAGTCATCGCGCTTGCACGCGAGCTTGCCGAAATCGGTGCCGACGGAATTCTTTCCGTCACGCCTTATTACAACAAGCCGACACAGGAAGGGCTGTTTCAGCACTACCGTGCGATCGCCGAGGGGATTACGCTTCCGATCGTTGTCTATAGCGTGCAAGGACGAACCGGCGTGAACGTGGAACCGGCAACGGTGCGGCGGCTCGCTGCGATTGAAAACATCATCGGCATCAAGGAAGCTTCGGGGAATATTTCGCAGATGGCTGCGATACTGAATGCCGTCCCGGACAACTTCATCGTGCTCAGCGGCGACGACGCGATCACGCTCCCGATAATTTCGCTTGGCGGACGCGGCGTCATTTCCGTCGTGTCCAACGAAATTCCGGCAGACATGGCGCGGCTGACGCGGCTCGCGCTCGAAGGCGATTTTCAGGGCGCGCGGCAAATTCACCGGCGCGTGCATCCGTTAATGGAAGTAAACTTCGTGGAGTCGAATCCGATCCCCGTAAAGGCGGCCATGGCGCAAATGGGTTTGCTGGAAGCGGTCTGGCGTTTGCCGCTCGTTGCGCCGAAAGCGGAAAACGAGGCGCGCATTCGCGCCGTGCTGGAATCGCTGGAGCTTGTCGAGAGCACCACGCTGCCGCGTGAGAGAGTGCATGCTGCCGCAGCAAGTTGAACGATTGTTTGACGAGCCTCCGGCTCAATACAACGAAGAACATTTCCGGCTCTTCCGGGAATTCAAGGCCGCCGTAAATCGCGGGGAAGTGCGCGCGGCAGAGCCGGAAGCTGGGTCGCCGACGGGCTGGCGCGTCAATGCGTGGGTGAAAAAAGGAATCCTGCTCGGCTTTCGCATGGGCTCCATCGTCGACATGTCCGTCGACTCCGCGCGGCAGCCTTTCATTGATAAATCCACGTATCCCGTCCGCCCGATCACGACGGCTGACGGTATCCGCATCGTGCCTGGAGGCTCGAGCATTCGCGATGGCTCGTACATCGGGCGCGGCGTCGTTTGCATGCCGCCGATGTTCGTCAACGTAGGCGCGTACGTTGGCGATGGCACCATGATCGATTCGCACGCGCTGGTCGGCAGTTGCGCGCAAATCGGACGCAGCTGCCATATTTCCGCGGGTTCGCAGATCGGCGGCGTGCTCGAACCGGTGGGCGCAATGCCGGTGATCATTGAAGACGAGGTGCTGGTGGGAGGGAATTCCGGCGTTTATGAAGGAACGGTCGTGAAGCGTCGCACGGTGCTCGGCACCGGAACGATTCTGAATCGCTCGATTCCTGTGTACGATCTTGTGCGCGACGCGGTGTACACCGCGAGTGAAACTTCGCCGCTCATCATTCCCGCCGAAGCTATCGTCGTTCCCGGCTCGCGCGCCGTCTCGCACCCTGTCGGCGCCAAGCACGGTCTGAGCTTGCAATGCGCCGTCATCGTCAAATACCGCGACGCTAAAACCGATTCGCGCCTCCAGCTCGAAGATCTGCTGCGCTAGGTCCTAGCGCGACAGCACTTGCTCAAAAAACTCGAGCGCGCGGGGATCGTTGGATTGTCCGAGCCAGAACATCGCTTGTTTGCGCACTTCGCGGTTGCGGTTTGTTTTGGCTACTTCGATGAGTTTTGGGACGCCTTCGTCTTTGGGCATTTGGCTTAATGCGAAGACGGCTTTCTTTTTCACGTCCGTGTCGGGATCATTTTCGATCGCGCCGGTGATTGCGCCCATGGCTTTTTGTCCTGCTTTTTGCGCCAGCCAGAAGAGCGCTTGGCCGCGGACGTGTGTGCTTTCGTCCTCTTTGGCCATGCGGATCATTTCGTTCAGCGCTTCCGGCTCGTGGCTTACGGAGAGCGCGAACGCTACCTGCGAGCGGACTTCGGGGCTGGGATCGCTCTTCGCCATTTTTTGGAGCAGCAGCTCGCCGGCTTTACCGCGTGAGGCTCCCAGCCAGAAGGACGCATGCTTGCGAAGTTGCTCCGGCTGATCCGCGGCGACGAACGATTCGAATGCGCGGTCGGCTGACGGATCGGCATGGAGCGCAATCGCTGATAACGCGCCCTGGCCGATCTCGTGTGCACCGTGGCCTTCGAAAGTCGCTTTGTGAACGAAATCTGCGAGCAGCGCTATGCTCTGCGCCGGTTGCACACCTGTCAGCCAGATGAAAGGCAGGCCGCCTGCGTCCAGCGTGCAATTTTCCGAAGCTTCTCGAATACGCATGACCTGTTTGCCTTCGAGGCGGATGAGCACGACAAGCTGCCGCGAGCCTTCCAGTTGCACCGTTCCACCGGTTGGGTCTTTTTGCGTGGTCGTGCTGGTGACGCCACTTTCTTTTTCGAGGCGGCATGTGCCGCAGCCACCGTAGCCATCGTTGAAATTTCCGCAGCAGACGCTGCGGTCGCCGACGATTTCCGGGACGCTATACGCTACCCATTCTGGTTTGTCGGCTTGCGCTTCGATGCCACGCAGAGTGTCGGCAAAAGCGCCGTTCACTGCACCCGTCTCGATTTTCGCGTTAATCACCTGCGGCGTATCGCTCGACTGTCCTGCTTGCAAAGCAGCGGCTGCGAAAAGCGCCGCTGCCAGAGCTGACTGCCTGATTAGGAAAGTGCGCAAAGTCTTCATATCCACCTCACGACTGCTTCCATATTCGAGACCCTCTGTATGGGACCAACCAAGAATCACAAGTCAACAATCACCATGCACCAGTCACTTCCCAACTCACTTCTGCAAAATCTCCATCAGATAGTCGTTCCCTTCTTTCGAATTCATCAGCGCGAGCTTGGATACCGCGGTCTTCTTCAGCTCCGGATCTTTTTCGCTTCGCGCGATGGTCACCAGCCCGTGCGCGTTTCCTTGAATGAAGAGTGCGTTAAGCACTGCTTCTTTGTTCTCGCGGTCGGTTTCTTTCGAGTAAATCGCCAGCAGCGCTTCCTTGGCATCGGGCGAACCGACCAAACCCAGATTGCGGATGGCTGAGCGGCGAACTTCCGCGTCCTTCTCTCCTTGCGCGGCTTCCGACAGGAATTTGGCGTCGCCGGTGAGGAAGAACGCTTGCAGGATGTCCTTTTTCACTTCCGGCGAAGTCTCGGTCTTGTAGAGTTCCCGCAATTCATTCGGTGCATGAACGATACCGAGCTGACGAATGGCTTCCGCGCGCAGGGACGCATCTTTTTCGCCTTTCGCCGCTGCGAGCAGGTGCTCTTTGTCGCCGCCGATCATGTAGCTGCGAAGAATGGCGCGCTTGATGGACGCATCGCTGGTAGAAGCATAAATCTCGGCAAGCGTTTGCCTCGATTTCTGCCCGCCAAACATTCCCAGATATTGGACGGCCCTCCGCTGCAGGTCTGGATTGCTCTGCCCTTTCGCGATTTTTGCAAGAACCTCTTGCGCTTGCGGCGAACCGTTTTGCCCGAGTAGGAAAAGTGCATTGGACTTGAGCTTTGGGCTCGCGGGCCCATTCAGAAAGTTCTCGACCATGGGCACCCCCCGCGCCGGGTCACCTTGCATGATTCCGCGCAACGCCAGGATCTTCAGGTCATCAGTCTGATTATCAGGATTCGAGGCCTGCCCGTTCGACTGCCGTACTTCAATCTCCAGCGCCTTGGCGTCTTTTATCCAGCGGCTTTGCGCATATTTCTTTTCCAAGTCCGCGATCGTTGCCAGCGCGGAGTCTCTTTTCCCCAGTTTGTTTTCGGCGTAGGCCTTCCAATACATCGCCGCATCGGTCTGCGGACCATTCATCGAGGCAAGCTCGCTGAATTTCTCGGCCGCGCGGTCATAGCGGTCCTCGTCCAAGGCTTCGCGCCCATCGCTGTACAGTTCATCGAGGCGTTCCAGTTTCTCCTGCTCGCGGTCGCGCTTCTCCTGTTCCCGGTCGCGGGCTTCTTGCTCGCGGTCGCGTTTTTCCTGCTCGCGATCCTGTGCGTCCTGGTCTTGCCAGGATTCCGTGGACGTCCCTGCTTTGCCGTGGGCCACTGCGGGTCGTGCCAGCTGCGGCGCGATCAGCAATACCGCCGCAATTATCCAAATTGTTGCCGCTCTGCTTGTTCGTTCTCCGATGCTCATGCCTTGTTCCTCTCTCCTGCTTTCGATTCCGTAGGTGCTGGCGCGGAATTCGGTGTCTTCTGCTTTTCTTGTAATTCCTTGCCGACCACTCGAACTTTGAACAAAATGCCGTGCGCTTCGATACGCTTCTGTAGCAATTCCAGTTTCGCCGGTGTGAGTTCTTGCGGACTGTGGGCGACGTCCAGCAGCACGCGCTCCAGATCATCCAGAACATCGGCTAGCGCGGCATCGCCGCTCTGCTGCGCCGTCTCGCGGTACAAGCGGTTGGCGTCCAGCAAATCTTCCGCGCGTTGCTGCTCCGCGGCGATATTGATTTGTTTCGTTCCGGACGCCGGGGGCGCGGCATTGGCCAGCTCCATCAAAACCATTTCGGACTTGCCCAAATGGTCGCCGACCGCGACAACGAGCACACGTTCCCGCACTTGCGCAGCACTAGCGGCGGGCGCACCGGGCTCGGGTTTCTTTGTCCAACGCCCTGCCACGAACGCCACAGCTACGACGGCAGCCATCGCGCCGATGGCGACCCAGCGCCGCGGTTCAAACCACGCGCGCCAACCACGCCCAGCCTTCTCCGGCAAACGCGGCGCAATCTGCTGCCACACCGCGCGCCCATACTCCGGTCCACGCTCGGGAACAGGCAGATGATCCAGCGCGCTGAGCACCGCTTCGATGCGCTCAAGCTCCGTGCGACAAGCGGTGCAGCTCGTCAAATGCTCGGCAATGGCTTCGCGTTGCGTAGGCTCCCCCTCTCGATAAGCGAACAGCTCTTCTTCCGTAAAATGTTTCATAGCTCGGTTCCTCTGGGTTCGGGCGCGGCTCCTGCGGCTTTCGCTTGCAGCGCGCCTCGCGCTCCCACGTATGGTTCCAATGCCCGGCGCAATTTTTGCACCGAGCGAAAAACGGTATTCTTCGCCGCGCTCGTCGTCGACTTCAGCACGGCGGCAATTTCTTCGATGGCGCAACCTTCCCAGTGGCGCATCACGAAAGCGGTTCGCTCAGAAGAACTCAACTCCTTCAGCGCCTCTTCCATCTTTTTTCGCAGCTCGAGGTTGCCCGCGACCCGGTCCGGCGTTGGCCGCTCGTCCGGCACCAAGTCCAGCGGATCCTGCTCTTGCTCTTCCGCCAAGGCGCTCGGCGTTTGCCGACGCGAGTCCTCGGTGCGTTTTTGCCGCATGCGGTCGATCGCGTAATTTGCGGCGATGCGATAAGCCCACGTACCAAAATTCGCGCGCGAACCGAACTGCCCGAGATTCCGGTAAGCCCGCAAAAAGGCTTCTTGAACCACTTCTTCGGCGTCGTGCTCGTTGCCTGTCATGCGATACGCCAGCCGAAAAAGCTGCTGGCTGTGCCGCTCCACAAGCACTCGGAAAGCGTCGCGTTCGCCCGCGAGCGTGCGCTCGACTGCGATGGCATCGTTTTCTCGGGCCGCGTTCTGGAGTGCTTCGCGGGCTTGCGTGCTACCGGCGCTTTCGCTCATCCGAATCATTAGACAGGGAACGGGCGTTGCGG
>DATHPO010000133.1:0-4009 GCA_035483835.1 Terriglobales bacterium
TTCGATGAGGAGAGGCCGGGTCTATGTGGGCACGGCTCCATCCAAAACACGGATACAGCGCATCTGTCGCACGATCAGCGACGAGACCGGGCGAGATACCGTCAGGCTGGACCCGAAGACAATGGTGGAAAAGCTCAACCGCATGTTGATTGGCTGGGCCAACTACTTCTGTCTGGGATCGGTCAGCAAAGCCTACCGTGCGGTCGATATACACGCCCGCCGAAGGCTGCGTCGGTGGCTATGCGACAAACACAATGAGCCGCGACCGGGGTACAAGCGTTTTCCGGAAGCGTCTCTGCATTTCGTGTTTGGCTTAGTCCAGTTACCACACCGGACCGCCAGCCTTCCGTGGGCGAGAGCGTGAGTCTTTTCCGAGAGCCGGATGCGGGAAATCTGCTTGTCCGGTTCGATGAGCGGGAACAGGAAACAGAACCAAGCCAAACCGGACTGCGGGGACCTGGCGAAAGCCAAGTCGAATATCCACCGGGAGACTGCCGTTACTGCGCCTGTTCTCGACTCTACTCGCGATTTTGAGCCTGATCGACCGATTCTAGTTTACGTAATGGCCGAAGTTCTCGTTCTTTTGTATTCGCCGAATACCTACGAACTGCAGCACAGCAAACACTGACACCAGCTCTGCAACCACTTCGACTACCCACTTCCCTTCGGCGCTGAAGGGTACAACGAATATCAGAACGTAGCTGCCAAGCACCCATGCCAGGAAAGCTCATGCCACAGCTGCTCGCAGGTCACTACCATGGCTTGGTCCCTTTCGCGAACGACAACTTGCTGCTCCAACTGCCGCCGATCCCTAGGGCCAGCAGATCGCGCAGCATTAATCGCGCCCGTAGCAACCGCGTTTTGACGGATGCCGTGGAAACCCCAAGAGTTTTGGCTGTCTCTTCAATGCTTAAATGCTGCATGTCGCGCAGCGCGAAAACTTCGCGGTATTTCTGGCCCAGTGACGCCAACGCCTCTGCCAGCTTCTGCCGGACCTCGCTTCGTTCCAGGGTTTCCAACGGAATCTCCCGCCAGTCAGCAAAGTCGCGCGGCACATAGTTACCTTCGTCGTCCTGGTGATCCACGATTGGCTGCATGATCTTGATATGTTCTTTCCTTCTTCGCATGCGCGCTTCATTCACGGTGACGGGTCTATCTCGGCACGGTTCCGCCTCGGCAAAGGGTGCAGCGTGTCCGTTGCGCGATCAGCGCGGAAACCGGACGAGATGCCCTCAGGCTGGATCCGAGGACACTGGTAGAAAGGCTCAATCGAATGCTGATCGGCTGGGCCAACTACTTTTGTTTGGGAGCGGTCAGCCAAGCCTACAGTGCGGTCGATCTTCACGCCCGCCGAAGGCTGCGTCGGTGGCTCTGCGACAAACATGCGGAAGTGCGGCCGGGCTACAAACGGTTTCCGGAGGCGTCTCTTCACGCTGTGTATGGTCTGGTGCAGTTACCACACCCTACCGCGAGTCTTCCGTGGGCGAAAGCGTGAGTCTTTTCCGAGAGCCGGATGCGGGAAAACTGCCAGTCCGGTTCGATGAGCGGGAACAGGAAACAAGACCAGGTCAAACCGGACTGAGGGGACGAGGCGAAAGCCGAGTCACACGCCCACTGGGAGACTACCGTTACTGCGCCTGTTCTCGACTCTACCCGCAAGATCAGCCGATTCTCAAGTAGTGTCACGTGCTTGCGACAGTTGAGAATTGTAGAGCGTCGAATCCGCGAACTTGCAAGGCTATTTCACGCCCCCAAGACCAGGAAGGGTGTAGGTTGCGCGTGTCAGTCACCCAGAGTCAGTCTTGGACACTCCAGGGGACCTCTGTTAATGTGCAAGGGATCTAACAGCGCAGCAGGAAATTGCCAATTTTGCAAGTCCGCTTTTGATCGCCTAGGAGGTCCTGTCAATGTCCGAAGCGGGAGGTTCCAACATCGAAGTTGCCCACCATCTCAGCGAGCATAAAGAATCGTCGCAATCTTTGGGACACGAAATATTGGAGATCGCGGAGGCCTTGGTGCTCGCCGTAGTCGCGGTCACCACTGCGTGGAGCGGCTATCAGGCAGCGCTCTGGACTGGACATCAGGCGGAACTGTACGGCCAAGCGAGCAAATTGCGGATTCAAGCCGAGGGAGCCGCCACGTATGCCAATCAGGAGCGCTTGTACAACGCTTCGACCGTGGTTGAGTGGCTGAAGGCCGAAGCCCACAGCGACAAGAAGCTCGCCGACCTTTTTGAACGGCGTTTCCTTCCCGAGTTTCGTCCCGCCTTTGAAGCTTGGAAGAAGACTGACCCTCTCAACGACCCCAATGCTCCGGCGGGTCCTCAGTTGATGGCGGAATACCGCAGCTCCAAGACGGCAGAGGCGGCAAAGTTGAATGACCAAGCCACAGAAGTATTCGAGCAAGGCACACGAGCCCGGCAACTCTCCGACCAATATGTGCGAGTAACGGTGACGCTAGCAACCGTCCTACTGCTGATGGCAATCAGCCAGCGTTTCAAAACTCGTGGTGTGCGGGTTGGACTGCTAGCGATCGCCGCGATCCTGTTGTGCTTTCCGGTTTACCATATCATTACGCTGCCTCGGGCATAGAGCGGTTTGCCATTGGCCGCCCGGTATGGCGGCCTGAACAAGGCGATACGCTCGAGTCCCTTAAACTGTATCGTGACACAAAACAGGAACTCGAACGCGGGATGCCGTTTCGTCGGGTTCAGAAATCTTGTAGCTGGACCGTACTGACCTCGATAGGCGACTGGGTGGGTGTATCGTCGCAGCACCGCAGGCGAGGGGAACAGACAGTACTCCCTCGAACGAGCTTCGAGCCGACATTTCTGCGCGATAGATTTCGTCAGAGAGGTAGATGCCGGGTGGGAAGGGTGGACAGATCGGGACGTAAAGGGATTGCACTCGTCGAGTACCAGCGTTTAGCGACCTACCACGATGCGGAAAGCTTTCTCACCAAATCGTGCGAAGAGCCCGCGATCGTCGGATCTCGCGGTCCGCCGTAAGCAAAGACATTCCCTCGACCAGGGCGGTGGCTCCAATAATGCGATCAGCGGGATCCTTAGGATAGGTGTCGGGGAGTGCGAGAGCGCGTACACAAGCGCGGCCGCTGATGGGTAGGACAACGAACCGTTCCTCAATTTCGCGCAAGAAAGATTCAAGGCTGATATTGAGGCGGATGCGCCCCTTACTGGAGAGCGTCGTCAATTCCAGGAGGGTGATATCGGAGATGGCCAAGCCGTCATTATTCTGCCGTGCATCGTTGATGGCCGCTCTTGCTTTCATGGAAAGCTGAGCTTGGTCAAACGCCAACCAGACGACAACATGCGTGTCGAGGAGAATCACTTGAGCTCTCCCCAGTCTTTGTCCGAAATTGCGGGAGAAACAATATCGCCAGCAATGGCGCCCTTACCCACCAAGAAATTGTAGATGTCGTCTGTGTTTTTGTCGGCAGGGACAAGTTTCGCCACCGGCTTGCCGTGTTTCGTGATCACTACGGTTTCCCGCTTAGCCTGAACTTCGTCCATCACCGCGAGGCAATGTATCTTAAACGAACCTGCTGCCATTTTCCTCATTTTCAAATCTTTTCGATCATAGTCATTATACCATAGTCGTATTGGATCAATCCCCACAGCTGTCCCCTGGTTACATCAACTATCGGTAAACACGGAACGACTAGGCAGGACGTATTCCGTTTTTTATCATTGCAACTTCGCGTACTCTGCTTTGGCTTCTTGGAGGAGTGGGATATCGGGGTCGGAGTCTTTCCAGAGGGCGAAGAAATCCTGGTAGGCGGAGCGGGCGCCGGGAATGTTCCCCTCGAGAACGCGAGCGCGCGCTAAACCCAGACGGGTGATGGCGGAAACCATGGAATTGCCCATCATGGTTCTATGATCGAGCATTTTCTGGAATTCTTGAGCGGCCTCAGGCCCATTGCGAGTCCTCAGATAGGCCACGCCTCGGGTATAAATGGGAATCATGATTCCCGGTCCGCCGAATTCGTAAGG
>DATHPO010000134.1:0-46748 GCA_035483835.1 Terriglobales bacterium
CACTTCTTCGCACTTCAGGGTTTTCATGAACGACTCGCAGCTGGCGTTGTCCCAGGGATTGCCGCGGCGCGACATGCTGATTCGGACTTCGTGCGCCTCTAACAACGTGACGTATTCATGGCTCGCATATTGCACACCCTGGTCGGAATGATGCACCAAGCCAGGCGCGGGCCGCCGCTGTTGCAACGCCATCTCCAGCGCCGTCACGGCCAACCGGGCTTCCATCGTGACATCCAGCGCCCAGCCAATCGCCCGCCGCGAAAACGCGTCCAGCACCACCGCCAGGTACACGAACTCCTCCAGCAGCCGGAGGTATGTGATATCGGCCCGCCAGAGCTGGTTGACCCCGCTCACCACCAGCGCCGCCGCCAGGTTGGGATACACTTTCATCCCGTGAGCGGAGTCGGTGGTCGCCACAAACTTACGTTTCCGCAAGCCCAGCAGGTTGTCTTCTCGCATCAGCCGCTGCACCCGTTTGCGATTGACCGACCGGCCGCTACGGCGCAACTCCGCCGTGATCCGACGGCTGCCGTAGGTGGGCCACTCCAGCGCCACCCGTTGCACCTGGTCGCGCAGTGCCACGGACGCAGAGCGAGACTCGGCTGCACGCCGATAAAAACCCGCCCGGCTGACTCCCGTGAGAGTACACATCCGGCGAATGGCGAGTGGAGTTCCGCTTTTCACTTCGCGCTCGACTTGTTGGTAAACGGTGCGCCGCCATTGGCGGCCCGCAGCTGGCGCTGTTGTTTTACATGCTGCAAGGCTCGCTTCAAAAAATCGATCTCCAGCACCTGCTGCCCGATCTTGCGTTCCAACTCTGCGATCCGCGTCTCCTCCGCCCGCTTCTGACCCACGCCGGGAAACGCCCGCTCTCCAAACTTATCGACATCGCGGCTCCAGCGGTACAGTTCCTGGCGGTTCACTTCCAGACTGCGCGCCACTACCCCCGCTGGCTCCCCCGCTCGCAATCGTTGTACCGCATCCAGTTTGAACTCCTTGCTGAACTTCCTTCGAGATGTTCCCATCCAGTTTTCCCCTTTCGCTGCATTTTAGGGCTTAACTGGTTGTCTCAAAATCGGGGTCCACTCCAAAAGCTGGTTCAGTTCTAGTGCCAGGGAGGTTTCCTTTGTGTACCTTTGTGTCCTTTGTGGTTAAGGCATTTTAAAGGCATCAACCACAAAGGATACAAAGGTACACAAAGGACGTGCATGGATTCTTCGCTCGGCCAGAATGACACTCACCATCTTTCACCGATTCAGCGCGCTTTGAGCACAAGCTTCGGATAGACTGCTTCTTTCTCCCAGCGGCTAGAATCAAATTGTCATGCGCTTCGACCTCGACTCCGCCACTCGCCGCCGTCTCGGCTATCATCTGATTGACCAAATCGACAGTTTCTTCACTTCCCTGCCCGACCGCCCGGTACAACTGCCGGCTGAGCAGAGGACGTTCGCTGCTCTGAACAATCTCCTACCAGAGAATGGCGAAGACGCAGACAAGGTGCTCGACGAAATCTTTCGCGAAATGGTCGACAAAGGTTTTCACGTTCCCAGCGGCAACTATTTCGGATTGATGAATCCCACTCCCACGTACATCGGGGTTATGGCTGAAACCCTGGTGGCTGCGCTGAATCCACAGCTAGCCACGGTCAAACGCTCGCAGCTGGCTTCGAAGATTGAGCATGAAACCGTGCGCTGGATCGGAGAACGCGTGGGCTGGCCGGGTGAATTCAACGGAACCTTCACTTCCGGTGGCAATGAGGCGAACTTCACTGGATTGGCTCTGGCCCTGGCCGCAAAATTTCCGAATGCGATCGAGGAAGGCATCGCTTCGGTTGGTGCACTGCCCGTCCTCTATGCCTCCGACGAGGCGCACCACTCGATTGATAAGTCAGCCGGCCTGCTCGGAGTGGGTCGCAAAGCGCTACGGCGCATCCCGGTGAATGAGAATGTACAACTGGATCTGCGAATTCTCGAACAGACGATAGACGCCGACCTGGCCTCCGGAAAGAAGCCTTTCTGTGTAGTCGCTACCGCCGGAACTACCAACACCGGTGCGGTGGACGATCTCGTGGCCCTCGCTGAAATATGCCGGCGCTACGATTTGTGGCTGCATGTCGACGGCGCCTACGGCGGATCGGCGGTCTTCTCCGATCGACACCGGAGTCTGCTGCGCGGCATCGAGCAAGCCGATTCGATCACGATCGATCCCCACAAATGGCTGGCGATGCCGCTGGCTGCCGGCGTAATCCTGACCTGCCATCCCGAAATGCTGGAGCGCGCTTTTGCCGTCGCAGCGCCGTACATGCCGAAATCAGCCGAGTCCAAGGGACTCGACAATTCCCGCATCAGCACCCAGTGGACGCGGCGCATGAACTCGCTCAAACTCTGGCTCACGCTGCGAGTCCATGGAAGGAAGGCCTACGAGGAACACATCGATCGCCAGCTCGGTTTAGCACAAAGCTTCGCCTCATGGATAAGGGCGTCGGAGCATTTCGAATCGGCTGCACCTCAAATTCTGCCCATTGTTGCGTTCCGGTTTAAGGCAAACCTTAGGCAGCAAGATCTTGCTGAGGCACATGCCAGCATCGTTGAAGAAGTAACCCGCGACGGCCGGCGCTGGATCTCGGAAACCAGTGTGAACGGACACAGCGTCTTGCGAATGATGGTGATCAGCTACATCACCGAAGAACGCCACCTCCGCGAGCTGGGTAATGCGCTAACCGAAGCTGCCACCAAGCTTGCTTTGACGGGAACGCGCAGCGCACAGGTATCATGAGCTGCAAGGATAAGAAATGATAAACGGTAAACGCATCGCAGTTGTGTTGCCCGCCTACAACGCGGAAAAGACTCTGGAAGCGACGGTGCGCGAGTTGCCGGATCTGGTGGACATTCGCATCCTGGTGGATGATCACAGTTCTGACCGCACTGTCGAAGTCGCAAAGCAACTCGGATTGCAGTTCTTCGTGCACAATGCAAATTATGGCTACGGACGAAACCAGCAGACTTGCTACCGCGAGGCTCTGGCTGCGGGTGCGGACGTGGTCATTATGCTGCATCCCGACTACCAATACACGCCGCTTCTGGTTACTGCCATGGCCAGCATGGTGGCCTACGAAGTCTATGAGGTGGTCCTGGGTTCGCGCATTCTGGGAGGACAAGCCCTGCGGGGCGGCATGCCTATTTGGAAATACATTGCGAATCGCTTTCTGACCGCGTTCGAGAACTTCTTTTTGAGGGCTAAGCTCTCTGAATATCACAGCGGGTATCGAGCGTTCAGCCGCGAAGTTCTCACCCGCCTGCCGCTCCTTGAGAATTCCGACGACTTCGTCTTTGACAACCAGATGCTGGCGCAGTGTGTGCATTTCGGCTCCCGCATCGGAGAAGTATCGTGTCCGACCAAGTATTTTGACGATGCCTCCTCCATCAACTTCAGGCGCAGCGTGAAGTACGGCATCGGAGTGCTGACCACCACGCTACAATTCGCGTTGCAGAGATTCGGCTTGGCTCGCTTCCGAATTTTCAGCCCGGATGGCCGGCGGCTGGAACCGGGAACTCCTGAGTATTACGCCAACGGCGAGACAGTGCATCAGGCTTAAAGAAAGCGCTGTCGTGCGAAGTCCGCGCTGTTTCCAGATGACGTTGATGAGGTAAAACTTCGGGATGCAAGAAACCGCGCCTTGGAACTTGCTAGCTTGCAGGCTTCCGAGACGCTTTACCGACGGCAGGAAACAGACGTTGGATTTTAAATCGGTCGCTTTGACCCGTCCTACTTGGGAGTCGCCACGAATCCTTGCGCCAGTGTGCTGCTTGGCATCGTGAAACCGACGGGCATGCCGTCATCGCGTGCGATTATTGCACGACCAAAGTAAGCTTCGTAGCGTGGGTCAGCGTGGTCGAGGCGGAAGTGAAAGTGCCGGTCACAGTGATATCGTAGGAGCCGGGCGGGGTCGCGCTGGCGCTATTTCCCGTGCTGCTGGTCCCGCCCCCGCAGGAAGAAAATATGATTCCCAGTGAGATCAAGCAAAGGAAGGCTACTCCGTAGAGCAATCGGCTGTGTCGCTTGCGGGATCGCGCACATGAGCCTAGCATCACCCCGGACCAGCCAGAAAGGGTCAACCATAGCGCAAGCCTTCCGCGGTCTGGAGTAGGACCAGCGGGGTGCGCGAGACTCACCATGGTTCCGGCCGTCCTTACCGCGACCGTAACTGACGCAGGCGTAGAACCGTGGAGCGCAACCGAACTAGAGGAGAGAGAGCACGCAGATTGTGGCGGGGCTCCGCTGCAACTCAGCACCACAGTTTGGTCGAATCCGCCGCCGGGCGCGATTGCGACCGTATAGTTGGCGGTCTGTCCCGGAGCGACCGTCGCCGTCGCTGAGCCGGAAGGAGCAACCGCGAAATCTTGCCCCATTCCGGTGAGTGTCGCCGTTTGCGGGCTGCCGGCTGCGTTATCCGTGACGCTCAACGTCCCGGTTCTGGTGCCCACTGCAGTTGGGTCGAAGAAGACTCCGATCGAGCAACTCGAACCCGCGGCTAAGCTGTTTCCGCACGTGGTCTGCGTGCTAACCATGCCGAAGTCGGTGGGACTGACGGCCACATTCGTAATCGCAAGTGTGGCCGTGCCGGTATTCGTCAGCGTCACTATCTGGGGAGGGCCCGAGTTCTTCACGTACTGGCCAGCGAAGGTGACGCTCACTGGCGACAACGTAGCAGCAGCAGTGGTGCCCGTTCCGGCGAGGCCCACTGTCTGGGGACTACGAGGAGCGTCGTCGGTCAGGCTCACCGCCGCGCTTCGACTTCCCGCTGCTGTTGGCGTAAACGTCACGCTGACTTGGCAAGAGTCATTCGGAGCCAGGGTCGGGCCACAGGTATTGGTCTTCTCCGCAAAGTCGCTGGCATCGGAGCCGGTTATGGCAATGTTCGAGAGCGTCAATGTCGCGGCTCCGGTATTTGTTAGCGTGATTGTCTGGGGCAAACTGGTAGTGAAGAGCGCCTGCGGCCCGAAAGTTAAGCTCGGGGGTGCCAGAGAAACTGCCGGCAGCGCCTGGCGGAAGATGCGAGTCTGCCAGGTGTGGCAGTTGCTTGCCGGAACCTGGCAATTGCTCGTTCCCGTTTGACTGGTATTGAAATATTCGCCCATGCCGTAGAACGTCAAATCGTCGGTCGAATCGATCACCGTGGCGGCGTACTCGCCCCAGTGCGGCGTGTTCTCCTGGTCCCCGGTTCCCTGCACAATCAGCGTTGGAGCCTCGAAGTTTGCAGTGCCCCAAGGCAGCACGTCAACATTGACGGCGGGATTGGTTTGACAGCTGGAACAATGGGCTCCGGATGTCGTGTACTCGATCGCCAAATTGCCATTCTTGTCGAGAGCCGCGCTTGGCATGAAGTAAAACAGCGTCCCATTCGGATCTTGCAAATCGGGCGGACCCGAAGTGCCGCCACTATTCACGAGCACCGTCGCCGTCCCGTTTGAAACCTGCAGAATGTAATAGCGAATACCGGTGCGCTCGTTGCTGGCGCTTTCCATCACGATGTGCGACCCTGTCAGGTACGCCCCGTTCGGCCCGCTCCCGGACGAAGTCAGGTTGTTATAAGTCAGCCGGTTCGCCATCCTGTCGCCCAGGGAGTCGAGACACGGCGATCCGGGTACATAGTCTCCACACAGAAGACTGCCATACGCTCCGATTTGGGAAGGATTCGTGCTCGGCACGGGAACGCATATCGTGTTGATCTCGCTGCCTGGTCTTGAGGTGTCGTAGCAGCCCGGCGTGTATGGGTTCACCGTGACGAAGCTTGGCCCCACCAAGCCACTCGTTCCCCAGGTAAAGAGCGCCAGTTGGTTGGATGTGCAGGGCGTCGTCTGGCTGGTGCAAACGCCCTGTCCATTGTTCCCCTGCTGTAGATTGCTGGGGCTCACTATGGAAAGAAAATATTCCGGCTCGCCACTCGGTGGTCCCGTGGCACTGTCGATATCTCCCACATCGACCGAGTGGATGAGGCTGGGCTCTTCATTCTGCGGGATCATGTAGGTGTAACACGTCATCGGGTTCGCGGATTGGCCGAGAATCATGTCCGCGCGGTCTAACTGGCAAGCTTCAAAGCCGGGTCTGCCGGCTGTCGGATCCAGCAAATCAAAGGTGATGTAGAAGCCATTCGACCAAGTTCCGATCCGGGGCCAGTCAGGATAGTAGTAATAAGAAGTTCCAGTGGTGCAGCCGTTCGAACTCGGCAGGCAAGGAATTACCGTGTCCATCTTAAACTCGTACGCATGCCACATGGTCGTGGTGTTGGAAAGATCGCTGCTAGAACTCAGCGCAATGCACCAGGCGTAATGATCGATGCCGCTCACGAGGTACGTTATGCGCCGGCTGATCACAAACACATTGTCCAGACGGTCGTAGATGACTTGAACGTTCCCGGTACTATTCTGGCATTCCGGTTGCGTCGAGCTGGACCAAAGCCCGTCCACGGTGACCGGCACGCCCTCGGTTCCGCCTGCGATGGTAAAGATGGGCTGACCGGTTACTTTGTCAAAAGCCTGAACGTAATCGCCATTGACCCACTCCAGAACCTGCGCATTTTCGCCACTCACGGTTGGGCCCACGGCAATATTGGCGTCGATGTTGTAATAATTCTGATCGTAGAATTGGTACTGGCTGCCAATGTTCTGCTGGGCGTCGATGCCTTCGAGCTGGTTTCCGTTCCAGCCTGTGCCGCAGGAACCAACGCACTGCGAAAAGTTGACGCCCGTGTTCTCAGCAGTCTGTGCCGCTTGGTACGGCCCGGCGATTGCTCCCGTCTGGCAGTCGCCCTCGCAGCTTTGGCCCGTCGAATAGGCGCTGGTGAACACAAACAGCATGAGCACGCAGTCCCTTATCCTCATGAGCCCCTTTCCACCATTCATCCGGGAAACTCTCTCAGAACCAGCTTCGAGCAAGATGTCTCTTTCGCTGTTTACGTCGGCACTGTTTACCTCGGGTATCGTCTGTCGCGGGATGGGATCGGATATGACTGAACGCCTTGGTTCTCACGCATTTCAGGGCTCCGTGCCCGGACTTCACCGCGAAACTATCAGATGAGCGTTCTTCACCTCAAGATGCCTCAAGGCCACGAACAGACTTGGTCAACCGATTGAAAGACATAAGCCGGTTTCCCGTCGGAGACGGCAGGAACGCACTGGGTCCCGCTGAATCAGCTAAATGCTTCGGCTCTACCAGGGCTAATGTTTGACGGGGTTTTTCCCGTCGCTTATCTTAGAGATTCCGATTAGAGGCGCGTGGTTCGCGGAGAGGCTGCTTCGATCCCAATCAAACTTGCGGTTCGTTGACTTGATAAAGATTGAACGCTCGGTCGAATCGTGAGAACCAGGAGGGCTTAATTGAAGGTTTTGGTGGTAGGAGGCGCCGGTTACATCGGAAGTCAAACGGCGTGGGTGTTGCGAAGAGCGGGCCACGAAGTCCTCATCTACGATAATCTTTCCACCGGCTTCGATTTTCTGGCCAAGGGTTTCGAAACCATCGTCGGAGACGTCCACGACAGAAAGAAGCTGTTGCCGGCGGTCAAGCAGTCGGACGCGGTCATGCATTTCGCCGCCAATCACTTCGTCGGGGAATCCGTGGTCAATCCCCAAAAGTATTTCCGCAACAACGTGGAAGGCGGCCTTTCCCTTTTGAACACCGTGCTGGAGGCGGGCAAGAAGAGCATTGTCATCTTCTCTTCCACGTGCGCGGTCTACGGCTCTCCCGCTAAAATGCCCATCAGCGAGGATTGTCCGCTCGACCCGATCAATCCCTATGGAGTTTCCAAACTCTTTTTCGAACAGGCGCTGCAATCCTATGACACGGCCTACGGAATTCGTTACGCCAGCTTGCGCTACTTCAACGCGGCGGGAGCAGACGAGAGTGGAGAGCTCGGGGAGTGTCACGAGCCCGAACCGCACCTGATCCCGCTGGCATTGAGCGCAGCCGCCGGCTTCGGCCCCGAACTCCAAGTCTTCGGAACCGACTATCCCACCCCAGACGGCACCTGCATCCGCGATTACACGAATGTAGTTGATTTAGCCGAGGCGCATGTGAAGGCGCTGCAGCACCTGCAGGCAGGAAATCCTTCTTTCACGGTGAATTTGGGTACCGGAGAGGGTTCTTCGGTGAAGCAAGTGATTGCGTCGGTGGAAGAAGTGACGGGGAAGAAAGTTCCGACGAAAATGGTCCCGCGGCGTCCCGGTGATCCGCCAGAGTTGGTGGCAGACCCGAGGCGCGCGCAACGGCTCTTGCAATGGAAAACTACGCGCTCGCTGGGCGACAGTGTCTCAACCGCGTGGCGATGGATGGAGCGCAGAGGCAAGTAGCGTCAAATTTTCTGCCCGCCACCTAAGTGCCAATTAGGAAACACCAACTGGCGCGCTCTTCCTCGATCTTTCCTCGAGATATCTGGGCAGCGCGTCCTTCCAGGATGGAATGGATATGCCCAGCGCGCGAAGTTTCGCCTTCGAGAGCACCGAATTCGCTGGACGTTTGACCGGACTCGCGAACTCGGAGGAGTTGACGGGCGAGAGTTTTGCGTCGAGGCCGGCACGCTCGAAGATATAACGGGTAAAGTCGTACCACGAGCATTGGCCTTCGGAGCTGATGTGATACAGCCCGTAATTTCCGGTCAGGATCAACTGGCGCGTTGCTTTGGCAAGATCGGCCGTGTAGGTGGGAGTAAGAACCTGGTCGTCGACCACACGAATCGCATCTCCCGCCATCGCCTTCTTCAGCATGGTCTCGACAAAGTTGCCGCCTTTCCCGCTGCTTCCGGCAACTCCGTAGAGACCGCAGGTACGGATGACAAAATAGCGGTCGGCATAGGCGGCAACGAGGTGTTCTCCGAGCACTTTGGAAGCACCGTACACGCTCAGCGGTGAAGGCCGGTCGGTTTCCTCATACGCGCCGTTCTTCTTCCCATCGAAAACGTAATCGGTGCTGAAGTTCACCAAGGCCGCTCCGGACCGGTGGCAAGCTCTAGCCAGATTCATCGCACCGATACCATTCACCTGGAAGGCCAGCGCAGCTCTAATTTCACATTCCTCGACGCGGTGATAGGCTGCCGTGCTGATCACCACATCCGGCTTGGCCTCAGCCATGACTTCGGCCACTCGCTCCTCGGAGCAAACGTCCAACTGGGCGTGAGTCAGGGGTACGACGGCGTCGCCTGCGGCCTGAAGAACCTTGAGCAGATCGCTGCCCAACTGCCCGTTGGCGCCAATCAGAAGCACCTTCATCGGATCGCCTCAGCGAATGCACTGGCTGCAACTCGAATCTTCATTTTCTTCAGCTCTTACGGTGGTCGATTTTCACGATAACAAGGCCAGTTGGAGTGGGCCTCGCTTGTTTACTCATAAGTAATAACATTGCATGATTAGTTTACCAGAGAGTATAGGGTATATAGGTCAAAAAAAGAGTTTTCTCGCCAGATCTATGAAAACAAAGGCGCTGCTTTAGAGATACCCTCGTAAAATATCCCTTCTAAAGGACTTAGGGAGTTGATATCGGCAAGGCCATCTTGCCTCGTAACTCTATGAAAACAGGGCCAAGCGTCGAATGGCGCGTAAAATATCACTTCTAAACGACTTAGCAGCGGGTAACTTCGGAGGAGATAGATCTCCTCCCCTCCCCGGCGACGCACCTGGGCAGGATTTCTTGAAACATCAACGATTGTCAAAGATCTGAAAGAGCCACCGCGGTTATCAAACAGCTAATGCAATCATCATTATGTTATCCCATTGGGGACGCCCGAGTCGAGGAAAAAATGACTTTGCGGGTGCTTTCGCAGCGATCGCTTAGCCTGCTAACACTGGGTTCCTCCACTCCGCTACACCTAGCATAACGGTTTTTCTCCCGACGACGCCGCTTGGAATCGGCGCGCAGACTCGGTCGCAGAAGCGATCTAAATGGTTACACTGCGGGTACACGGGGGATGCTTCAGAACAGCGAAGGTCGCGAAACATGCATGAATACTGGCTGCCCCCCAGGGATTCGAACCCCGATAACCTGCTCCAGAGGCAGGTGTCCTACCATTGAACGAGGGGGCAGAGTGCGCTTGCAGGGCGGAACAACCCGCCGTCTTGATTCTATTGGCGCTATCGCGTTGTGGTCAACAATTGCTGTTCCGTTTTTTCGCGCAGCAGGCTTACCCGGCTTTCCGGGTGTTCTGCGGGAACTGTCACTTCGCGAGCTTACGGTTTAAGATTCATACAGGAGAACATTCATGGTAACCGCACTTGGCAACACTCCGCTGTCGAGCGATTACAGCGAGATAGCACGCACTCCTCTGGAGGCAGACCGCTGTACGCTCCTTGTGGTCGATATCCAGGAAAAACTTCTGCCCCCAATCTTTCAAAAAGAACAGCTCATCAGGAACTCCCAACTGCTCATTCGGCTCGCCGGAATCCTGAAAGTTCCCGCTCTTATGACGACGCAATATGCCAAGGGGCTGGGCGCCACCGTGCCGGAGATCGCTTCCCTGCTGCCCGAAACCCAGGCGATCGACAAACAAATGTTCTCCTGCTTCGGCAGCGATGTTTTCTGCTCCCTGCTGAAGCGGTTGCCGGGAAATCGCAACACGGTCTTGTTGTGTGGAATGGAGAGTCACATTTGCGTGGCTCAAACCGCGCTGGCTGCCCTGCGCGAAGGCTACATCGTGCACGTGGCTTCGGATGCCGTCAGTTCGCGTACTGAATGGAATTGGAAGGTCGGATTGGAACGCATGCGCGCCGCTGGCGCCGTGATCTCGTCGACCGAGATGATCATTTACGAACTGCTGCGCTCGTCAGGCGCGCCGGCATTCAAAGAGTTGCTACCTTACCTGAAGGGATAGCAGTTCGCCTGTCACTCCTTCTGCTTCACCTTTACCACGGTGATCTTCGAAAATCCTTCTTCAAACGTCGGCTGCTTTAATTTTCCGGCCATGCGCCGCATCGCGTCTTCCGGCACTTTGCGTTCGCGGCGTTGATTGCGGGCCAGGCACACTTCCACGGGAACGTCAAAGAAAACTGCCTGCACTTCATAGCCGTAATCCTTGGCCAGCTTGATCCACCCGCTGCGCTCATGGGGAGACAGGTTGGTGGCGTCGACGTAATTCATCGGACGCCGCGCAATCAGCCGCGCCTTCAGCATGGAACGCAGGTTAGAAAAAATCAGATCCTGGAAGCGCTGTTCGGTGGGGTCGTCAAACAGAAGCGCGCGCAAAAGATCGCTTGAGAGCGGCGTGATGTTGTGGCGTTTAAACCATGAACTCTTGCCCGACCCTGGCAGCCCAATCGCCAGCACCACAACGCCTTTAGAAGCCCGCGGCGTCTCGGCCTGGGGCGGAGTCAATGGAGCTTTTGCGATTGCCCGACCGTGCGAGGCTGCGGCCGTCGATACCGGGCTTTCTTTCAAGGCGGTTTGCGACGGTTGTGGCCCGCCACCCGTCCCTACCGACTCAGCCGACGGAGCGCCGTTGCGGCCGCGGCCGCGACCACCTCTACCTCGCCGCCTCCGGCGTTTGGCTACATCTCCGTTTCCGGCTTGTTGTGGTTGAGCCGGCTGTGGCTCGACCGGCAGCAACTCATGCGCTGACTCCGGCTGCAGCGGCGCTGCGGCCGCTTGTCTTTGATTCTCTGGCTCGGGCTGTACCGGCTCGGTATCGTAAAACGCAGGCTGCAGCGGGGCCGGTGCGGGATCAGCTCCTGATTTCTCCGGCTGCTTTTTGCGGCGCTTCAGGCGCTCGCTCATCCATTTGCGCATGTCTGGCTTGTAACACACCTGCAGCCTCGCGGGCAACGTATGCCGTCACAGGCGTACCAAGCCTGACAGCGCACCTTCCCCTCGACTGACGTAGGTTTGAAACATCTCTACTGTGGAAAACCTAGGACTTAGGCTGTCTGCAGTGCCGTGACGAACCGACGCCTTCACGCCTCAGACTTCTAAGGTCCCACTCCCGTACAATGTCCCTATGCCGATCCCGCCCGCAATCCAGGGCAAGAAATATATTAGCCTTACCACCGTTCGCAAGAGCGGGGCCGCCGTAGCCACTCCGGTTTGGTTTGGAGAACTGGACGACAAGCTTTACGTGATGACTCGCAGCGATTCCGGGAAGTACAAGCGCGTCCGGAATAGTCCCCAGGTGCGAGTCGCGCCTTGCACCATACGAGGCAAAATTACCGGTCCGGAGTTCGCGGGGACGGCGCGGATACTGCCTCCCGAAGACTGGCCGCGGGCCCGCCAGACGATCAAAAAGAAGTACTGGCTGACGCGAATTTCGTTTCTCTGGAGCAAGAAGAACGTCTACATCGAGATCGGTGGCTTCACGTCGCATCCATAATTTCTTCCCGCAAGCTACTTAAGTCGGCCTGTACCTATGGGCTATCTGCCTCGTCCAGGGGCATTTCGCCGCTGTCGCATTTGCTGACCTCCTCTTTCCCTGTTAACATTTTGTGTTCCCGGCCACGCATTCTTTTCAGTCGTATCTTCATATCCTCACGGAGGCAAGATGGCTATCAAAGTAGGCATTAACGGCTTCGGGCGCATCGGGCGCAACGTCTTGCGCGCCTCGCTCAACGACCCCAACATTGAATTCGTCGCGGTCAACGATCTCACGAACCCTAAGACGCTCGCCCACCTGCTCAAATACGATTCCATTCTCGGCAACCTGCGCAACCAGATCTCAGCCGGCCCCGACAGCATCACAGTCGACAATAAGACCTTCAAAGTGTTCGCGGAGAGAGACCCGGCCAAGCTTCCATGGGAATCCGTCGGCGCACAGGTCGTACTCGAATCGACAGGCCACTTCACCGATGCCAACGATGCCAGGAAGCATCTCCGCGGTCCGGTGAAGAAAGTTATTATCTCCGCTCCGGCAAAGAATGAAGACGTCACTCTGGTGCTGGGCGTCAACGAACAGGTTTACGACCCTGCCAAGCATCACATCATCTCGAACGCCTCCTGCACTACCAACTGTTTGGCGCCCGTCGTGAAAGTGGTGCATGACAATTTCAAGATCATCGTCGGCTCGATGACGACCATTCATTCTTATACCAACGACCAGGTAATCCTCGACTTCCCGCACAAAGACTTGCGCCGTGCGCGGGCGGCCGCACTTTCCATGATTCCGACCTCGACCGGCGCGGCCAAGGCACTGAAGCTTGTGATTCCGGAAATGGCCGGCAAGCTCGATGGTTTTGCCATGCGCGTTCCCACACCGAACGTCTCGGTTGTCGACCTGGTTGTGCTGGTCGAGAAAAAGACTTCCAAGGAAGAAGTCAACGCTGCCTTGAAAAAGGCATCGGAAGGAGGACCCCTGAAGGGGTACCTGGGATACGAAGAGAACGAGCTGGTCTCGGCTGATTTCCGCGGCGACTCGCGCTCCTCCATCGTCGATGCGCCTATGACTCTCGTGGTCGGCGGAAACCTGGTCAAAGTGATTTCGTGGTACGACAACGAGTGGGGCTACTCGTGCCGGGTCCACGACCTGATCAACTATCTCGGCAAGAAGGGCCTGTAAGGTTTGTAGCGCGGGCATCCGCCGGCTGTCGCGAGGGCATCTTGCCCTCGCTGCGAGCCAACAAGACGCCGGGGCGCCGTGTTGCAGCAAGGAATCCATAATGTCGAAGCTTTCCATCCGCGATCTTGCCATCAACGATCACCGCATCCTCATGCGTGTGGATTTCAATGTGCCGATGGAAGACGGCCGGGTCATGGACGACACGCGTATCCGCGAAACTCTGCCCACCATCGAGTACGCTCTGCGGCACGGCGCGCGGCTCATTCTCGCCTCGCACCTCGGCCGTCCCAAGGGCAAGGCCAACCCAAAAATGAGCCTCAAACCTGTGGCTGAGCGTCTGCGAATGCTGCTCGACAAGGAACTGGCCCGGGGCGAGAACGTCGGATTCTCTCCAGAATGTGTCGGCCCGGAAGCCGAGGAAATCGCTGGCAAACTGGAAAAAGGACAGACGCTGCTTCTGGAAAACCTTCGCTTTCACGCCGAAGAAGAATCCAACGACGAGAAGTTCTCCAAGCAACTTGCGAGCCTCGCCGATTACTACGTGAACGATGCCTTCGGGACCGCCCATCGTGCCCATGCCTCGACCGTTGGCGTCACCAAGTTTGTGAAGAAGTCTGCCGCTGGACTGCTCATGGAGAAGGAACTCCGCTACCTGGGCAAAGCGCTGCAGCATCCGGAGGAGCCGTTCGTCGCCATTCTTGGCGGTGCTAAGGTGAGCGACAAGATTGCCGTGATCAAGAATCTGATGAGCAAAGTGGACACCCTCCTGGTGGGCGGGGCCATGGCTTACACATTCCTGAAAGCTCAGGGCGAAAATGTCGGCAAGTCGCGCGTGGAAGAAGATAAACTCGACCTCGCCCGCGAGATTCTGCAGGAAGCCAAAAGCCACAAGCTGAAGTTCTTGTTGCCGGTTGATCACATTGTGGCTGACCGAATTGACGTCAATGCCGTGGTCCACGTCGTGAACAGCGGGCAACCGATCCCTCCCAACATGATGGGCCTTGATATCGGACCTCAGACAGTAGAACTCTTCTCGGAAGAGATTTCCCGCGCCCGCACCATCGTCTGGAACGGTCCCATGGGTGTATTCGAGGTTTCGCCGTTCAGCAGGGGAACTTCCAAGATCGCTCACGCCATCGCGGAAAACGTAGGTGCGATTTCGATTGTGGGCGGAGGCGATTCAGTATCCGCCGTACACGCCGCCGGTGTTGCCGACAAGATGACGCACATCTCGACCGGTGGCGGTGCGTCGCTTGAATTCCTGGAAGGCAAGAAACTGCCAGGGGTTGAGGCACTCACCGAGAAGCGTTGACCTGCCTGGAGACCAGTGTGCCGCGTGCGGAAATTCATATTTTATTGGACCGGGGGAGGACTATAGAATTTCACGGTCCGGCCGATATTACTCAGGAGACGACCGACGCAGTGGTAAACGCCGCCAACTCGTCTCTTCTGGGGGGAGGCGGAGTGGATGGCGCGATTCACCGAGCCGGTGGACCTGCGATACTGGCCGAGTGCAAGCGAATTGTGGGTCAGATTGGAAGCCTGCCTGCGGGGCAGGCGGTGATCACCACAGGCGGACGCCTAACTGCGAAACACGTGATCCACACCGTAGGTCCGGTCTATCGCGACGGAAAAAGCGGAGAAGCCGAAAAGCTTGCGAGTTGCCACCGCGAATCAATCCGCCTAGCCGATCAGCACGCTGTCAACTCTCTGTCTTTTCCTGCAATCTCGACTGGGGCTTTCGGATACCCCTCTTCTGAAGCCGCAGCTATCGCGATTTCTTCCACAGTTGAAGCTTTGGCCTCCACGAACCATGTGAGTCGGGTTCGATTCGTTCTCTTTGACATTGCGACTTTGCGAACGTACTCGCGCGCTGCCGAACAATTACAGAATCTGAACTCCGTTTTTTCATACCGAATCGAAAAGGGATCCCCATGAGAAAGAAACTCATCGCTGCCAATTGGAAGATGTACAAAACGCCTGATGAAGCTCTCGCCTTCTTTCGTGACTTTCTTCCCTTGGTAGCAAACCACGATCGCGATGAAATCGTCGTCTGTCCGCCGTACATTGATCTCTGTGCTGCAGTGGATGCTGTCAAGGGATCGAATGTGGCAATCGGCGCCCAGAATCTGTACTGGGAAAAGCAAGGCGCTTATACCGGCGAAGTCTGCCCCAGCATGTTGCTCGCGGTCGGCTGTACCCACGCAATCATTGGCCATTCCGAACGCCGCCAGTATTTCGGTGAGACTGATGACATGGTGAATTTCAAGCTCAAAGCCTCTCTTGAAGCTGGACTTACCCCAATCGTTTGCGTCGGCGAGGTTCTGGAAGAACGCGAAGCTGGGCTGACCGAAGATGTGCTCCGCCGCCAATGCCTTCGTGCCTTCCATGCCATCTCCGCCAAGAAAGCTGGCAAACTTGTCGTCGCGTACGAGCCAGTCTGGGCCATTGGAACCGGCAAAACAGCCACGCCGCAGCTCGCCGCAGAATCCCACAGTTTGATCCGCGGAGAAGCAGCGAAAGCTTTCGGGCAGGAGTTCGCGGACAACCTTCGCATCCTCTACGGTGGCTCGGTGAAACCTGAGAATGCCAAGGCGCTTATGGCCGAAGAAGAAATCGACGGCGCCCTGGTCGGCGGCGCCAGCCTCGATCCGAAATCGTTTGCTGCAATCGTGAAGTATTAGGCATGTAGCTCACGATGGGCTGTAATGCCACGCGTTCCAGCAAGAGCGAAACGGTAGCCAATTATTAACCTGTCGTTAACCAAGCCCGCTCACGAAAGACCTACACTTCCTTCGCGTCCGCTTTGCATAATTCTTCGCGAGGAGACCCCCATGAGATCCGTATTTGTGATACAAAGAGGCAACTTATGCTCCCAAGTCTTTGGGATCTGCGCAATTCTCTGCTTGGCGATGGCAGCTACAGCAACGGCGGCTGCGCAGGCCACGGCTGTACCCCCGTACAACGTCTCGGTATTTGCAACCAGCGTCCCAAAAGTTTATTACCAGCCTGACTCGATCACCGTTTGGAACAACCGCGTGTTCATTGGCTACGGAAACAATGCCAAGCCCGATGGCACCTTTGGTTTCAGTACGATTGTCGAATATGCCATGGACGGAACCGTGCTTCATAAAGTCAGGGTCAAGGGCCACAACGACGGACTGAAGGTCGATCCGAAAACCAATCTTCTGTGGGCCCTGCAAAACGAAGACGCTAATCCGAACCTGGTTATCTTTGATCCGAGCACGTGGAAATCGAAAAAATATACCTTCGCGAAACCCGCCCACGGTGGCGGTTATGACGATATGTCGTTTATCGGAGACGACGTTTATATCAGCGCGTCTAATCCCTCGAACAATCCCAATACCCAACAAGCTATCGTGAAAGCCACTCTGAATGGCAACAGAGTTGACGTAACTCCAGTGCTGCTCGGTGACGCCAATGCCATCGACATTACAAGTGGGCAGCCGATTCAACTCAATCTTCAGGATCCGGATTCCATGATCAATGATCCGGAGGGCGACTTGGTCCTTGATAGTCAGGCCGATGCCGAACTGATCTTCGTTCACCACCCAGGATTCGCGGATCAGGGCGTGTTTCACCTGGCACTGACCTCGGGGGGAACCTCCGCGCAAATCGACGATACGGTTTTGGCAAGTTCATCACAGGGCGTGATTCTGGTTTCGGATCGTGATGGCGAGACGGTTTATTCCATCACCGCGCCATTTTTTGGACCGAGCGAAGCCTACTCCGCAGGGCCGACGTTTGTGGGCCGGCTCGATACGCACACCGGAGTGCTCACTCCGATTGTGACAAATATGGTCAGTCCGCACGGAATGACCTTCATCCGGCAGTGAGGAAGCTGCCTCGGGTACGTTCAGTTCGACGTCTCAGAAAAGGGCACAAGCGCTTGTGCCCTTTTCCTGGGCCGATTCGCGGATCGCAACGATTATTTTGCGCCTGAGGAAAGCTGTCTGACAGTAGCGATGAACGTAGTTGTGGGCCGCGTGTGGGTTCGATCTCGACGGTACGCTAGCCCCAGTTCCCGCCACAACTCCACGCCTTGAAGAGGAATCAGCTTCACTCGTTCCGCCAGCACCTGGTCGCGAGCGAAGCTTGAACTGATCAGCGAGACGCCAAGCCCGGCGGCGACAAAGCTCTTGATCATCCCGATGCTGGGTAATTCCATTCTGACTTGCAGCTGAGCGCGGTAAGGCCGGAATAGCTTATCCATAACCCTGCGACTGTAACCAGTTCTTGGCAACAGCAGCGGCTGGGTGACGATGTCCGCGACGGAGACATGCTTATGCTTGGCCAGAGGATTCTGCGGACTAACCATCAGCATAAGCTGATCCCGAAAAATGGAGTGCACCTTCAGGCTCGGCGATTTGACGGGCAAGGTAACGATGCCGACGTCAATCGATCCGTTCTCCAGCTTCTCTATAATCTTGTAGCTGAAGTTGCGGTAGATGCTGATTTGAACCCCTGGATAGAGCCGGCAATACTCGGCGAACACCTCGGGCAAGACGTAAAGACATGTAGCTTCGTTAGCGCCGATCAAGAGAGTTCCGCGAGGCGTTGCGCCTTGGTCGGCTACGGCCAGGAGGGACTCATCGCGCATCCTCAAAAGCCGCTCAGAATATGCAAACAATACTCTTCCTGCCGGCGTGAGTCGCACAGACTTTCCAGAGCGGTCGAGAAGCTTGTCTCCGTATTCCTGTTCGAGCAGCCGGATCTGACTGCTCACCGCCGATTGCGAGCGAAAGACCTTTTCTCCTGCGCGCGAGAAACTGCCCAGCTTGGCGACTTGTAGAAATGTGACTAGTTGGTCAAAGTCCATAATTAGTGTGCGATTATAGCCGGGCGGAAGGGTAGCCTATGAAGAAAACGTCATTGATTCCCCTGGAGCGCTCGCTGTTTACGATACGACGGCAAGCCGTCAAGCGGGACGAGCCGTGAGACATCGAAAACGGGAGTCTTGCGTCTCCCGAAGCGATTCAGGATCGCTTCCCAAGTCTCGGCAATCGAACAGGACGGGGAAAGAGGCTCGATGCGACTGAACGGGAGCGGCCGTTCGCTCCGCAACAACTGCGCAGCACGCGGACTTCCCGTGAGCCGTTCGTGTTTGCGGAGGACACGACGTAGCCACAGCTCTTCTTTGAGTTCAATAGGGACCATCCTGACAGACTGCTCGTTGTGTACATGTTGCCCAGCGGAGTCGCGGAGCAGGTAGGCGAGGCCGCCGGTCAGTCCGGCTCCGAGGTTAATTCCGGCGGGCCCGAGAATGACCGTCACGCCCGCAGTCATGTATTCGCACGCGTGTTGGCCCACGCCTTCGACTACAGCCAGCGCACCGCTATTGCGTACGGCAAACCGTTCTCCGGCTCGGCCCGAAATATACAATTCTCCGCTCGTCGCACCGTATAGCACGGTGTTACCGGCTAACACATCTCCGCGCAGAGAAGCTTCTTCGCCCGCTGTGATGGCAATATTGCCCCCCGATAGACCTTTGCCTACATAGTCGTTGGCATCGCCGAACAGGCGCAGGGTAATTCCAGGGATCAAGAACGCACCGAAACTTTGGCCGGCCGTACCCGCGAAATCGTACTCAACTGGCGTGATGATTTCGGTGCCTTGGCGCAAGGTCTCGCCCGAGAGACGGGTTCCCACGGCGCGGTCAGCGTTCGTAATACGCAAACGTTGCGAACGATTGGTGTTCCGCTCCGCCAGCCTCCGGCTCAGGGCGAGGTGAAGAGCGCCAGCGGGTTCGCGCAGGCACGCCGTTTGCGGCGGCGTGACGATCGGCTCAAGCAGTTCCGCCAAGGAGCGAGCAGCCTGCGGATTACGGGGCCGAAGTCGATCGACGGCGCCCACGATCGCATCGATCGAACCGGCTCCCATAGCGGCGAGCAGTTCCCGAACCTCCCCAGCCACTGCGCGGAAGTAATCTTCCACCATTTCGGGTTTTCCCGTAAAGCGCATCCGCAGCTTTTCGTCTTGAGTCGCAATTCCTACCGGACACGTGTTCAGGTGGCATTGGCGAGCCATAACACAGCCCAGAGCGAGCAAAGCTGCCGTACCGAAACCAAATTCGTCAGCTCCCAGCAGCGCACCCACGATGACATCCCGTCCAAATTTGAATCCGCCATCCACGCGCAAGCGAACCCGGCGACGTAAACCGGCGCCCACCAAGGCGCCATGCGCATCACGCAGTCCAATTTCCCAGGGCATGCCCGTGTTCTTAATAGAAGTCAGAGGCGACGCGCCGGTGCCGCCGTCGTAGCCGCTGATGGTGATGACGTCCGCGCCTGCCTTGGCGACGCCCGTGGCGACGATGCCTACCCCGGTGCTAGAGACCAGTTTGACTCCAATGCGTGCACGTGGATTCACTGCCCGCAGATCGTAGATCAGTTGCTCCAGATCTTCGATGCTGTAGATGTCGTGATGCGGCGGCGGGGAGATCAGCATCGTGTTCGGCACCGAATGCCTCAGCCGCGCGATGTATGCTGTCACCTTGCCTGCGGGGAGTTGGCCACCTTCGCCGGGCTTTGCCCCTTGCGCGATTTTGATCTCCAACTCGTCGGCGTGGACGAGGTATTCGGTGGTTACGCCAAATCGCGCAGAGGCGACTTGCTTAACCCGGTTGTTGGCCTCGGGCTGCTCATCGTACACTGCCGGATCTTCGCCACCCTCGCCGGTATTGCTGCGCGCGCCCAGCCGGTTCATGGCGATCGCCAGCGTGCGATGGGTTTCAGGAGAGATCGCCCCCAGCGACATAGCCTGAGTGCTAAAACGGCTGAGTATGGAAGCGTCCGATTCAACGCGGTGCAGTGGCACCGGGACGCCGGGTGCGATCTCCAAGAGATCGCGAATGGCGACCGGCTCTCTTTTTCCGGCAACCTCGGCGAACGCCTGGTAATTCTCCTGGGTAGGCGATTTGATGAAGTGATGCATTCGCCGCACCAGATCCGGCGAAGTAGCGTGCCGTTCGCCTTCGCGTCGGAAGCGGTATAGCCCGAGGTCGCGCAGTTGGGAATTTTCGGTTCTAAACGCCACGGCGTGACGCTCAATGCAATCTTCGAGGAGTTCGTCGAGCCCCTTGCCGCCGAGAGCACCACCCGCATCTTCAAAGAAGTTCGCCCGAAGCTGTTCGTCGAGACCAATAGTTTCAAAGAGCTGGCTGTTGCGGTAGCTTGCAATCGTGGAAATGCCCACGCGCGCCATTACCTTGCGCAGACCCTTTTCCACTGCAAGTCGAAATGCAGCTACGCCGTCCGGACGTAGCTTCGCCGCCTGCTCCAAGGCAGCATAGGGAAGCACTGCGCTGGCGCCTGCCGCGATCAGCAAAGCAATATGGTGTGTATCGACAACCTGCCCCGTTTCGACGATCAAAGGCACATTCCAGTCGCCTGCCTTCACCATCGCATTCCAACTCGCTGCTAAAGCGAGCAGTGCGGGCAATGCTGCCTTGTTCGCGTTGACGCCACGATCGCTTAGCAGGGCCATGCGGGGGCGAGCATTTTCTGTGATCGCCTGTTCGAGACCCTGTAAAACTCGCTTTGCGCCTTCAATTCCATCGGCGATCGGAAAAGTGAAGTCGATGTCTTTAACCGGCTGCAGCTTCTCCCGTGTCAATTGCAGTTGGCCGGAGTCCAGGAGCGGAGAGGAAAGCAGCAGAGTATCGCCCAGGTGAACATCCAGCGACATCACGTGCGCTTCCCGTAAGGGATCGATTGGCGGATTCGTCACCTGCGCGAAGCGCTGCTTGCAATGCTCCCACAGCGGGCGCCGCATGCTCGACAGAAACGCCGAGGGTGCGTCGTCCCCCATGCTCCACACAGCTTCTTGGCCATTTTGAATGAGCGGATGAAACAATAATCGAAATTGATCTTCGCTCCAGCCGAGCGCCGCTAAGACCTTCGTCGGCTCGGTTGTTGATGCGATAGAAACTTCGTCGGATGGATTGATTCGCACCGCTGTAGTTTCGGAAACAAACAGCCGCCATTCTCCGAGTTCAGAAACACTGCCAGGACGAAGAAATCTGCCTTTCGCGGGATCGGCCACCAGCATTTCCCCCGGACCTAATCGCTGCCGTTCGATCACCTGCTTGTCGTGCAAGTCGGCAATCCCCACCTCTGAACCAGCGACGAGCAGGCCATCCGAGGTGAGCGTATAACGCAGCGGACGCAAGCCGTTGCGGTCGAGCTTGGCGCCCACTGTCAAGCCATCAGTAAAGATCAGCGCAGCCGGGCCATCCCAAGGTTCTTGCTCGCGGGCGTGGGCTTGCAGAAAAAACTCAAAGTCCGAATTCAGGCCGCATTCAGGTTCGCGCGCGGGTGGAACCATGCACCACATTGCGGCCGTCGGAGTGTAGCCCTTGCGCAGAAAGACTTCCAGCCCATTGTCAAAGCTGGCGGAGTCGCTCACCTTCGGCTCAAGCAATCTCACGGTCGCCGGCAGGCCGAGTGCCTGGCGCAGAGTCGCTTCTTTCGCTCGAAGCCATCGGCGGTTCGCGCTGATCGTATTGATCTCGCCATTGTGGGCGACGAAGCGGAAGGGTTGCGCCAACGACCAACTGGGATTCGTGTTGGTCGAATAACGCTGGTGAAAAATCGCAAAAGGACTGGCGAAATCCGGATCTGCCAGATCGGAATAGAACGCCGGCAATTGCTCTGGGGTCAATAATCCTTTGTAGACGACGGTTCGCGAAGAGAGAGAACAGAAATATGTTCCGTCCAGCGCCTGGGATTCCACTTCTTTGCGCAGTCCAAAGAGGTCTGATTCCAGATCGACGGATTCGTCCACCGGAGCGAAAAAGCATTGCTGGATGACGGGAAGCGTTTCCAGCGCACGTGGGCCAACAATCGAAGGATCGGTTGGCACGACACGCCATCCCAATAATCGGAGCCCACGACCGCGTGCCATCTTGGAGATTAACTCGCGCGCGGCGTCTTCTTGCTCGCGAGGCAAAAAAACCATCCCTAGTGCGTACAGGGAGGGCAATTCGATTCCGGCTTCGCGAGCGCACCGTCGAATAAATTTGTCGGGAATGGGCGTGAGCAGACCGGCGCCGTCGCCGCTCCGGCCGTCCGCATCCAGGCCGCCGCGGTGGCCGAGCCGGCGCAGCGCCTCTAGCGCTCGCTCCACCACCTCGCGCGAACCTGGGCTGCCAAGTTGCGCCACGAAGCCGACGCCGCAGGCATCGTGATCGACGGAAGCGAAACTGCGAGTCATCTTACATTGTGTACCCTCTCGAAGGCAGGTAAGTACAATCAAGAATTTCGATGGTGGCAATGGATTTTTCGGGGAGGCAAGATGCTCTCGCATCACTCGCCGGAATGGCTGTCCTTTTACCGACTCACTGGCCTCAACGTGGAGGGCGGTCCTTGCGAATGCCCGCTCCGCAACGCTTCGCCCAGAGCGGCCTCCATTTCCCTCAGGTGGTCGCCGGTCAATTTCTTGCGGTGAGCGGTGAGATAGAAAACATCGATTGCCATTTGCCCCTCGGTGTCAATCAGAGCAATTTCGATGTTGCACTTGTGATGGGAGAAACACGAGGCAACCGTGTACAGAAGACCCGGCCGGTCCTGGGTCACCACCTGTACGAGCGTACTGTTTGAAGAGCACTTCTCGTCAAACTCAATCGAAGTCTTTATCTTTACCTTGGGCGCGTTTTTCCTCTCCTCTGCCTGCATCCGGCTCTTCAGCATGCGGTCGAGGTCCGCCTCTCCCGTCAAGACGTCGCTGACGCCGCGCTTGAAGCGCTCCCATTCCGAAAGGTTCAGCTCCAGGGTGCGGAAACGGTCCGTAAAATAAAATGTGTCGACGACCCTTCCGGCCTGGTTCGAGAACGCCGTAGCCTTCACAATATTCATGCCCCATGCCGCCAGGGCGCCGGCAACCTTGCCGAAAAGGAATGGACGGTCGGTCGTAACCAGCGTCATTTCGAACCAGTGGCGGCCCCGCTTTAGATCAAGCTGGATGGGATGCTTCCCCAGGCTTTCTGACATTTCCACATGATGCAACACTTCGTTCGCCGCATAAGTTCTCAAGTATCGCTGCGGCAACCCCTCCAAGAAAGCCTTCACTCTCTTGCCTGCGTCAGGAGCCAGAACGTGCAGGCGGGAGACTTTCTCGTCATCGAGATCGGCGCCCGGGTGAAGCCGCTGGTCCACGTTGCGATTGAGTTGATTCGCGGTCGCAATATAAAGCTGCCAAACGTTCTCCGCTTTCCATGGCGTCAGCGCGTCGGGATTAACCGCCTTGATGTCGGCGTAGGTGAAGAGGCAAAGCATCTTCAGGCGCTCTGGAGTTTCTACTTTCTCGGCAAAGGCAGCGACGGTCGCCGGATCGAAAATATCGCGGCGGAGTGCGGCCGACATTTCCAGGTGATTGCCAATCAGAAAGAGCACGGTCTCGCGCTCCGACGATTCCAAATCAAGCCGCGCCAGACATTGTTCCGCGACAGCCAGGCTGCCTTGAACGTGATTGTCGGAAGGTGCACCTTTGCCGGTGTCGTGCAACAAAAGAGACAAGTAGAGCAATTCCGGCCGTTCCAGTTCGTCCCGGATTCCGGCGTACTGCTTTTCCCACTCCGAATGAGACTGCCGCAACCGGTGCAGGTTTTCAATTGCCAGAAAAGAATGTTCGTCGACGGTGAAACGATGATAGAAATCGCGCACCACCAAAGCGTCGATCGCCTTCAATTCCGGCAAGAGTAGAGTCAGCAAGCGCAGGGAATGCATCGCCCGCAGAGCGTGGGCGGCGTGCGGCTGAGTGAGAATTTCTCCCAAATAAAGCCAAAGCTCCGCTCCCCTGGGCGGCGTCGCTGCGAGCGACGGCAACACTTGCTCAATCTTGTATTCCGTAGTCGTGCTCAACCGCACGTCATGATGGGCCATGAAATGGAACAGACGGAGCAACACTTCCGGATCCTGCAGGGCCGACGACTGGCGCAGGAAAACCAAGCCATCGACCACCGAGAAGTCGGCATCGGAGACTCGCGCCCGCAAGTTGTGAAAGTGCCGCGACAGCGAAGACCACGCCGCAGGAATTTCTTCGAGTAACTGCGTGGCGGTGCGATGAACCGAACGGGCATGGCCGAAATAAATGCGCATCCAGTCGGCCGGAGCAACTTCGTGACCGTCATACACTCCGATTCCGCGCTTGGCCGCTTCTTCCTGCGCTTCCCAGGCCAGCATATTGTCATCGCGTCCATAACGCAGGTGCAGGAAGCACCGGACCGACACTAGAAAATCGAGTGCGGACTCGAACTGCTTACGTGCTGAAGATGACAGGAGCGACTTGGGATCGGGCCAGTTGTGCAACTTCTCCATCGATGAGAGCAGGCTGAGCCAGAGTGCCACGTTGCAATCCCGTAGGCCGCCGGGAGTGTCCTTGACGTCCGGTTCAAGGTGGAAGATTGTGTTGCCAAATTTTTCATAGCGTGTACGCGTTACGTCGGCCAGTCGCTGCACCAGAGGCTGCGTTTCCGTGATCATTAACTTTGGGATAACGTTGTCGTGCAATTGTGCGAACAGATCGGGATCCCCAGCAAGATAGCGGCAGTCGAGCAGCGAGATTGCGAACTCGACATTGGCGGGGTCGAAGCGGTCGCATTCCTGCAGAACGCGCGTGGCAGGGCTTAGCTTCAGGCGCAGGTCCCACAAGCCCTGTGAAAACCCTCGAACCCGATCCTTGAAGGCCTCTTCGATTTCGTGGTCGGCGTGAAGAAAAAGGAGATCGATATCAGAATGCGGAAATAGCCAATTGCGTCCAAAGCCGCCCGAGGCCACAAGGGCGAACTTCTTGGGACCTTGTTCCTCTGGGCAGATGATTTCTTTCCAGAGATGAAGAGCAAGCTTTTCTACCAGCGCCGTCCGCTGTGAGATGGCGGCCCAGCCATTGCCCGTAGTGGCAAAGTCCCCACGGATCCGCGTCGATTCTACCGTGTAAAGATCCCGTAGTTCGCTGCTTGATGAGCCTGCCGTGGTCATACCGTTTGATCCGGGCCGAACCTCACGCACTGAGCAGCGTTCTTGTGGCTAGGGGGATGTTGAGTCGATCTATGCTCCTCGCGCTCGCCGCTTCACAGAGCATCCTCTCCGCGCTCATCGTTGCGGATGCGAATGATTTCATCGATGCGCGAAAGAAAAATCTTCCCGTCACCGATCTTGCCGGTGCGAGCGGCTGCAGAAATTGCCTGCACAACTTTTTCGACCATGGTGTCGGCGACGACCAGCTCCAGCTTGATCTTGGGGATAAGATCGACGGTGTATTCCCGTCCGCGATAGAACTCAGTGTGTCCCTTTTGCCTTCCATGGCCGCGGGCTTCAAGTACGGTCATGCCTTCGATGCCAATCTCGTGCAGCGAATTCTTCACGCTTTCCAGCTTAGAGACTTGGATGATTGCTTCGACTTTGGTCATCGCGATTCGTAACAATCCTACGCCAAAATCTCCCAAGCTGAATTGTTAATTCTCGTTCTGTTGCAGCACGGCGGACTCGAATTTCATCGCACTCGTTGACCGGCTGACGGGTTCGTCCGACACACCAATCGGCGTCCCAGCGGAGGAAATGACATATTCCGGATACGCCGAAATCCCGTGTTCATGCAAGTCTAAGCCGTAAAGCTCTCCCTCGCGCGACACCCGCAGCGTGCCGGTTGCATTGACCAGGTACATGACGGCGTAGGCAACCGCGAAAGCGGTCGTCGTGATAATCAGACTCCCAAGCGCCTGCGCCGTCAGCACCTGCGTGCCTCCGCCGTAAAGCAGTCCCTTCAGCGCCGCTGAATTGTCGGGCGCGACTGGGCCGGTCGATCCGTATTTACCGCATGCAAACAGGCCGAGCGAGAGCGTTCCCCAAATGCCGCACATCCCGTGCACGGGAACCGCGCCAATGGGATCATCAATGCGCAGCCACTCCAGCAACTCGACGCCCGCGACCACTACAACGCCAGCTACGCCACCGAGAAGAATCGCTCCAGTCGGACTCACCCAGTAGCACGGACAAGTGATGGCTACCAACCCTGCAAGGAATCCGTTAATGGTGAAACTCACATCCCACTTTTTATTCGGGATGTAAGCGTAAAGCATCGCGGTCAGCCCAGCCGCGCACGCAGCCAGTGTGGTGTTCGTTGCTACCCGGCCGATGCCTTCGAAATCCATCGCGGAAAGTGTGCTTCCAGGATTGAAGCCGTACCAGCCGAACCACAGTAGCAGCCCGCCGGTGGCAGCGATCGTTAAATCATGTGGCAGCATCGGACCGCCGCCGTCGCGTTTGAATTTGCGTCCCAGACGTGGTCCAAGAACGATGGAGCCAGCCAGCGCGATGACGCCTCCAATTGTGTGCACAACCGTGGATCCAGCGAAATCGTGAAAGCCCGTGCCTAGTGAAGGAAAGAA
The DNA here is from genome assembly GCA_035483835.1 of Terriglobales bacterium. Classification (GTDB taxonomy): domain Bacteria; phylum Acidobacteriota; class Terriglobia; order Terriglobales; family Acidobacteriaceae; genus JABDBE01. The sequence continues at coordinate 26,928 of DATHPO010000134.1, forward strand.
ATGACCGTCGCTGCCCATCAGCGCCAGAAAGCCATCGGGGCCCCAGGCCCAGTGACCGATAATCGGATAGATAAAACCTGAAACGGCGACGCTATACAACAGGTCGCCGACGAATCCGGTGCGTCCGATCATTGCCCCCGAAGTAATCGTCGAGCAAGTGTCGGCGAAGGCAAACTGAAAAAGCCAAAACGCCAGAAAGGCGACGCCGGTACCTTCGTAGGTTGCGGGAACGTCTTTCAAGAAAAACCACTGGTATCCGATGAAGCCGTTGCCGTGGCCGAACATGAACGAGAAGCCAAAGGCCCAGAAGAGCAAGCCGCACAGGCAGGTGTCGACGATGCATTCCATCAGGACGTTTACCGTCTCGCGGGAGCGGCAAAAGCCGGCCTCCAGCATGGTGAATCCGACCTGCATTCCGAACACGAGGAATGCCGCGATCAGCGTCCAAACAGTGTTAATCGGATTGACGATGTCTGCGGCTTTTACTTTAACATCGGCCGCATAGACGCGTCCGAAGAGCAGGCCTGAAACGACGGTGATGAACAGCAGGACCACAGCAACGCCAACGGCCTTCCCGAGAAACAACAGCTTTCCGTAGCGCTGCCATTCCGGATCTCGCAATCGGGCGGCTAAACGGGAGAATCTCTCGGGTAGAGACAATTTCTTCCGGTTCTGCGGGAAAGCGCGCATCAGATCGCTCCTCAAGAGGTTGATTGGGGGAATTGCATTTCACAAGCACCGCTCACGTCCTGCCCGAATTGCATATCTCCGAGTAAAAACTCGTTGAATCCGTAGCCACAAAGCACGACAGTAAAAGACCACTCCGGCTACCGTCCAATGCATAGTTCTTATCACAAGCATCGGAAATATCTCTGCAATTTAAATTTATGGAGCACATAAACGAGATTTATCCAGCCCTCGCGAACCACATTCCCGGAACTGGCAATACTCAATGGGAAGCTCCGTCTGCGGCTCTAAATCAAATCACTTGAAGTCGTCTCGATCAGCCTTCCCGGAAGACAGCCATTTCTCGAGGTGGTCGGCGTAGGTGCGGCTGGAGCGGTGTTCGGAACCGTCTGCAAGCTTCACGGTGAACTCGCGGTTTTCGATGGATCGAAGCTCCAGAATGCAGGCTGTGCGCACGATTCGCGAACGATGGATGCGAAGAAACTTTGTGGGGTCAAGCTTTTGTTCCAACGAACTCATGGTTTCTCGCAACAAGTGAGAGCGGTTGCGAGTATGTAGCTCCGCATAATCTCCGGCAGCGCTGATCCATTCGACATCCTCCGCCAGCACGATCTGAATCCGTGAACCGGTCCGCACGGTGAAGCGTGAAACATACTTATCAGAGTTGCGGTCGAGCATTTGCAAAATACGTTCAGTGATTGCGGTCCTCGAAGTCGAATCCACAAGCTTGCGTGCGCGATTTACCGCGGCAGCGAAGCGCTCGTCGTCTACTGGCTTGAGCAGATAGTCCAGCGCGTGAACTTCGAATGCGCGCAAGGCGTGGTGTTCATACGCTGTGAGAAAGATGACGGCAGGCAGATTCTCTTTGGGTAAGGTGCGGAGAACCTCGAATCCGTCCATGCCCGGCATTTGCACATCAAGGAAAACGATGTCGGGCGAAAGCTCGAATATCTTCTTTACTGCCGACGAACCATCCCCGCATTCGCCCACGATTTCGACGTCGCTGCATTTTTCCAGCCTCAGTGCAACCCCGCGGCGAGCCAACGGTTCATCATCCACAATCAACGCGCGCACAAGAGAACCTCTTGCCCTTGGTTACTTTTTCGGAAGGGTAGTTCCACAGTCACATCGCAGCCACCGGCTCGAGGCCATGCCAGCGTAAACTTCTGGTCAGTGCCATAAAGCGTCTTTAGGCGCTCGATCGTGTTGGACAAGCCAATGCCGTTCATGGGCTTGTCTTCTCTCGCAACAGCTTCCCTCGCAGCAAGTGCACCCGAATTCTTGACGATGATTTGCAACTGACCATCGTGAAACCCGCTTCGGATTGCAATGGTGCCTCCTTTGACGACGGGAGCAATGCCATGTCGGACGGCATTTTCTACCAAAGGCTGCAGCAACATACTCGGAACCAGAGCGTCAAGCGTTTCTGGAGAAATCACCAGGTCAACTCTCAAGCGCTCTCCGAGTCTGATCTGCTCGATGGCGAGATACTGCTCGGTGAAGCCAATCTCCTGGGAGAGCGGCACTTCCAGAACCGTGTCATTATCCAGGCTAGTTCTCAGAAGTTCCCCGATCTGCGCCAGCATGCGGGTCGCGGCGGGAACGTCGCCATCCAAAACAAGGGTCGAGACGGCGTTGAGAGAATTGAAGAGAAAATGCGGATTCAACTGGTAGCGCAAAGCGCTGAGCCGGGCCTCGCGCGCCTCGGCCTCGGCCCGAAGCAGGCGTTCCCTTTCCCGCGCCGATTGCTGCCATGCCTTGATGCTGAAATACAGGCTGCACCAGAGGAAAAGAACCACGGCGAACTGCACCAAGTTCCCTGCCAAGTCAGCCCAATCCATCTTGCGGAAGCCTAACACCGAGAGCTCGGCGGCGAACGCACCCAGCGTTCCCACTAACAGCGACCAGGCAAACACTCGGATCTCGAACGCCAGCCACGGAAGCGCGCGTCGCCACAACGCTCCGCAAATAGGACGCAGTACGCAACTGCCTAGGAACATGAAAACCACAACCAGGGTCTCGTCGCGGAAGGCTCCGGAGCGATGTAAAAAATCAGGTATCGATCCTACAAGCACCAGCACATATAGGCACGTCCATCCCATCATCTGGAGCTGCCAGAACGATGGGAATCCGAGTTCGTCGCGCTTGAGCATGATCAGTATTCTAGCCCAAGAGCACCGCCGTCTCTCTTCATCTTGTCGCGCAAAACCCGCGACCTATCGCATCGCTCAAGCGGTCCGCAGACGCACTGCAACCGGTCACGCTGGCCTGGGTTAATCTCCACCAATGATGAGATCAATCAAGCGATGGAGAGGAGAAACGAAAGTGCTCACAGCAGTTATCAAAAGCAGATGCCACGCGCGAATCTCAGTCCGAGCGGCCAGCACCTTGACCATGCTTTTTGCAGTGCTGCTCTGCTCGGAAGCCTATACTCAGAGCCAGCCAGCTCAGCAAATGCAGAATTCCTTCCCTGATACCGATCCGTTCATCACCCGCGTCGCCCAGCATCAAAAGGATCTCGAATCCCTGCTCAGCCAATACACCTACACGGACCGGATCACGACCTATGCGCTGGACAAAAAAGGACAAGTCCGAAGCCAACACACGGATACGTACTACATCACGCCAACTGCTTACGAATTCTTCATCCTCCACGTCAGCCACGATGGAAAGCCGGTGTCGCAGAGCGATCTGCAAAAACAAGAAAAAGAGATCGAACATAAAATACGCCAGTACGAACAGAAAGCACAGAAACCCGATGAAGTTCATCCCAAGAACGATATTCTGTTTTCCGACATCATTCTGAAGTCTCGATTCACGCCTTTGCGCTGGGACGACATCCATGGAAAGCGCATGATCGTCTACGCCTTCGAAGCGAAATCACCTCCGCGACGCCAGGGAGACCTCGCGGGCAAAGTCGCCGGCGACATGAAGGGGACGATGTGGATCAGCCAGGATGACGCGGAAATCGCTCGCATGGAATTCACCAGCGTATCCTCGCTGAGCCTGGGTCTGGGTTTCCTCGGCAGCGTCAAGGGCTTTGAGGGTTTCATCGAGCAGCAAAAAGTCCATGACGAGATTTGGCTGCCCAGCCATCAAGAATTTGTTGCGCAAGGGCGGCAACTCGTCGCAGGATTTCGTATCCGCCAAGTGGACGAATTCAGCGACTATCTCAAGGCCTCCACGGATGTCTTCCAACAGATCCACTCTCCGAGTGCAGATGCAAGCGGTGATACCAAGATCTCCAAACAGGCGGAACAATGAGCGAAACGATCATATTGAAGGATTCGACGCTTGCCGGAGAATTCGTCGCTGAAAGCCCCCAGCCCGTAGCCGAAAAAGAGCGCATTGTCAGCATCGACGTGCTGCGCGGTTTCGCGTTGCTGGGCATTCTCCCCATGAACATCCAGTATTTCTCGATGATCAGCGCCGCCTACTGGAATCCCACTGCTTATGGCGACCTGCATCGAGGAAATTTCTGGGTCTGGTTGCTGAGCCATGTCTTCGCGGACGAGAAGTTCATGACGATTTTCTCCATGCTGTTCGGAGCCGGAATTCTGCTCATGACCAGCCACATCGAGGCCGCAGGCAAGCCCTCTGCAGCTCTGCACTACCGGCGCATGGGCTGGCTGATTCTGTTTGGCCTGGCGCATGCCTACCTGCTGTGGAGCGGAGATATTTTGGTCGCCTACGGAATGTGCGGGCTGTTGGTCTACCCTTGCCGCAGATTTCGGCCACGCACGCTCCTGGCGATGGGCGTCCTGGCCATCGCCGTCGCGTCCGCTTCAATGACAGCGTACGGTCTGTGGTCGCAGCATTGGTCTCCTGCAGAAGTACAAGCAGCTTGCGAACAGTTGTGGATGCCCACGCCCGCGATGGCTACGAAAGAGATCGCGGCCTATCGGGGAAGTTGGAAGGCGCAAATGAGTTTCCGCGTGCCCGACTCCCTGCAAATGGAAACCAATTTCTTTGTGGGATTCACATTCTGGCGAGCGACCGGTTTAATGCTGGTTGGCATGGCACTTTTCAAGCTGGGAGTTTTCAGTGCCAAGAAACCATCATCGCTCTACTGGACCATGATCGCCGTCGGGTTGCTAATCGGCGTTCCTCTGACGCTCTACGGAACTTACCGTGACTTCGCGGCCGGCTGGGACTTCCGCTATTCCTTCTTCTACGGCATGCAATTTAATTATTGGGCGAGTTTGTTGGTCAGCCTGGGCTGGGTCGGCACAATCATGCTCGCGTCGAAGGCGGCAGCCTTGGTTCCGTTAACTCGACGGCTGGCTGCAGTCGGCCGGATGGCGTTTACGAACTACATCATGCATACGGTAGTGTGCACGACTCTTTTCTACGGCCACGGCTTTGGCTTGATTGGCAAGGTATCGCGAGTAGGGCAGTTCGCCATCGTCCTCGTGATTTGGGCGGTTCAGTTGTTAATTTCTCCGATCTGGTTGCGCTGCTTCTTGTTTGGGCCGCTCGAATGGGTATGGAGATCGCTGACCTACCTGCAATGGGAACCCCTCCGTCGCAATTCCAGCATGGGGCGGACTTCAGCAACCGCAACCTCCATCTGAAACCGTCGAGCGCGGTGTTTTACGATTGTGCGGGCAGGCTACACTGTGGTGTGTGCCAGTTGGAGGCCGCCGAAAAGCTGCAGAACGAGGAGGGCAAGTGACTTTGTTCACACCGCAGCCCGTTGGGCATGTCAGAAGCTCGTACAAGGACACTCGCGAGATTCCCAAAGGATTGGGCGCGAAACACGACGCGGAAGGTGTTCTCGAAGTGTTGCCGGAGTTCGGGCCCGGGCTGACTGATATCGAGGGTTTCTCTCACCTCATCGTTATCTGGGTATTCGATCACTCGCAAGGATTCGAATTGCTGGGCACGCCACCGACCGATAATCGAGCGCACGGCGTGTTCGCGACGCGATCCCCGAGACGTCCCAACCCTGTCGGCCTGACCATTGTCGAGCTTCTTAGTCGAGAGGGCACACGGCTGCGCGTTCGCGGCGTAGACATGCTTGATGGGACCCCGATTCTGGATATCAAGCCATACCTGTCAAGCATCCCGGCAGAGAAGTTGCGTCGCGGCTGGCTCGCAGAAGCTGAAGCGCGTCGAAACAAATGATCCGCGATTACGTGAACGTGCCGACAAAGAATCCAAGCTCAAGTATGACGTTCTGACGAGCCCGTTTCTCCTTTTCGTCCCGCCTCGCTCAGGGTAGGCTCTGCGGGGCCTGAATCGGATTTTCGGCTTAACGACATGGCGGAAGCCATGCCCTTCCCATTGGGCTTATGCCGCGAGGTTCGATTGCTGTGAGAAACTCTGGGAATGGAAAAGAGGAGACTTCGGGTGCTCAAGTGGCTCGGAACCGTGCCGGCTGTCGGAGTCTGCACTGTTTGCAATCTTGAGTTCAAGGTTCCCGTGACCGCCATCAAGAGGGTTGCGGATGCGCAAGAGTCCCTCAAGGTTCAGTTTGATCAGCATCGGTGCAAAGAGGAATAAGGGCTTAGATTTTCAAACTGCCACCTTCTGCAGTATTAGTTCCCTGCGGGGCCTGGATCGAATTCGCGGTCGGTGGCATGGCTGAAGCCATGCCCTTTCACGAATCTTAGCCGGATTGGCTGGGTCTGGGAAAGCTGAGCGTGTGCCTCGCGCGACCAAAGGCTTGCGGAGCTTTGCTCCGCCTGGACATTTCGACTTCGCTCAGGGCAGGCTCGCGAGGCCCCCGTCCATTAGTCCGCGGCTATGCCCGCGCTTACCACTGCTTCGCGGCGGCGGGTGGAGCGGTTGGGCGGGAGGCCGGCATCGCGAATTTTGTAGAGCAGGGCGCGGTAGCTGATGGACAGTGCTCGCGCGGCTTGTTTGCGGTTCCAGTGATGGGCCTGTAGAACTTTCAGAATGATCTTGCGTTCCAGTTCGCGGGTTGCCTTGCGGGTCAGGGCTTTCAGCGAGATTGGGCCATCGAGGTTGATGTCGGGATTGAAAAATTCCTGCTCGTTGCGGGTTACGAGGTCGTTGCTGATCACGTCCTCGCTGCCCAGGATCACGTAGCGCTTGATCAGGTTCTCGAGCTCGCGAATGTTTCCCGGCCAATGATATTTCTGCAGCACGCCCATCAGCTCAACGGACAAGGCGCGGGCGCGGCAGTTGTATTTGCGGTTGTAGTATTCGAGGAAATACTGCACCAGACCTTCGATATCGCCGCGGCGCTCGCGCAACGGCGGCATGCGCAGGTTCACGACGTTGATGCGGTAATACAGGTCCTGCCGGAAGGTGCCATTCTCAATTTCGACATCGAGCTGCCGGTTGGTGGCGCAGACGATGCGGACTTCGACTTTCTTGTCCTCCTGGGCGCCGATGCGGCAGAATTGGCCGTCCTGCAACAACTGCAGCAGCTTCGACTGCAGGGCCAGATCGAGCTCAGAAATTTCATCCAGGAAAAGCGTGCCGCGATGGGCCATTTCGACGCGGCCGGGCTTCATGCCATAGGCCCCGGTGAAGGCTCCCTTTTCGTAGCCGAACAGCTCGCTCTCGAGCAGGGTTCCGGGAATGGCAGGGCAGTTCACTTTGACGAACGGTCCGCTCTTCCACGGGGACAGGCCGTGGATCATGCGGGCGATAATGTCCTTGCCGGTCCCGCTTTCGCCATTGATCAGAACGGGAACGTTAGCTGAGGCAACCTTGTCCATGCGGGCACGTAGCGACTGCATGGCCTCAGACTTGCCAAAAACAACCGCGTCTGGGGGGAACTCGCCTAAGGGATGGACTAGAGAACTGACAGAATTTGTCGCTGGAATAGGCATCTTTTTGCGTGCGGCTCCTCTACCCACCCTCCGATGTGCATGCTAAGAGCCAAATGCGGCAGGCCCCTGTTTACGCCTGTGAATATTAGTTTACTGTCGATTAGTCAATGACTTACTGAAATTCCTACGGGATCGCGTGGGGCGCAAAAGACCGTGGACGTAGGGCTCATTGCCAGGTTTTTGGATAGGAAAAACTTTTCACACAGAAGAACTAACTTTCCTTCTGGCGGCGAGCCTTTCTGACTTGCCGGTGATCAGCGGACGGGAGAATTTGAGCCCGAGAAGATGGTAACCATCCACGTGAGTTACCCGCACGGCGCGGGCCCGCAAGATGCGCGAGGCCTTGGGAAAGGAGTTGCCGGAGACCAGGGGTGCGCTGGGTATCTCCAAGAGAACCTGCGCCGAGAGCGGCAAGGAGCGGCGGACGGCGACCAGGGCGCCTCCTGCGGAAATGTTCAATGCTGTAGCGAATTCCAGCAATTCCCTGCCATCCTCATCGCGACTGCGGACAAAAATGGGAATTGCCAGCGGCAGCCGTGGCCACTTCCGGCTTTCAGTTTCGGGGGTTCGTCGCTTCAACCGTCTTCCTCAAGAATGGACTTAACTCATTCTTTACCGCATCTTGTGGGCCAAACCGTGTCTGGAATCTGGACGCTTTCAGGGGCAAAACCTCTGGAAAGCACGCCTTTTCGCTAAAACTGGCCTGCAAAAAGAGCAGTTGTGAGTCCTTGCCTTTGCCATCTATTCGCCATTTTTCAGAGCTTTTAGAAAGGCTTTGAGTACTTCGGAATGCAAGCTTTTGCCCTTCCGTGACCACTTCCTTGCGTTTTCCGTTGACACAGGGAAAGCCATGTCTTAGCATCGCGAGAGTCAGCATTCACCTCAGCGAGTTGAGTGCCATCCTCCCTCGCCGTACAAATCACTGAGCTCCAGATAATGGCCGCGACGCCTGAAAAGACGTGTCTGCCGCAAGCGAAAGAGTCTAAAGCAGGCTACGCGGAGCTATGCCCGGCGAAAACCTCGGAAACCGCCTGCCCCAATCCCGACTGTAGCGAGGATTTGTTACAGCAATTCACTCAGCTTCAGGAGCGGTTTCAGCGCACCACCAATGCCCTCGCCTCGGCTGCCCATGACCTTAAGACTCCGCTAGCCATTCTGAACGGGTATGTCGAACTCCTGCAGAGCGAAAAGCTGGGCGGATTGAACGAGCGCCAACGCGAGATTCTGGGCGACATGCGCAGCAGTGGGCAGCGCCTCGAGCACTTCATTCAGGACTTCCTCAGCTTCAGCCTTCTCGAAATCGGCGAGATGAAGATGCACTTCGAACCCGCCGACCTTAACGCTTGTCTGTCGGAGGTTTGCCGCTTGTGGTCGCACTCCTTCCAGGAAAAAGGGCTGGCGCTATACTTTCTGGCCAATGAGAAACTGACCGAGTTTGCTTTTGATGTACCTAAGATCCAGCGCGTGGTTTCGAATCTGCTGGAGAACGCATCCAAGTTCACGCCGGCTGGAGGCACGGTGTGGTTGCACGCCGAACCTTACATGTGGGAGCGGCGAAGCGCCAGCAATCCGGATAATCTCACCGAACGCCGGCGACAGATGATTTCGCATCCCAATTCCGTGAAGGTGAGCGTATCGGATACCGGTCCGGGCATTCCGGCCGAATACCACATTGAAGTGTTCGACGATTTCTTTCGCCTGCCGCAAAGTGAGAGTCAATCCGGGATGGGGCTGGGCCTGGCCATCGCCCGTCGTTTGGTCGGTGGCATGGGCGGCAAGATCTGGGTGGAGAGCGAACCAGGCGCGGGTTGCAAGTTTTCTTTCATTCTTCCGCTACTGCCGCCTTCGACCGCAACCAACAATGTAGTCAACCTCGGGAAAAGCAAATGAAAGCTGCGGCCAACAACATTCTGCTCGTCGACGACGAACCTGGAATGCTGCGCTACATCCGAACCCTGCTCGAAGTGGACAACTACAAAGTCGAGACCGCCAGCACCGGCGAAGACGCGTTGGAGCGGGTGCAGAAAGGTCTGCGTCCCGACCTGGTCTTGCTCGACTTGCTGATGCCCGGCATCGACGGCCTTGAAACCCTGGAACAACTGCGGAAGCTGCAGCCCGGGGTTAAAGTTGTGATGCTCTCTTGCGTCAGCGATACCCGCAAGGTGGTACAGGCAATTCGCCTGGGCGCACACGATTATCTGACCAAGCCGTTTCAGAAAAGCGAACTGGACACGGTGATCGACCAGTGTCTGGGGACCAATCAGCAAAATTATCCCGGCGAAGTGGAAGAAGTTGGCGATGAAGTTTTCTTTGTCGCTGCCAGTCCGGTGATGCGCAAGCTTCGTTCGCAGGCTGCGCTCGTCGCGAATGTCGACATCCCTGTGCTGATGTTGGGCGAAAGCGGCACGGGTAAGGAAGTCATGGCGCGGCTGATTCACAAGCTGTCTCCGCGCGCCCATCGAACTTTCCTCAAGGTGAACTGCGCCGCCGTTCCCGCGGACTTGCTGGAGAGCGAACTATTCGGCTACGAGGCCGGAGCTTTCACGGGCGCGAATCATGCCAAGCCCGGCAAATTCGAGCTGTGCAACAAAGGAACGATCCTTCTGGACGAAATCGGAGAGATGCCGCCCAGCTTGCAGGCCAAGTTGCTGCACGTGTTGCAAGACCAGCAATTTTCCCGCCTGGGCAGCCGCTCCATGATCAAAGTGGACGTTCGCATTCTGGCCGCGACCAACATCAATATTCCCGAAGCACTCGCGAACAAGCGTCTGCGCGAGGATCTTTACTACCGGCTGAACGCTTTCACGCTGTCAGTTCCACCGCTGCGCGAACGCAAGGAAGAGATTCCCATCCTGCTCAAGCATTTCATGGCCAACATGTCGGAGCGGTATGCCCGGCCTCCGTTGCCGCTTTCCACCGAGTTGCTGCAAGCCTGCCAGGATTATTCCTGGCCGGGCAATCTGCGCGAACTGAATAACTTCGTGAAGCGTTATCTCGTTCTGGGGGATGAGAAGCTGGCCATCCAGGAACTCAGTCCCAAAACTGACGGCAACGGAGCCCAGTTCGATCCGGTGGCGCACGGTCCGGGCGATTCCGTGGGAGGATTAAAGTCTCTGGCTCGCACTGCCAAGGACGGAGCCGAGGCTGAAGCCATCAGCAAGGCTCTCGACGAAACCAACTGGAACCGCAAGCAGGCCGCCGCGCTGTTGAAGATCAGCTACAAGGCGCTGTTATATAAGATCCGCCAATACGGCATCGCACAATCCAAGAGCCACAAGCTTTCCGCCGGCGCATAGATTCCGAGTGTCGACTATTGATCCGGGTTGTCGGCAGGGGCACGGCTTCTTGTCACCGCACGTAGAAAGCAGATTCCACTCTTTCAAACCTCCTCCCGCCGACAGATCGCGAGTCCCGGGGAGGGGTTTTGAGTGCTATGGCCTGTTAACGTCACTTGAGAAAATCGCAGCCCTGCACTAGTTGCGTGAGAACTCATTGTGCAGCCGAAAGTAACAGGAATATCTAGGGGATGATTTCGAACACTACGCCGATGCTGTGCGCGGGGGCATTCTCAGCGCAAGACCTCGCGCAACTGATGGGAGCTTTGACTGAATGACGTTTAGCGTATTGGGCTTTGCGAAATTTGGAAGACGACACCGTAACGGTTTTTCCCGCATGCACAACTAGTGGCTGTACCATAGAGATTACCAGTGTTGTCAATCAGCAGGTTGCTGTATGGGTTTAGGGTCGGTTCGCTCTTGAATAGGTGGAGAACACGATATTTCCAGTGCGACGATTGGGGCGTCAGTTTGAAAACCGTGCCTTCGCCGATATAGTTGACCTCGTTCGCAGTGGTGCCGTAGAGATTCCCCGCCTTATCCAGGATCACTGAGGCGTTGGGGCCAATTGCTGGATGGCCTTGAAACCTATGAAGGACACTTTCTTGCCAGCTCCCATTCGAGTTCGGCGTCAGCCTGAAAACGACTCCGCAGACTCCACCATTGAGACACGTAGGGCTGCCTCCAAAGAGAGTCGTACCGTAGAGATTTCCCGAAAGATCAGAAGAAAGACCCGCATAAGGGTGGGATCCGTCAGTGCAGTCCTTGAGGGAGCAGAAGCTATACAGTACGCTCTCCGTCCAACCCCGTTTTGATCGCGCTAGCTTGAAAGCAATACCGGCGCCCGAGGGGCCACCAACCGAGGTCGTGCCATAGAGGTTCCCGCTGAGGTCGAAGATGACACCTGCACTAGGTGAGGCCCCGTCCAGGCAGCCTGTAGCGGGGCAAAAGTTATATAGTACATTCTCTGTCCAACTTCCGTCCGTGTTCGGAGTCAGCCTGAAGACGACCCCACAGCCCAGGGAACCGCAGTCGCTTGTAGTCCCGCCGTAGGCCGTCGTGCCGTAAAGGTTTCCAGCTGGGTCGAAGATGACACCCGCAGTATCAGGATCGAGCCCATCGGGCGGTCCGGCAAAGCTATGAAGCACACTTTCCTTCCAGGTTCCATGTTGGGTGAGTGTTAGCTTGAAAACCGTACCCTTCCCGTACTGTCCACCAGTCGCTGTAGTACCGTAAAGACTCCCGTCAGAGCCGAAGATGAGTCCAGAATACGGGTTTTCGCCGTCGGGCGGTCCGGCAAAGCTATGAAGCACACTTTCCTTCCAGGTTCCATCGGAATTCTGCGTCAGTTTGAACACTGTCCCTTCGTTGTTTTTGCCACCGATCGCCGTCGTGCCATATAGGCTGCCGCCCGCGTCGAAGATGAGACCCGCGTAAGGATTTGCCCCGTCATTTCCGGTGAACCGATGCAACACCTTGTACTGACTACTCGCCACCGCCCCCATCGGCCACATGACCGCCAGTGCGACCAGCGCTAGGATTCCGTTCAGCGCGAACCAAAATTTCTTTTGCCGCATGCAATTGTCCCCTTTTCCTGTGAGTCGGGTTGAAGTTGTGCATACATGAGCCGTAGGGAACGGTCGATCCGAAGGGTGTAGCTCCAGAAGACGGGGCCCAGGTAGCAACGACGTGCGCCTAGAGACGTTCCGCGGACCTGGCTCGCGATGTTAAACCCAGCGAACACTGAGGTCAATGTCGATACTACTACGTTTACGGGATGAGGTTGGCGTAACATCGCGATTACGCTCGTTGACCCGGTTCTGAGGAGGTCATCGAACATTCCTTCGCTCCTCGGACGGACGAAAAGTTGAGCTGTCAGATTTTGGGTCTCAGTGTGGTAGTAGCCTCGGCAAGTTCCAGTGGCGCCAAACGCTGACTACCCGCAATACAAAACAAACCACGGCCCCGAGGACGGTCATGAGTCTGGGATTCATTTTGAGCCGGAGGCCCACAACCAGGACGGCTGCGCTCGCGAGCGCCGCGGTCGCGTATACATCGGCGCGAAGAACAGTCGGAATGCGGGCGAGCAGAATGTCGCGGATAGTGCCGCCACCGACCCCGGTGACTCCTCCCATCAAAATGGCGATGAACGGGTGTATGCCAAAATCGAGCGCCTTGGCTGCGCCCGCAACGGCAAACAATCCCAATCCGGCGGCATCGAAAATGATGATTACCCAAGGGGAGATCTGGCTGACGAACTGGGAGAGACAAAACACCACCGCGGCACCGAGAAAGGCTGCACCCGGATAGCGCCAATCGCGAATGGAACCCGGAGGGACCGCTCCGATCAGCAGATCACGAATAATCCCACCGCCGAGCGCGGTCGCAAACGCCACCACCATCAGGCCCAGCAGATCGAGATTCGCTTCAATTCCAGCCATCGCACCCTCGACCGCGAACACAAAGGTGCCCACCAAATCGATGACAAGAAGCATTCTGGCAGAGTCGTACTTGATAGGACCTCGCAGTGGTTAGGATCGGCGGCTATCTTAGCACTCAGGGACACTCTGCTTAAGTGAGATCCGAGACTGCGCGCGGATGGGTAAAGACCCGTGGCTTTATTGAACGACGAGCGTAACCACCGTGGTTCGGGTCGCGTTACCCGATACCGCATTGACCGTGATCGCATAAGTTCCCGCGGGAGTGCCGGTGGTGGTCGTCGTGGTCGAACTTGAACCGCAAGCGGGCAGGAACATAATGAGCGCGAATAATCCGCACAGCAGTAACCCCATCAGCAACCGTCGCCGGCGAGAGGCTTTGCCGCCCAGTCCCACACCGAGCAGCGCCAGCCCGGACACGGGAAGCAAAGTCGCGTAGAGCGGTATCCCTGGGCCGCCTCGATGCCGCAACTCGGTGGTGGTCGTCACCCGAGCGATGGTGTTGATGATCAGCTGCGAACTCTGCGCGCCGGTGTTGAGATTGGGGATGGGATTGTTATTTCCCGGCAAACAAGTTGCTCCGGTGGGCAGACCGCTGCCGCAGGCGATGGAGACACTATCGGGGAACCCGCTGTTCGCACTGGGCGTAACCGTGGCATTGTAGACTGCGGGCACACCGGCGGGGACGGTGAGAGTAGCCGGTGCGACCGTGAGTTTGAAATCATTTACGGTCACGCTCGCGCTGGCCGTGGCTAACTGGGACTGCCCGACAAATGCCGCACCGCTATTGCCTAAACTTACCGTGCCGCCGGGTAGGATCGGCGCGGCTGGGGTCAGAACCACGGTAATGGTTGCCGTGGCGGCGGCATTAAGCGTACCAATGTTGCACAGCACAGTCTGGTTCACGGCGTTGCCGCAGGTCCCGGGGCTCGCTGTAGCGGAAACGAAGGTCGCGCCGGACGCCGGCAAGTTGTCGACGAAAGTCACGCCGTTCGTGAACTCACCGCTGTTCGTAATGGTATAAGCGAAACTGACCTGGCTGCCCATCCCAACCACCAGCGGAGTAGCAGCGGGCGTTGGCATGGTCAAATTCAGCACAGGCGCAAGCTTGGCCACATATGCGTCATTCGGTCCGCTCAGATTTCCCTGCGCAGAATTCAACACTGGGAAATTGGTTGACCATGTTTCTCCCGCTAAATAGCTCGAGCCTTGCTGATCGAGCGCGATGCCGGTACCTATATCTTCGGCATTTCCTCCGAAGTAGCTCGAGGTACTGGTTGGGGCGCACGTAGGCGTTGTGATCGGACTGCAGGTGGCAAGCGTGTCGATGCTGGCATAAAACGCATCGCTCGAGCCTCCCCCGAAAGTCTTCTGCAGCGGATTCCCAACAATCGGGAAGTTTGGAGAATTCGTCCAGCCGGTAATGCGCGCGGCCGAATTGTTGTCCACGCCGATCGCCGTACCCACGTCCGTTCCGGCGCCGCCGAGATAGCTGAAGTAATTCAGGGGAAGCGGCACGGTGCAGGCTGTGCCAGTGCAAAGTATTCCGAGTTTCGCGACGAACGCGTCCGTTCCGCCGCCGTTTGACGCCTGCAACGCCGTGGTCCCGGTGTCGCCTGCGTTGAAATCCGTAGAGGTCGTCGAACCGACGACGTAAGCATTCGGGCTGGTATCGACTGCGATGCCGTAACCGATATCGTCGCCGGAGCCGCCAAGATAAGTCGAATACAACAATTGGGTTCCGGCAACGCCCGAGGCATTGAACTTGGCCACAATGACGTCATACCCGCCCTTGTTCGTCGCTTGAAACGCGTTCAGCACGGGCATGTCGATGAAATTCGTACCCCCGGTAAAGTACGCATTCGAGTTGGTATCGACCGCGATGCCGCCCCCCACGACCGTGCCGGTACTGGGACTGCTTCCGCCGAAGTAGGTCGAATAGAGTACGCTGGCAGCGCCGCTCGCATTGGGATCCACCTTAGTGAAGAAGAACTGATTCAAGCCTGCAATCTTCGGCGCCGTTTGAAAGGCTCCGATCGTGGACGGAAATCCTGTCCCCACGTCGGCGGAAGTGGTTGTCCCGGTTACATACGCGTTGCTGCCCGCTTGATCGACCGCCAGGCCCGATGCGATGTCGATGCCGTGGCCGGAAAGATACGTGGAATACAGCAGGATCCTTCCCGTGGGATCGAGCTTGCTGACAAATACGTGCTTGCCGCCACTAACCGGCGTGGTCTGAAACGCGGCGTTGTTGGGCCCGTTCGTCGTGGGAAAATTACCGGAACTTGCAGTACCCGCAACGATCACATCGAAACCGGTATCCGTGGCGACCCCGGCAGCATAATCGGTGCCATTTCCGCCCAGGTACGTGGCAAACAGCAGAGTCCCGGTGGGATTGAACTTGGCGATGAAAACATTGGCAGTCGCTCCCGCCGCGAGTTCAGGCTGGAATTCTCCCGTCGTCTGGGGGAAGTTGGTTGATGTGGTCGATCCTGCGACATACGCATTGGAGGCCGCATCCACGGCAATGGCTGGACAGCCCGGCGTGAAGGGAAGGCCCGTAATGAAGGAACAGCTCTCAGCTCCCGTGCCCCCGAGATACGTTGAGTAGGCGAGCACCGGATCGATGATTAAAGTCTGGCTGCGATCGTAAGCGCCCAGTTCAAAGCCAACCTCGTCTTTCCTTTGGCCCCGCAATTCAAAGCGGCCTGCCACGATCCGTTCCTCGGCTCCAAACTTCTGATACACGTGCGGAGCTCGCAGTCGCACAGCACTCCCGGCAACGTCAAGAACGAGATCCCCATTCGCGACAATTCTTGGATTCTTCGGGCTGTGATTCGCGAGATTCTGGAATCTCAGCGCGACCTGCCCGGGATCACTGCCGGGCGCAACTTCCAAGTCATATTCCAGTTGCCCCTGATTGCCGTAGTACACCAGGTCCACGCCGGGATAAACGTTGCGGTATCGCACCCGCGCGAACTGCGGAATGTCACGGTGCCATTTTGCGGGATCGTTC
The DNA here is from genome assembly GCA_035483835.1 of Terriglobales bacterium. Lineage (GTDB taxonomy): Bacteria > Acidobacteriota > Terriglobia > Terriglobales > Acidobacteriaceae > JABDBE01. Next base: position 43,210 of record DATHPO010000134.1, read on the forward strand.
CCGATGAAGTAATTGCTTCTCCCGGGAAGTTGAACATCACCGACCGGCTCAGCGCTGGAATTTGCTCCTACCAACTGCATGCTCACAGCAGAAGTCTGAGCGACCGGATGGCGAGCTTCGGATGCCGCGTGCTCTAGAACCAGGACGGCTTCTTGCGCCGTGAGATATAACCCGTAGCCGCTGCCTCGTGCGGCGAATTTCACGCTGGCATCGATCTGTCCCTGGTTCGGCTCAAACATCAGCGGCAGATGGCTATAGGTGGCCAGAATTTGCTTCTGGCTTTGGGACGGAACATGAGTGGACGCGACAAACGCCGTCGGAGTTCGATCGGAAGCGTCGGCAACCTGGAGCTTCGCCCTACCGGAACTCATGGTCAAAGTAACGGCTGCGAGCAGCATCAACAGGGTCATGGCCACGAGGATGCGGCTTGGCGAACAAGTCTTTCCCGACCGACGGCAATTCAATCTCACTGAACTCCTCCGATTTCCGCGATGTCTTTTCCCGATTTCAGGGAGAGGAAGAAGAAACGGCGCACAAACAGCACCCCGAGTCGCGCCCGCGAAGCGGCTCCCGTACTTGTCACCAAAAAATAAGAGCAAAAGGTAACTAACTACTTAAACATCTGACGGATAGCCTGTCAAGATGCGTGCCCTTATTCTATGCCTTAAGAATCGTCAGATGCGGCGCAGGCGGCCCGGAGATGCCGTCTGGCAGTGGAAAAGTGCGGGCGCCTATGATTGGGCGCAGCGTCACCATGATGTCGCGAAGGCGCAGATTTTCTGCAAATTGTTTCATGCTGCGCGTCATCGGCAGCGGGTTCCGGACCGCAAGTCTTTCATTCGCCTGCGAGCGCGCGGGTGAGATGCACCATTTTTGTGGCAGTACGATTGCTACTTCGAACGGGCGCATCCCTTCCCCGCCCTCCCCGGTTGACACATTCTTCGTTCATCTTCGTCACGCGGCAACGGCAGTAACCGAGTCAGTTCCCTCAATCTCTTTAGTCTTGCAAACTCCTGACAAGTAAGTATCTTTGGCCTGAGAGCATGACTCAGTTACATCTCTTCGCTGGTTGAGGATTGAGTTGCGGAGTGAGTTTGTTGGTTTGAAGGGGACATCGAATGCTCGAAAAAACGGAAGGCTCGCCGCCGGACATGTCGGAGGAGCGGCGCGCCATGCGGCGTTTCGATATGAGGCTGCCCGCAATCGTCAAAGTGGCCGACGCCAGCGTTGACGACTTGTTGACAGAGACCCAGAACGTGAGCGCTCGCGGCGTCTTTCTCTACCTCGACCGGTCGCTCGTCCCCGGCTCCCATATTCAGGTGACTTTGACTTTTCCGCCGCACGTCACCTTGACCGAACCGCTGCGCGTCCGATTCACCGCCCGCGTGGTGCGTGCCGAATCGCCGTTGCCGGCCTCCCGGGTCGGCATCGCGGCCGTCATCGAGGAGTACGAATTCCTGGGGTCGGCTGCGTCGGGCAGTTGAGGAATTTCGGCTCCTGCACAGAATGTGAGAAGTTACTTCGCCGCCGCGAAAATCGTCCAAGGATGAGACGGCATATCGAGCAGAAGATCTTTCTGCCAGGAGAACTCCGGATGCGCCTGCAGATGCGCAGCGGCGCTGAAGTTGATGCCGCACGAATGACCAGCTGAAGCTGAAAGTTTCAGCTCTGCAGCCATGGCGGCGTCGGTAGCCTTGTTCTGCACGGCCCCGGCAATGCCGTAAGGCGGCTGCCAGGCACCGTCACCCCGAGGGGAAAGGTCGACGTGGCCACAGAGCGTCCGCTCACTGGGTTCTTCCTTCTTGGTGAATGTATCGTAGTGATCCCCTTCGAAGCGCTGCGCGGCCGCTAGATCGATCGTTCCCTTGTACTTGGCCATGAGCTGATCCCAGCGCACGTGGCGGGCGTTGGCACTTAAGCTCAGGTCATGCACATCGAAATCAGTCTCCTCGCGGGCAAGTTTTTCGTCGATGGGAAAATTGGACCCAACAAAATATCCATCCTTCTTCCGCATCAGGGTGACATTCTTCAGACCTAATTCGAGGCTGGCAATTTCGTTGTTTTTGATATCGGCCAACAGCCAGTCGTTGGCATACCCACCGTTGTTGCCCTTTTTGAAGATGTGCGCGGCGTCGTCAATTGACGCGGAATACTGCATGGCCTTACGGGCACGAACAAATTCCGGGATGCCGGCGGGATCGTAACCGGAGAATCCGCCGATAGTCGTCTCGGTAATGATGATTCCAGCCGAGTTGATGCCAAAATCATCGCCGCTGTGAATGAATCCCGGGAAACCGTCCATGATGAAGCGGTAGCCCTTGGCGGGAACGACGTCGAAGATAATGGTCCAGCGCTCGCCATCAAGATAGTTGGTCCAGTTGTTGTGGGCGATAACGATCTTGCCGTCTTTCGTGTAGCTCCCGGTAGCCACGAACGCGCTGCAATGCTCGGGGACGCCAACGGAGGCCGATTTAATGCCATGCGCTTTATCGTATTGCTTGACGTAATAGCCCCACTCCATGGCGCCGTTCAAAGCAACTACGTCCCACAAATCCAGCTTCACGCCGTGGGCGTTTGCGCCATCGGCGATGCCCTGCATCTCTTCACGGTACTCGGACTCGATGTGCGGCCACATCATGTTCTTGGCTGCGTCACGGAAGAATTGCCAATCCTTCGCGCTCTCGTGCGTCTGTTCGAGGGTGATGACTTTCAGCGCATCTTCGATCTCCGGCGCGAGCAGGTAGCCGTGCTGGAAGCCAATTTCAGATGGGGAGCCTTCGAGGTGTACAAATGTCCAACCGTTGTTGTCGGGCCGGCGGAAGGCATGCTTTAGACGAGCATCAGCTTCAGCAGTCTGAGGCGCCTTCGCTTTGGCGTTGCCCGCGAAGGAAGTGAAGCCAGTTGAAAGTACCAACAGCACAGCCACAACGATGATTCGGCGCATGAAGTAACTCCCGGGAAGCCCATCGGCATACTAGCAGAAAACCGTGGTTCCTGACCGCATCCCCGTGACCCAGTAACTTGACTGAATTCCGCTATTTTTCGTCTCTTGTGTTGAATTCTGCGATCTCGTCTCTCAGGCGGATGTAACGGTGCAGCAGAGTGCCCAGATAAGCGACATGAATAGCCCAGGTAGCGATGTATGCGGCGTAAAGATAACTCATCCCGCTCTCCACGTCGGCGAAGTTCTGATTTGCGAACCCCGCGGTTCGAGCAAAGCCTCCAGCGCCAGGGTTTCGTCCATCTCCCGCCGCAGCACTTCCAGGCGGTAACGAGACCAGCAAACTAATGCGGCGAAGCAGGAGAATGCAAGCCAGTTGATTAGGAGGACGTGCAACATACGGGGATCGATGGAACCGCCTCCGCCGATCACCGGTTGAGGATGCTGGGTGCGAAAAAACCAGATGGAAAAATAGACCAGGGGAACATCGAGGGCGCCAAAAATGGCCAGCACCGCCGCCAGCAATGGAGTCTGCCCGCTGCTGGAAAACCTCCGCAGAACCAGATAGCTCACGTAGATCAGCCACAGCACCAGAGTC
>DATHPO010000135.1:0-54875 GCA_035483835.1 Terriglobales bacterium
CAGCCGTGACCTCTATCGAACCAGGCTTGTAGAGATCGCCGAGCACTCCGATTTTAGTGAGATGCAGGTCGCCAGCGAGGCGCTCGCTCTTGCCCGGGAGGCCCAGCAGCGAAACGAGACGGATCCGCGGGTAGCCCTGCGGTGCTCGCATGTTGGCTATTATCTTCTGGCGGAAGGCACCACCTTGCTTCATCAGAGGGTGGGTTTCACACCTTCGTTGTACCAGCGAGTATGTTCAGTCCTCCGCCGGTACCCGGATGAGTTTTACCTCTCCACGATTCCCGTGCTGACTTTAGCCTTGATGTCGGCGATTGTGTTGCTTTTGATCGACGCTCAAGGTTCACCCGGCCTCGTTCTGTTCTCCATGCTGGCGCTGTGTCTGCCTTGTTCCCAGGCGGCTGTTCAGCTGACGAATTATTTGATCACCTCCCTGCTGGAGCCGCAAATTTTGCCAAAGCTCGATTTGTCTGAGGGAGTTCCGGACGACTGCGTCACGTTCGTGGCTGTCCCAAGCCTGCTCCTCGATGAAGGACAAGTTCGCAGGCTGGTAGATGAGCTTGAGGTACGCTTTCTCGGCAACCACGATCCCAATATGCATTTTGCTCTCCTGACCGACCTGCCCGACTCGCCCTCGGAGCCTCGGGAAGACGATCCATTAGTAGATTTGTGTGCGGAATTAATCGGTGGCTTAAACGAGAAATATGCAGGGCGTGGGATGGGGTCATTTCTTTTCTTCCATCGTCACCGCGTCTACAACCCGCGCGAGGAAGTCTGGATGGGATGGGAGCGCAAGCGCGGCAAGCTTATGGATCTGAATCGGCTGCTTCGAAAGCAGTACGACAGCTTCCCGGTCAAAATTGGAGACCTCTCCATCCTGCCACGGGTTCGGTTCGTGATTACGCTTGATGCGGACACAGAAATGCCGCGAGGCTCGGGCCACCGGATGATTGGAACTCTGGCGCATCCTCTAAACCAGGCAATCATGGATCCGGAAAAGAACATCGTCGTCGCTGGTTATGGCATCTTGCAGCCGCGTGTCGGGGTCAGCGTTCAAAGTACCGCGCGCTCCCGGCTGGCAAGCATCTATTCCGGAGAGACGGGATTCGATATCTATACCCGCGCAATTTCTGATGTATATCAGGATCTGTATGGGGAAGGAATTTTTGCGGGAAAAGGGATCTATGAAGTTGACATCGTGCAGCGGGCGCTCGACCGCCGGTTCCCACGCAACGCTTTGCTAAGTCACGATCTCATTGAAGGTGCTTACGCCAGAGCGGGCCTGGCGAGTGACATCGAGGTAATTGAGGATTACCCGTCTCACTACAGCGCCTACAATCGCCGTAAACATCGCTGGTTGCGCGGTGATTGGCAAACTGCGGAGTGGCTGCTGCCGAAAGTTCCGGATGAGTCAGGACAGCGAGTCCGCAATCCGATCTCGATTACCGCTCAATGGAAAATTCTCGACAACCTGCGGCGAAGCCTGGTCGAGCCTGCCACCTTCCTGTTGCTCGTGCTGGGGTGGGTGGTCCTGCCTGGATCGCCGGCGTTGTGGACGCTCGCTACGATTGCAATCTTGGTTGTGCCCACATGGTGCCAGTTTGCATTTGAACTGATCCACGCGGCGGTCCAGCAGAAATCTGTGATGGCTCGCGACGCTGTCGACACGCTGGTGGCTGCCAACGTTCATGTCTTCTTGACACTGACATTCCTCGCGCACCAGATGTTGATCTCACTCGATGCCGTCGTGCGTACACTGGTTCGACGCGTCTTGACCCGGCAGCGGCTCTTGCAATGGGAGACAGCGGCGGAAGCGGAGATTGGGGGTTACAAGCGCACTCGGCTGGATAGCTATCTGGATTGGACGCCCGCCCTTGCGGTCGCATTGGGTTTTCTGGTGTGGTTTGTGCGTCGCAGCGCTCTGCCGGCTGCATTGCCGATCCTGCTGCTCTGGACGTGCAGCAAACTATTGTCGCGATGGCTGAACCGTCCGCCTCACGCCCTGCGTAGCCAAACCCCTGAGAAGGATGAATTCTTGCTGAGGCGCACCGCACTCCGTACCTGGCGATATTTCGCTGAGTTCAGTACCGAAGAACACAACTGGCTGGTACCGGACAATGTGCAAGAGAAGCCTCTTGCCATCGCGGCCCGTGTTTCGCCGACAAATCTGGGTTTACTTCTCAATGCAAGGCAGGTAGCGTGCGAGTTCGGCTATCTCACCATCCCCGAGTTCGCCGACCAAACGATACGTACTCTGGCCACAGTGTCGAAACTGCAACGATATCGCGGGCACTTGCTCAACTGGTATGACACGCGATCGCTTGCGCCATTGGCGCCTGAACTGGTTTCTGCCGTCGACAGCGGGAACTTACTGGCTTCGCTATGGACACTTCAACAGGGATGTCTGGATCTAGTTCGCCGTCCTATCTTGCAGACCTGTGTATCCGAGGGCTTCCTGGACCACCTTCGCGTACTGGTAGATCTTCGTGCGTTACCTCGAAAGCGCTTTTCTGCTTTTCAACGAGAGGTTAAGAGAAAAAAGTGGCTGTCACATTTGCTGGGCCTCCCGGATGCGTTTGTCGAGGAGATCCACCAGAGGTCCGCTACGTCAAAGCATGTGAAAGATGTGCAGTGGTTTGCCGGGCAGGCGAGTTCGCGGCTGGAAGCCTTTCGGCAGACAGTAACCTGCTATGCGCCGTGGTTGCTGCCAGAGTTTGCTTCGCTGTGGGACGACCCTGCCATCAACTTGAAATCCGCGCGGGAGCTTCCCGCGCTGGAACGAGTGCCGGAGTTCATCGACGCTCTTGCTGCTCGCCTCCGCTTCGTCATGCAGTCGACGGCTGTTGCAGAACAGAACTCCCTGTATCGGCGTCTCGAGGCTTTGTTGCCGGAGGCGCGGTCAAATGCGATGCGATTGGCGCGAGATCTCAAGGCGATCGCCGCTAACGCGGGCAAGCTTGCCAATGAAATGGATTTTCGGTTTCTTTTAAACCAGCGTAAGCTGCTCTCGGTCGGATTCGACATCAAGACTCAACAGGTTCATGCCGCCTGTTACGATCTGCTTGCAACTGAATCGCGCACGGCTGTTTTCGTAGCGATCGCCAAGGAGGACATACGCCAGGAGAGCTGGTTTCTGCTTGGCCGCGCGCATAGTTTGGATCACGGGCGTCCCGTTTTGCTTTCATGGACCGGGACAATGTTCGAGTACCTGATGCCGTTCGTGTGGATGCGCTCCTATCCGAACACGCTTCTGGAGCGCTCGGCGAGCGCAGCGGTTCGTTCGCAACAGGAGTACGCGGCGAACAAAAGCATTCCCTGGGGCATATCGGAATCGGCTTACTCCAGGGTGGATGAGGCGGGTAATTATCAGTACTATGCTTTTGGAATTCCTCAGCTCGCGCTTAGCAAGCATGACAATCCGTTCGTGGTCTCTCCGTACTCAACTGTCCTGGCGCTGCAGGTGTGCCCGTCGGATGCTCTGAAGAATCTGCATCGAATGAGTAACGACGGGTGGTTGGGAGCCTATGGATTTTACGAAGCTGCGGACTTCACTCCTTCCAGAGAACATTCGTGGCGCCGTCGCTACGAACTCGTACGCTGCTGGATGGCTCATCATCAGGGTATGAGCTTGCTCACGATTGCCAATTTCCTTCACGATGGCGTAGTACAGCAGTGGTTCCACAGTGAGCCGCGTGTGCAAGCTACGGAGTTGCTGCTGCATGAGAAGCCAGTCGCTCACGTCCGCGCAACGCGTGGTTACGGCGCGGCCGCATGAGTTCAGCCCGGATGGCTGGATCCCAGTTTCAATTGAGTTGTCTTCGCGGTTTGATTTCCATCTGCTAAGGTGCTTGATGCGGAAATCTTACTTAGTCCGGACTTTTGCCATTTTCGTCGTGATGTTCGCTCAAGGTGCGCTCACGCTCAAGGCTCAGGTCAATCCGAAGCCGGTTGTGATTGTTGTGGACGCGAACGCGCCATCGCATCCATTCCCGCACTTTTGGGAGAAGATGTTCGGATCCGGGCGCGCGGTGCTCAGCCTGCGAGATAGTTACCGGCGCGACTTGCGCGAGGTCAAGGAGGCGACCGACTTCGAATACCTGCGCTTCCACGCTATTCTTCACGACGAAGTTGGCGTGTACGACGAAGACAGCCAGGGTCGCCCAGTCTACAACTTCTCCTACGTCGATCAGATCTATGACGGATTGCTGGCCAACGGTGTGAAGCCGTTTGTTGAGCTGAGCTTCATGCCGCAGAAGTTGGCGGCCCACGATATCCTGCACAGTTTTTGGTACAAGCCGAACGTTTCTCCGCCGAAGGATTCGGTCAAGTGGGAGGACCTCATCGCCGCGTTTACGAAACATCTGGTCGACCGTTACGGCATCGATGAAGTCGCGCAATGGTACTTCGAGGTTTGGAATGAACCCAACCTGGATTTTTGGGCCGGAGAGCCCAAACAGGCAAGCTACTGGGAACTTTATGATCATTCTGCGCGGGCGATTAAGAGCGTGAATCCGAGGCTTCGGGTGGGCGGACCCGCTACCGCGCAGGCGGCGTGGGTGGATGCCTTTATCAAACATTCTGCCGAGAACAAAGTTCCAGTGGATTTCGTCTCCACTCATGTCTATGGCAACGATAGGGCTCAGGATGTTTTCGGAACCGACGAGGATATTCCACGCGACAAAATGGCCTGCCGCGCGGTGAAGAAAGTTCACAATCAGATCGAAGCTTCAGAGATGCCGCATCTGCCATTGATCTGGAGCGAGTTCAACGCTAGCTATAAAAATGAACCCGAAGTGACAGACTCAACGTACATGGGCCCGTGGCTGGCCGATACCATTCGCCAGTGTGACGGCCTAGTTAACAGCATGTCGTACTGGACCTTCTCCGACGTCTTTGAGGAGCAAGGAGTGGTGAAAACGCCTTTTTACGGTGGCTACGGACTGATCGCCACCGGCGGTATTCCGAAGCCTGCGTACAATGCTTTCAAGCTACTGCACAAGCTCGGAGACCAGCGCATCGAGATCAATTCCGATTCAGCCTTGCTCACTCGTGGGAACGACGGCACGCTGGCTCTTGCGATATGGAATTATGCTCCGCCGGGCGAGAAGGGTTTGGCAAGAACCATCACTTTGCACTTCGAGAACACGAAAAGAAAGTCTGCCACGGTTGCGCGCCTGGATCACGAACACGGGGATTTTCACTCTGTCTACGAAAAGATGGGTTCGCCTCGATATCCTACGCCTTCGCAGATTCAAGAACTCCGTCGCGCCAGCGCACTTCCCGAGCCAGAGACGCTCAAGTTAAAAGGGGACGAACTGTCCCTCACGCTGCCCGCACACGGCTTGGTGCTCATTGAATTGAAGTAACTGCAGGGTTTTGTTATCCGGTCGTTTCGGTTGCTGGGCGCACATAGGTCTGGAACCCGGCGCGTTCCATGCCGCGTTTCGCCTCAGGGTTCTTCATAAACGTTTCCCAGACGAAACCGGTGCGCGCATTCTCAGCCATCACCATCGTGATTCCGGTGTCAATGCCAATCACATCGGTGTCGTACCAGTTTTTTAATGGATTAAATGCATTCACGAATCCGTACCGGCTCCAGGCTGCTCCATAATGATTCTTGATGTTTTGGAGGACGCGCATCACCGGTTGCGGTAGAAAGGGAAGGGAGCCGGCCGACGCACTAGGGACAACGGTTCCGTCGATCGGCCCCATCGAAGGTGGGCCACCCCAGATCACATAGCCTTTTTGCGAATCCGACGCCGTGATACCCCACAGGTCGTCGCTATAGTCCGGAAACTGTTTTGCCAACTCCAAACAGAAACGGCGATGGACGTCGGTGGCAATCATCGAGTTATGAAAGTAGTCCGCGTATTTGTCGCGTTTGCCGCGGAAATCAAACCAAGCTTGCGAGTACTGGTGCACGAACAAGGGCGCAAACGATCCAATGTACCGGAGGCCATCATATTCAAAGGTGGCTCGTTTCCACGCGTTCCAAGCTTCAACTCGTAACGGAAACGCAGACGATCCCAATCCCAGAAGATACATCATCATCAGCTCGCTATAGTTATCCCAGCGGTAGGGCAAGAAACCGATTTCCGGGGTCCATCCGTGTGGCAACAAAGATGTGTCCTCCGAAAGCCATGTCCAATCCACTCGATTAAAAATCTCGTACGCCAATAAACTGATTTCCGAATGCTGGAAGTGCTGGCGGCAGGTAAGAATCCCACAAAGGAGGATGGCTGTGTCGACGGAAGAAACCTCGGAGTCCCAAACTCTTTCGCCGGTGTTTATATTGGCAAAGTGATAGAAGAATCCACGATGAGTTGGCAACTTTTTCCACAAGAAGCGCAAGCTGGCTACGGCCCTCTCGCGCGCCTCGGACAAAGAAACGTAGCCGCGTTTTTGTCCAATGCAGAGGGCAGTCAGCCCGAAGCCCGTAGCCGCAATACTCGCAACGATTCCGGTGTCATTCGTGCGCGTGTTACATCGGTCCTTCACCATCCCGGTTTGCGGGTTGGCTTGCTCCCAGAAGTAGAGGAAGTTAGCTTTCTCCAACTCCTCCAGCAGCGCGTCATCGGCCGGTGACAGCGATGTTGGCGCCGGAGGAAGCGCTGGCTTAAGGTGTTGTTCATCCGCAGCGGCTAAAAGGGAGGGAATGCGCCACGAGAAGGGCAGGCAAAGACCCAGGCCAGCCATGTGCTTCAGCAGATCCCTGCGCGGTAGGTTCTTGTGTTTGGGTTTTTCCTCGTGTTTACCGCTCACCTTTTCAAGTTTAGACGATTTCGGAGTTGCGCGCGGAGTCCGGGAACCACAAAAAGCAAAAGCCTTATGCCCTCAGCGGGAGTTATTCGCGCAGGTCGCATCCAACTTGTCCACGTGTCATAGAATGTAGGGGACGGCATGACTGGCAAGCGAAAGATTGTGATTTGGGCCTTTGGGATTGCAACTCTCGGCGGTGTCCTCGCTGCGGTGCTCGTTGCCATTCACAAGGCACAACCGATAACGATAAAGGGCGCTATCCTTCGCGAGGACACCGATCCACAAAAGCAACTGCCTATTGCCGACGTGCAAATAATCGGAACGGACGGTTCGGCCATCAGCACTTCTACATCCGATTCCGCGGGATTCTTTAGTTTGACTTTGCGCCGGGGACTCAGGAGACGTCAACCACTGATACTCCGATTCCGGCATCCAGATTACCAGCCACTCGATTTGAACGAATTTGTGGGGGACAAAATTTACATCGCCCGCATGGTGCCAATCTCTCATGAGATCAAGCCCCGTGCGCAATCCGATCATAGCGATGTCACGGTTTCCAATGTCCGAGTTCGGTATTCCGTGAAGGCCACGACAGAAGCGGATGTCGGCAGCGCGGTGAAGACTTTCCAAGTCGTGAACACCGGCGATGTTCCTTGCCAGGGACGTCACCCGTGTTCGCCCGATGGGAAATGGAAGGCGGCGTTGAGTTCTACATCCCTCGATGCGGGCGACGGGAACGAGTTCCGAAATGCCAGAGTTTCTTGCATCGCGGGTCCGTGCCCCTTCGCGCGAGTTGAGTTCGAAGACCTGTCGCGCGGAGGCCGGAAAGTCAACGTTGCCGTGCGGAACTGGTCTGACACGACGACTTTCCTGGTGGAGGCTGAGGTGGTCCACCCCATGGTCAGCGATCTTGTGCGCGAATCGTATCCTGTGATTTTCGGCCAGACGTTGAATTTCAGTCTGCCGCTCTTAGCGGAGGGGCCGAGCATTGAAACTGAAATAAACGGAGACTCAATTGTTTTCCCGCTGGGGCCGGACCTCTTCTTGAGCTGGGCCGACTGTCACGTCAGAGTCGATAAGGACCAAGCCAAGGCCTTTCGCTGTGAGCTCAAGCCTGGGTATCGGTTCAAATAGTTGATTGTGTCTAATCCGGGAAACCCAGATCTAAAGCAGCGGCAGGGTTGACTTGATCTGCCTGACGATCTCGCTCTCCGCTAGGGAAGCGTCGATTGTAACGGCATCGGTCGGTTCTTCCAGACTTGCAAACTGGCTAGCCAGCAAAGTTTCTCTGGCAAAATGCGCCTGCCGCTTTTGCAGCCGGGAATAAAACAGCTCAAAACTGCCTTTCAGAAATACGATCTTCATCTCCATTCCTTGCAGCAATTGCTCGCGATAGGTCTGTTTAAGGGCGGAACAGGCAAGCACAACGTTTCCCCCTTTTTCTGTTTGGGCCACAACGAAGTCGTGGATCGCCCGCAGCCATGGGCCACGATCGGCGTCGTCGAGGGGCACACCGCGGCTCATCTTCTCTTTATTCGAGGCGGAGTGGAAATCATCAGCATCAACAAATGTCCAGCCCAGAGTTTGAGCGAGCAATTGTCCAACGCTCGTCTTGCCTGAACCTTCCACTCCCATGATGAGGACTACCAAGAAAACGCTCCAAGGAAATTAAGTGTACCAGTCAGTCGGAATCAATCGGGCAGGCGGTTACGTCCGTCGCACGGCGATCTTGTCCACGACAGTGACTTGCTGGGCCAGCATGCGTCGTTTCAAGCTGACGTAGATGGGTTCACTATCGAGCAACGTTGCTACCACCATCGCGCCAAGAGACGCCACAAGCAAAGCCAGGGTCAGGTCTGCGCGTCCGGTCATTTCAACGGTAAGCACGACGCCGGTTAGAGGCGCTCGAACACTGGCGCAGAACAACGCCGCCATTCCGACCACGGCAAAGGCGACGGGAGAAAAACCCAGAGCGGGCATGAGATGGTTCAGCGCTTCCCCGAAAAGTGCACCCGAGGATGCGCCTAGTAATAAGAGCGGCGCGAAGAGACCTCCAGGCGTGGCAGCGGCATATGACCATGGTCCGATGAGAAAGCGCAGGAGGAAAATGATCAACAGCGCTTCGATAGTGTGTCGCTCGGAAAAAATTGTTTGAGTCAGAGCGTCCCCACTGCCGACCAGCGTTGGGGCGAACCATGCGGTAAGTCCGACCACCGCCCCGATGAACCCAGCCCGAGTCACAGAGGAGATACCAGCTAGGCGGTCTGAAAGACGAAGCAGGGCTAAAATCAAGCTGTTGTACAAGGCACCAACCGCACCCAGCAACGCGCCCAGCGTGAGAAATGGAAAAAGCAACCAGGATTGGGTTGAACTGACGTGCTTCAAAGCGAAGTCCAGGTTGTTGCCTAGAATTATTCGCATGATCCAGACTGCGACGGATGCAGAGGCGAGGGTCGCGATCAGAAGCCAGGGGCTAAACCGGGTCGTCAGTTCTTCGAAGACGAAAACTGATCCGCCAATGGGGGCATTGAATGCGACTGCGAGGCCTGCCCCTGCAGCGGCTGCATCGACAACCTTGCGGTCTTCCTGCTCGTGCACGACCCACTTGGAAACCAGCGAGCCGAGGGAGGCACCCATTTGGACGGTAGGTCCCTCGCGGCCAAGCGCGAGGCCGGAGCCCAGAGCGAGCAGGCCCCCGAAGAATTTGACCGGCACGATAATGGGAGGGGACGGCTTCATCTCCCCCGTCATCACTGCCTCGACGTGTTGAACTCCGCTGCCCGCGGCGAAAGGCGCAAACCGAACTACTAGAATGCGGGCTAATCCGGCCGCGAGCGCGCCGAGCACGACTGGCGCTAGCCATCCGGTGTGCGGCCATGAGTGTGCCCGGTACACGAGCGCATCGCGCAGACGGTCTGCTCCCGCAAGAACATACCGGAAAGCCGCACCAATCAACCCGATCATTGTTCCAGCCACAAGGCTGGCTGCGGCAAGTCGGGTCACGCGCGAGCTCAAGAGTGCCATAAAAACAAGGCTCCGTTGCGATCGGGATAACGGAACTGACGAGCGTTCGTTGGACAGGCGCTGTAACAAACAGATCTGGGCAAACCGCGCCTTGCGAAACAGGGCGCAGTGATCACGGTGCGCCCGATCTCGGTCAAGTTTAGTGACAGCTTTGACGCTTCTGACCTGTAAGTTCTACCAGTTTCGATCGCCTCATAACTTGCGTAGTCTGGTATCGCAATATGAGGCGCGTGCCACAGCGCTGATCTGCGGAATTGCTTGAGACGGATCTTTTGTGTAGGCTTGCCACTCCGGACCGTATACTCTTCGAGCAGTGGCGTGGCAGCCTGACAAGGAGAAAAAATGCGACTCCAGCAACTGTGGTTAACGACTGTTCTCTCGGTTCTTTCGTTGTGTGCGTGCTCCAGGGCATCCGCTCAAACCGGAAGTGCAACTCCCAACTCAGACTTGCCGCAGACCTTTGCGGCCACGGCATTCGGACAATCTGGTGCTCTTGCTGGCAAGAGCTTTGGGGTGACGGTATACGTCACGGCATGGACCAGCGATCAAGAGGTCCACAATTTCGCAGCTGTTCTCAAAAGTGGTGGCCCCAACGGACTGGTCAGCGCCCTGGGGAAATCGCAAGAGGTAGGCCGCCTGTCGCCCACCGGGTTCGTGGGCAGCGGCTTTCGCATCGCACGCCTGAAACCGGCGCCTGGGGGAGAAACCAAAATCATCATGGTGACCGACCGCCCGATCTCTTTCGGTGAAGCATATAACAGCACACGTTCCCGCGACTACCAGTTCGGCATCGTGGTGCTGAACTTAGATAAGGATGGCAATGGCACGGGCACCCTGGCGCCCGTATGCAAAATCAAATTCAACAAGAAGGATGAACTCGAGATCGAAAACTACGGCCAGAAACCGTTGCGCCTAGCCAATGTGCGGCGGATGAAATGAGGACACGTAATATCACTCCGCCTTATGCCAGGTTTTGTCCGGCGCGTACTCCTTTATACTGCTGGCCAGTTCGGTTGTCTTGGGGCCAAGGTCTTTCTGATAGATAACTCCATCCCGATCGGCGATGAAAGTCATCACCCCTGAGGAACGATAGTCAGCGGGATAGGCAAGGAGGGCGAAGCCGCCGGTCATCTCGCCGTTCACGATGTAACTCTTGGCGCCGCCCGGCGCACTCTTTCCTTGTGCAGTCAGGATCCGATAGTAATAGCCGTGAAAAGGCTCAGGCCCCTCGCCCTGTTTTTTGCCATATCCCTCGCCAGCGGCGTAGGCTACTAGCGGGCCGGCGGGACTCTCCTGTTCGCCCTCGGACGTTTTCCAGTACAGCCCATTATGCTGGCCTTCGTCGCTGGCAAACTTTTGCGCGTACTGTTGAGGTTTGCCATCACGAGGTTGGCTGTAGTAATCGTTCTCGGCATCGATGAGGGCATCCAGGACCTCCATGGTCGCGAACTCATTCTTCCCGATGCGGCGGAACAGAATTTCTTTCGTGGCAGCTTCAGTGTCGAAGTACCAGACACCACCCTTGCTGACGAGCGGTATGGGCAGAGGCCAATTCTCAGCGCCAACATAAAGTGTGGTGGTCCCGTCCGGTTCCTTTGCCAGGCGATGCATCTCCTGGTACTTGGCGACGAACTCATCCCTGCTCTTCTTGTCCTGCACGTCATCGCTGGAGGAGACGATTGGAGCCCCTGCTGGGCCTAGAATTTCGAGCATGGCTGACTTATCACCACTCTGAGCGGCGGCGAAGAAGGCCTGACTTGCGTCGTCGGCAGACGGAAAGGTCTTCTGTCCGGGCTGCTGGGAGAACCCAAGCCCCGTCAGGATGAGCAACAACAACGGCAGGCCCAAGCCCGCAATTGCCAAATGGTGTTTTTCCGTCTCCGGGATCAGCGTGCTCTTCGACATTAGCATCTTCTCCATTTGAGTAGGTCCGATCGTCGTATGCGTCATGACTGCGCCGTCCTCAGCGTTTTCTGCCGCCACCCGCACGCGCGGCTCCGCCACTGGCTTGTGCCGCCCCACCTCCGCCGGTATAGCTCGATCGCCCTCGTGCTTGCGTGGCAGCAGTGCTTCCCCCTGCGCCGTAGCCACTGAAAGCGCCGGACTTCGTTCCTGGGTCGCGGTTCTGGCCGTATCCACGAGCGGCCTCAGTTTGCGCCCGATTTTGCACTTGCGCCTGATTGTTTTGCACGTTGCCCCGATTCGCGGGCAGCTGGGATGGCTTATTTGCGTTCGCAGGCAACTGGGCCGGTCTATTCGTGGTGGTGTTCCCGCCCGGGTTGACATTCACCGTATTACCGCCGCGATTGACGGTGTTGCCGCTCATATTGCCGCCGCGATTCACTGTATTCCCACTGCGATTTACATTGGCGTTTCCGCTCCGGTTAACATTGGTGTTCCCGCCATACGGCGTTGGTCTCGGGTAGTTGTTGGGATTGCGGTAGTAGGAATTCCGATTCACAAACACGTTGCTGTTGGATACGTAAACGTTGCGGTTGTACATCACAGACCCGCCGTGCCAGTTACAGTTCCAGGAATTCCATCCCCAACCGCAGCATCCTCCGCCGTTGATGGCCGCCCCGACCATCATTCCCACGCCAAACGAGATGATGGCAGCGGTCGCCACGTCCGCGCTGCTGTAGCCGGGATAGACTGGCACCGGCGTGCCGTACACCACTGTTGGGTTGTAAGTGGGAACGTAGACGACTTGGGGATTGGCA
The DNA here is from genome assembly GCA_035483835.1 of Terriglobales bacterium. Lineage (GTDB taxonomy): Bacteria > Acidobacteriota > Terriglobia > Terriglobales > Acidobacteriaceae > JABDBE01. Next base: position 12,501 of record DATHPO010000135.1, read on the forward strand.
GGCTGCACGATAATCGTGGTCTGGCTCCCGGTGCCCTGAGTGGTGACCGTCTGTTGCGGAGTGGTCTTGAGATTGCCAGCGTCTTTTGCCTTTCTACGAAGTTCCTGCACCGCTTTCATTACGTCCTGCTGCTGATTGAAATATGCGTCGCCCAGCGCCGAAGTCCAGGAGAGATTCTTACTCATGTTGTCGAGCACGGAGGGAAACTGCGTCAGTGCCTTCACGCTCTCGTCCCATGGTTGCGGGTCGACTGCCTTGGCCAGGTCTTCCCCCTTCAGGTTGCCGTTTTGCTGCATCCAGCGGTCCGCTTCTACGATTTGGGTGGGGTAAGTCGATCCCGCCAGAATCTGCGCCACCAGAGCATCCGGGTAAAGGGCGATGGGTGCCACTAGTTGCTCCAATTGCTCAACCGACTGCCCGGCTGGAGCTTGGGCGGCTGGCGGCGTTGACTGGTAGGCAGTGCCATCTAGCGGACAGGTCGCAATCACCAGGGTCCATGCCAGGAGGAACGCCGTTATCTGTTTCGAAGTCGTCATTGTGTCCTTCACGCTTCGTCTCCGATCGTGATGCGATGTTGCTACTGCGAGACAGTTCTACCCACGTCTCCTAGATTCAAGAGCATGCAGAATCGATTATTTGCCTGTAAGATTTTTCTGAATCAGAATAGTGGCCAGCAAGAAGACGCGCGACTAGCAAAACTCATAGTTCAATAGGCATGATTGAGGAACGACGCGGCAGATATTTCTCCGGGACTAGGCAACCCGCTTCGCTGCCAGAGCCGTTGCGAGGCTTGTCCTTTCCTCGGCGGCGGATACGATTTTCATTGCATTCCAGTCATAGGGTAGCTCCTTGCCGCATTCGAGGCAGACCACGTACGTGCCCGCGACGCTGGCCTTCCTGCGACCGGAACCAGGGCGAAGCGTCATAGGAAAACTGTAGCGAAGGTGCCAGCATCCGAAAACCGCGTTGAGCAATTTTCCCAACATATGACCTCCTAACACGCTTCCGCTTCGCCGAAAACCGAAACCGGTCCCCACGCCTCAAGATAGAAAGGCGCTCCCTCACACCGCTCGGCGGCGCCAGGAAGCGCTCTGGCGGCGAGGAACGTCACTGTGCGGTGTCGCCGCCCGTTTCCGAATTACAGCAGGGACGCTCCCACAAATGGAACTAGCAGAAACACTAGAAAACGGAAATAAATTGCATGTCAGTCTGCTACGCCAATCTTGAGGTTTTCAGCCGCTTGCACCGAATCGCCCTCTAGCTTGGCGTTTCGAACCAATCCGAGATTGCTCTTGAGCAACGACGGGAACACTCCCACGTGTCATCCTCTTGAGTCATCAGTTCAGCACCGCCAGGTCCGCGACTTCGGCTTTTGAACTTTGACCAGGCGGAGGCTGTCGCAATTGCCACAAGTTCGCACTCTCGTGGTCGATGATTTTTCGTCCTTCCGGCGTCGCGTCTGCTGGATGCTGGAAGAAAATCCCGAAGTGCGACTCATCGGCGAGGCCGCCGATGGAGCGGAGGCGGTTCAAAAAGCGGTAGAATTTCAGCCAGACCTCATTTTGCTGGACAGCGACCTTCCAAAGCTAAGTGGAATCGAAGCTGCCCGACAAATCCGGAAAGTTGTTCCCAAATCCAAACTACTCTTCGTGAGCCAGGATTCGAACCCCGAGGTGGTGCAAGCCGCCTTTCACCTAGGTGCTCGGGGTTACGTCATTAAATCGGATGCCGCCCGAGAGCTTTTGACTGCGGTAAAAGTAGTCATTTCGGGTAGGCAATACGTCAGCCGCGAATTGGCGGGTTTAGACCTAACCGACGCAGCGAGCGAGTAGTCCAGCGCGCAATCTCAAATCGTAATCAACTACAAAAGGAGAATACTTCAACGTGACCCTTAGATGGCTAGCAAGAACAATTCTGTTCTGTATGCTTTTGGCTGTTTCCTCATCGCTTTGGGCTCAAACTGCTACATTTCAAATGCTGACAAGCCCGGTTCAGAATACCTGGGCAAACTTCGCCCTTTCCCGCGATGGCCAGGTGATGGCAGCCAATTATGGTGGCGAAATCTACCGCTGGACGCCGAAGGGCGGATTCGTCGATCTCGGCCCCGGAGATCCCAACAGCAGCTCTGTCGCTATTTCGCATGACGGTTCGACCATCGTCTCGTCGCTCCTAGGCTCCGACCAGGCCGGGACTCCCGGATTATGGAAGCAGACAACGGGCTGGACTAATCTGGGCCATCCTGCCAACGGATGCAACTTGGGCAACGAGTGGGGCAGCGGCTATGGTGTAAGTGGCAATGGCACGGTGGCCGTTGGATTGGCCTGGTACTGCCCGGGCGCTGAAGGATTCAGCTGGACTCAAAAGAACGGTATGAAAGCCCTGTCACATCCTGTTGGTAAGAGCAGCCGAGCATCAGCCATCTCTGCCGATGGAAATACGATTGTGGGTTTCTCCGAGGACCCAATCGGAGGTTATCGTCGGCCAGTGCGATGGATTTCCGGAAAAACCGAATTGTTTGCCGGTGCCCATGCGATCGGAGAGGCCTCGGCTGTGAGCTTTGACGGATCACAGATCGTGGGCCAGTACACGACTTCGGCGAACGGCATTTTCGCTTTTTACTATAGCCAGCAGCACGGTCTCGTCTCGCTCGGTACCGTCTCCGGCATCGCAACCGACCAGAGTTTCGCCAACGGCGTCGCTAGCAATGGGATGACGGTCGGCTGGAGCGGCGATCCGTTCGGCAGCGGCATTCAGGCTTTCGTGTGGGCTCCAAAGCTGACTATCCGCTCGCTCACAAAGTACTTGAAGAATCACGGTGCGAAGATTCCGAGCAACATCTACCTCACGACTGCGCTCGACATCTCTGCGGACGGATCAACGATCGTTGGAGTGTGGCAGGACGCCAACTTACATCAAGGCGGATGGATCGCTCACCTCAAGTAACGGGCTGCGATCTCACAGAAGGCTTAGACCGGCCGTCGACCGCGGCCGGTCTTCCGTCTAAGCAAGCCGTTCTAAGGAGTGGAGTAAAATCTTGCCGCGGCTCTTGGTCACCACTCCACTTCGTTGCCACCCGCTGAACAGACGGCTGGCAGTGAACGGCGTGACGTTCGCTGCGTTGGCCACTTCCTCATTCGTGACATCGAGTTCGATGCCACTCGGAACCTGCTCACCGATACTCTCAGCAAGACTCACCAAAGCTTGAGCCAACCTCTGTCTGGCGGTATGGCAGGTCAGAGCTACGTGGGAGGCGAGGTGCCAGGCAAAATAGTCGCACGCAATTAGCAACGCATTATCCAGCAGCTTTGGATACCGCGCCGCAAGGCCTCGGACGGTCGTGCGGTCCCACGCCAATACGGAGCTATCCTTGAGCGTTTCCGTGCTCACGAGATAGTGAGAAGGCCGCGACAAAATCGCCGCACCGCCAAACACGTCCCCCGGCAGAAGCCAATGAAGCAGAATCTTCCTGCCGGTTTGGGTGATGAAAAAAAACCTGGCCCGGCCTTTAGTAAGGAGAAATACACGTTCCGCAGGGTCTCCCTGGTTCACCACGACAGACTTGACCAGGAAGCGGCGCCTGGTCGCGGCCGCCAGAATCACGTTGCGGTCGGCCGTTGACAATCCGTCCAGGAAATTCGGCTTCAGGTCCAATGCGGCCGCAACTCCCGCTGCGATCATGGCCGATCCTCTCTTGTCCGATCGTTTTTATGCTCCGGGCATGTTGAGCGCCGACTGCGGGGAGAGAACGACCAAACCGACGGACTGACATGCAGTCTTTCTCCAGAGTCAGCCACAACTCGACCTTAAGTAGTTTGCCTCGTTGTGCGTACTGGCAAAAATACTAGTGATTCCGCAATTTTGGAGACGGGTTGTTGAAACGAGGCGCATCCTCCCGTCAACGTGCCCCGGCGACCATGCCCAGACGTAATCCAAGGCGGCTCCAATGGCAAAGATATAATGGGACGCAAGTCATCCGGACACCACTCGAAAGCAGATGTGGCCAACTACCAGCTCCTATGGAACAGAACCCTGAGAGTGAATATCATGCGGCTCATTTGCTGACGAATCAGGGTTGTGCGTTAACTTCTGTTTTTTTCTGTCTCGCCACCCTCCTACTTACGCCTTGTGCGCAAGCGCAATCTACCGACGAGGTGCACGTGGCGCCGCGCAATGAATCCGGCCACGCGACTCCCGCGCCAATACTCGAGCCGCCCGTCAGCGACTCCGCGCTCAATGCACACACCAGACCCTTGCGCGCCGACGTTGACCTCGTCCTTATACCTGCGACCGTTACCGATGCAAAGAATCGACCGGTGATTGACCTTCAAAAGCAAAATTTCACCGTCTACGAGGAAAACGAGCCGCAGGAGATCCGAAATTTCTCTACCGAGGATGCACCGATCTCAGTAGGGCTCATCCTCGACGTCAGCAAGAGCATGAGCAATAAGTTCGAGGTTGAACGCAAGGCAGTGGCTGAATTCTTCCAAAGCGCTAATCCGGAGGACGACTATTTCGTGATCACCCTCGGCGATCGACCCAGAATCGTCGCCGACACGACCGAGTCGCTGGAACAGATACAAGCCAGGCTGGCCATGGTGATCCCAAACGGAAATACTGCATTGCTGGATGGAATTTATCTGGGAGTGGACAAATTAAGCTCGGCGCGTTACCAGCGACGCGCGTTGCTCATCATCTCCGACGGCGGCGACAATCACAGTCATTACACGTCCAAGGAAATAAAAAGACTGATTCAGGAAGCCGACGTGCTCATCTACTCGATCGGCATTTTCGATAACATGCCGGTCCCGGTTTTTAAGACGATCGAAGAAAAGTTGGGCAAGCGCCTGCTGACCCAGATCACGGAAGAAACCGGCGGGCGTACCATCGCCGCTGATGACCGCAGCAAGGTTCCGGAAATTGCCGCAGCGATCAGCCGCGAATTGCGGGAACAATACCTTCTCGGATATCGGTCGAGCAATGCCTCGCACGATGGCAAGTGGCGGAAGATCAAGCTGCAAGTGACAGCGGCGACCGCATCGGAGGCCGTCCCGCCGCTGCACGCCTACTACAAGAAGGGCTACTTGGCTCCGGAAAAGTAAGTCTTTTGGACTCGTCGATGCCGCCTGCTACTTGGAAGGGTACTGCTTAAACATTTTTATAATGGCCTTCTCTATTATTTCGAGCGACTTTTCTTGTTGGTCGGGATCAATGTTCGCTTGGGCAACGCCACGCCACCTGAGTTTCTTCGCCGAGCGTTCCACGACATCGATCACCAGTGTTCCCTTGTCGATCAACACGGCGGCACTGCCATGCCCTATGGCGCCCGGGTCGCCCTCATCCCACCAGGGACCATCCAATCCGGGCATGGCGTAGACGTTGACGTCGTATGAGACGTTGAGACTTCCGTCGAGTGCGCCGTAGGCGTTGACTAACAGGTCGGGGTTACCTGTTGTCTTTGTCAGGCCCTTGGATTGGAGTTGATCGTCGACTTCGCCCATGATGTCCATGACCATAAATGGGTGGGAGTTGGCCGATTGCTTCATCCATGAGTAAGTCTTGAATCCTGAAAAGTCCTGCTTCTTGTTGTACTCGACTCTGATCTTTTGCGCCTGGACGCTGGCTACACAGGTCAGAAATAAACAGGTCAGAGGTAAGAGATATAGCCAAGCCGATCTTCGGTCGCATTTCACTTTGATGCTCCTTATCAGGGTCGCAGTTATGAAGCTCACTGTAAGGTGCAGGCATCCCCTGCGCTACTATCAAAACTCGCAGTGGATCAACAGATCGCAAATGATGATCGAAGAATGCCGGCCCGGCCGCTTGCTGCAAGTTTTACTAGTGTTCAGCGACGAGTTGCGCGACTAACCTCTTTGGTGGCCTGACTGAGTCTCAAAGGCTCACAATATTCCGCGACATAAAAGACATATGAATTCGCAGTTGAAACCCTTCATGGTGAAGAACGTACTTCTAGTGGACGCAGATGAGCAGATACATGCGCTGCTTCCCAGTGTTTTCAAGCCTGGGGAGTGGGCCATCCAGCACGCGCCTGACAATGCGACCGCACTCGCAATGGCGCGAGTGAAAGCGTTCGATCTCATCCTGACCAGCGAAAAAACGTCGGGCAGGGAGGACATCGAGCTACTTCGAAAACTTCGCACCGTACGTCCGCACACGCGCTTGATCATCCTGACCAATGAAAGCGCGCCACAGGATGTGATCGACGCCATGCGCGAGCGCGCCTTCAGCTATTTTTCTCCGCCGTACCAATTGGATGTTCTGGCCGACATGGTCCAAAAGGCGGTTGAGGAACCCTGCTGGGACGACGGCATTGATGTCATTTCGGCGACGCCAGAGTGGATTCGCGTCCTGGTTCGCTGCGACCGGAAGACCGCCGAGCGGGTGCTGCAATTTTTCAATGAAATTGCCGACCTGCCCGAGCCCGAAAGAAGTGCCGTCGGAATGGCCTTTCGTGAGATGCTCCTAAATGCGATCGAGCATGGCGGCGGACTGGATCCGACGAAAAGCGTTGAGATCGCATATGTCCGTGCCCGCCATATGGTTACGTGCCAAATCAACGATCCGGGTCCGGGCTTTACCCTAGACGAGATTCCCCACGCTGCCATTGCAAACCCGGCCGAAGACCCGTTCCGCCACGTTGCGCATAGAGAGGCGCAAGGCATGCGTCCCGGTGGATTCGGCGTGCTGCTGGCACAGAAACTGGTTGACCAGCTTATCTACGGGCAGGACGGGAATGAAGTTTTGCTGGTTAAGTATCTCGATCCTAACCGGCTCCGAGTAGCATAGAATCAGCTTGTTGTGCGATTCTAGATGGTTGGCGTGCGAAAGCAAGTCCATAGAACGTGCGTTGAACTGTGTCCCGCCAGTGCGGACCAGCATTTGACGAGGCATCGAGTTGACCGGCATGCGGTAAACTCCTTATGCCCGGCTGTAGATCTACACATCGCGTCCTGCCGAGGAAACCTCATCTATGATTTCGAAGAAGATGCAGTTGGTTCATCGCAAACTATTCTTTGCGTTGTTGGGACTTCTGTGTGCCACCACTCTGTGGGCCGAACAATGGAAAGTCTTAGGGCCGGACGGCGGAGACGCCCGCAGCCTCGCCTACGATCCGCGCAATCTCGATCACGTCTTTCTGGGTACGGGCACGGGAACCATGTTTGAATCGTTGGATGGTGGCCAGAACTGGTCTCGTTTTGCCCATTTGGGCAAGGGCGATGACTACGTGCTCGACCACATCGTCATCGATCCCCAGAATCCAGACCTTATGTTCGTTTCAGCCTGGAGCGTGGAGGATCAGAAGGCGGGTGATTTGTTCCGCTCGCGCGATGGGGGAAAGACCTGGGAAGCCCTTCCCGACATGCGCGGAAAATCCATTCGCGCACTGGCGATTGCTTCCTCTGACACGAGAGTGCTCACGGCGGGCGCGCTTGACGGCGTATACCGGAGCACCGATAGCGGTGAAAAATGGGTGCGCATCTCTCCCGCCGGCCATGCCGAGATCAAGGATATTGAATCGATTGCTGTCGATCCCAAGAACCCGAACGTAGTGTACGCGGGGACGTGGCACTTGGCCTGGAAGACCGACGACGGCGGGGTTACCTGGCATCACATCACCAAAGGCATGATCGAGGACTCGGATGTATTTTCAATCATTATCGACTCGACGAATCCTGAGGTTGTGTACGCCAGCGCATGCTCCGGAATTTACAGCAGCGATAACGGCGGGGAGACCTTTCGAAAGGTACAGGGGATGCCGTTCTCCGCGCGCCGAACGCGAGTATTGAAGCAGGATCCGCATAATTCCAAGATTGTCTATGCCGGAACCACCGAGGGTTTGTGGAAAACAACCGATGCCGGAAAGACTTGGAAACGAACCGGCAATCCTGACACTGTAGTCAATGACGTGCTCATCGATCCCCGAAATTCGAAAATGGTGCTTCTGGCGACAGATCGCAGCGGGGTGATAGCGAGCGACGACGCCGCGCAGACGTTCCGACCTTCCAATCACGGCTACGCGCATCGTTACGTCACGGCAATTCTGGCCGATAAGAATGATCCCGACACGATATTCGTGAGTGTCGTCAACGATCGGGAGTGGGGTGGAGTGTTCTCCTATCGCAATGGCGGAAAACGTTGGGAGCAGAGCAGCACTGGCCTTGGAGGCCGCGACGTTTTCACCCTGCGGCAAGCGGACAACGGTGCATTGATTGCGGGTACCAATCGTGGCATTTTCATCCTCGATCGCAAGGTCGCTAAGTGGCGACCAAGCAACACCATCATGAACGGTCAGCCTTCACCGCCGACAACGAAGAAGAAAACCAAAGTGGCTGCCAAGCCTCCGGTCACTTCGGTTCTCGACGCCAGAGTTAGTGAAATCGAAGTTACGCCTCAGCGATGGTTGGCTGCCACATCGACGGGATTGTTCACCAGTACGAACGCAGGGAAGTTTTGGAGCGGCGGTCCGGTGCTCGGCAAGAACGATTTCGTTTCTGTGCAGTCCGACGGAGACCTGGTCGTCGCTGCCACTCGCGGAGAGGTTGTGTTTTCTACCAACGGGGGGACTACCTGGCAGCAGGCGGCTCTGCCTGCAAACGTCAAAGTGATCCGTGGTGTGACAGTCACGCCCGACGCACAGATTTTGGTGGCATCCCGGGAAGGCGCGTTCCGCAGTACCGATAGCGGTACAACCTGGCAGCGTATGCTGAATGGCTTGCCCGACAGGGACATCAGCTCGATCTCATACGACGAGTCAGGTAAGAGCCTCCTGGCTACCAGTATGGCGATCAGCACAGTTTTTCAGAGCAGCGATGGCGGGCAGACCTGGCATCGCGGCCCGGATTCAGGTTATCCCCTTCGGCTGATCAGCGTGGTGCGTGGGCGTTTCATAGCCGCGACGCCGTTTGATGGTGTAATCGTTCAACCGTAAGCGTGAAAAGACGCTCTTGACTGGGGTTTATTGCACGTTGCAGGACACAAAGCGATGACCGGCGAGCGCGAGTTTCGTAGCCTCAATCAAGTCCGGGATCAAACGCAGTTTGGTTACGTAACCCAGTGCGCCAGTTTCTGAGGCGGCCTGGCACATCAGAGCATCCTGGTTGGCGGTCAGGAAAACAATTTTTGCGCTGGAGTTACTTTGCCTCAGACGCCAGGCAGCTTTGATTCCGTCCAAAACGGGCATCGATATGTCCAGGACAACGACATCAGGATCCAGTTGGGCAGCAGCCTCCAGTGCCTCCTGGCCATTGTGTACGGCTGCCACAACGTCGAACTCGGATGCCAACGTTGAAGCCGCCTTCTCGAGCATGGCGGGGTTATCATCGGCTAATAAGACACGGGACTTGGACATGAACAGACCTCTCAACTGAAGGACTGGTTGCACCTTAGCAATTGACCTTCCATCCAGAAAATCTCGATGCGCGATGAAATAGCAAAATCCGGCGAGCCACGTCTGCAGGACCATTCCGACTCTTATCCTCACCCTTTTGTTGAAGATGTTGAGCTGACTCGAAATTTCCACGCCCCACAACCCAACACTCGCAATCCGGTGCACAATGAGCTTGTCCCGAATTGCCGACGTCTGAACGTCTCGTGCCGGGCACATGTTGGTTACGTTGGCGGGTTCACTGTACGATCGGAAATCAGGCGGGCTACCAGAGTGGAATCAGTATGTGCGCGACTCGAACGTCGCAAGCTTTGAGAGCTGGTGTCGCCACCGTCGTGAGTTTTCGTGGAGTTAAGTGCTGAGGGCGCGCTCCGCTGCCTAATCCGGCAAGACGTCTTTGAGCGCCCGCTCAATGTGATCTACTTCTTCACGGATCACTCGAATCGATTGCTGGTTCCTCGACGGGTGCGCCATTGGGGAAATTGCTCCCAGGGCGTGTCGTATCCTGTGGTTTCGGTCCCAAATCAGATGGAGTCTCGCGGTCGTTTGCTTTCGGTGCTGGTAAACGTTCCTGGCCAGTTTCGTGGCCAGCCAGCCCAGGACTAATCCGAACAAGGCCTCGATGGGGAGGCGATCTCTTGCTCCGTCAAAATCTGAGAACGCTAGCCGGTAAACCGCCTCGCCGAGACCCAACGACGCAAACAACACCGTGGTTCCGACCAGATAAACTTCCAGGCCTTCCGCCGGTTGAAAGCGTATGAAGCGATCACCTGTGCGGCGCGTCCGCATAAACTCGATTGCCATAGGTCCCCCAAATGCTGCTGTCGTCGTCCCGGTTTATCGTCCCCGTTCGGAGATAGAGATCAGTCATTTCTCTGCATCAGTTTACGACATAACTGGAAATCTATGGTGGCTGTCGCGCGCCATTTTTCTCTTAGTATTCATTTTAGGCGGAAAGCCCCCGTATCGAGCCCAGATAAGGGTTTCCTTGGAATGGCCGATGTGGCTATGGATGGACAGCGAATACATAACTGCTCGCAGAACAAAGTATCAAATAAGCCGCGAGGCCTGTTGTGGCCATTCACTATCGTCAATGTTTTTGGCTACTGCTACAGTTCATTGGTAGTGAACCCGCTGAGAAATCTTCGCGGGTCAGCGCGCGACAGACGGCGGATCTGTCGCTTACCCTGCGCTTCCCCGCAGCCGATTCCACGGACACCCGAGCAGCACAGGGGACCGCTCACAGTCCCCTTGCTTAAACCCATCCGGTTAGAAGTTGAATACGACACCCGCCTTGTACTGGAAATTGTTCTGACCGCTGGCGGCGGAGTTGTTGAAGCGAGTGTAAAGATAATCTATCTCGGCCGGCCGGAATGCGATTGTACCCGTATGGTTGATCGCAATGTCCAGGCCGCCGCCAAACGCGAGCGCAAAGCAGTTGCCAGAGGGAGCCGTGGAGAACACCACGCCCGACGTTTTCAGCAAGTTCCCGTACACGTTGGAGTGCGCTCCACCCAGGAGAACATGGCCGTAAGGCCGGAATTTTCCGGTTCGGATGCCGATTTGCGGTCCGAACAAATAGGTGAACAGGTTCCCCTGCACGTTGGCGCTGCAACCGAGTGGGCAAATGCTACTCCCTGAGAGCGCGGTGAATCTTTGTGTGTTGCTGCCGTAGCCCTGGAAGTCCCCTTTGATGCCAATATACTTGGTGAAGTTGAAGTCGAACGCGCCACCACCTCCGTTGAGACTGTAGCTGCTGGTATACGCGTGGCTGGCATTATAACGAGCATAGCTGTAATCCACGGTCACCTCAAATTTCGGGGCATCATCTGCCATCGCTGCCAGCCCGGTCAGCATAACGACCCCTGCAATCAGTACGTTTCTGAGTTTCATGATTTCCTCTCCGTTCGTTCAAGTTTAGAAAAGTCAAACCCGCATCGCTTGCACAATTCCGAAAGTGCGACCTGAGCGGCCCAGGTTTTACACACACCGTCGAACGCCGCCCGCTTGTTAATGAGCATGTCTAAGATCAGTTCTACCTTGTCAGGGGTATGTGTGCGACTAGCAAAACCGACAGTTGAACCTCAAAAAGTTCGCTGTCCGAGACACCTGAGTTCACAATCTCACCGTTCCCACCGCAAGCAGTGTCTGAGGTCGCAAGAAAATCAATGCTATCGAGCGCCACATCGTCCCTTCGTAACAGCTTTCCGGAGCATTCTGGCGATCCGTCCCTCTGTGATTCTGTGAGTTTTTCCCCACCCCCCTGTAAGACTTACTAGTTCCGCACTTTATGACCGTCAGCTAGCTTTAATTCATCGCAGCGGCAGGGCCGTCGCGGTCTCATTCGAAGTTCGTCGTGCTCACTTGAGTGCGAGTTCTTAACCGTGACGGGGATGCGATTCTCCGGTCAAACACTCTGCTCGGTGTCCAACATGACCACAGCGATATTAGGGGTGCCGACGTTTGTGTTGCTGACAGCGGGCTTGACGCTGCACGGGATATACCTCGAAAGCAAACTCGATTTGCCGCTCAGACCCTCCTCGGCCCGACGCGACCCAATGTCGGAGCCAGTTAAATCGCCGCCTCCTCGGCAGGCGGTCGAGGATTCCGGCTGCCAGAAAGGAGGCTAGTGGATTCAGAGGCTAGAGTGACTTCCGACGATAAGAAACCATCCGCTGAGAGCTGTGAACGAAGTTCTTACGTGAACACAAGAAAATTGGAGGGATCCGTGAAAAAGATTCTAGCAATTCTCGCTTCGATGTTCCTGATGTCAATCGCCGTGTTGGCGCAACAAGTATCCGTGAACTACAACCACAGTCAGAGTTTTGCTCAATATCACACGTATGCCTGGGGATCACAGAATCAGAACCAGATTCAGAATTCCATTCTGGCCCAGGTGGCGCAGCAGGATATCAACAACGCAATGCAAGCAAAGGGCCTGCAGATGGTGCAGGAAACCCAAAATCCAGACTTGATCCTGACCGCCAACGGCGGCCTGAGACAAGAAACCTCCTACAGTGCGTGGGGCATGCGCGGCATTGGCGGTGGAATGGGTGGAATTACTCCAGAACAAAACGTCGAGGGAACCATGATCGTGGATCTCTATGACGCGAAGAGCAAGTCTTTGGTTTGGCGCGGGATCGCCCAAAATACGCTGAATAACAATGGCAACAAGAATCAGCAGATGGTGGAGAAGGCGGTCCAGAAGATGTTCAAGCAATGGCCCAAGTAAAGCAGTGGACAAAGACGCAGCCAGGCATTTCAGAAGTACCTGTCACCGCTAGAAGGGTATCAGCGATGAAGCGGAGACAATTTGGATCCTCAAACTTTGATTCGAGGCAGTTCGGCTGATCAAGCGGTTTCTACGAATGCCGCCGCTGGCGACGCAGGGCCGGTCGCCGAGGGACCGATTGTGCCTTCGACGAACAGCCCGGACCGCAGTCACCGCTCGGTTTGGCTGCTCATTCTTATTCTGGTGTTTCTGATTTTGAATCCGCTATTGGAAAAAGATCAGATGGGCGAGGCAGTTCTTTTGTTCTCCATGTATGCGACTCTGATTTCTGCTACACGGGCACTATCTGAGCGAACCCGAGTGCGTTGGCCTGCAACGTTGCTTGCTGTCTCTTCGATGCTGGCGCTGACCATCGCCCATTTTTTCCCATCTCGACCCCTTTGGATCGTAAACTGGGCAATCCTGGCTGCGTTCTTCGGATTCGTCTCGGTGGGATTTTTCTCCTACCTGGGCCGGCCCGGCGCCGTGACCGATGACCGCATCTTCGTTTCGGTAAGCCTGTATCTCCTCTTGGGGATGCTCTGGTTCAGCCTCTACAACCTGCTGGAAGCCGTCCATCCCGGGTCATTCGCCCTGCAGTCGACACCGCTGTCGTCGCTTCCTCGCGGTACATTGCTCTACCTGAGCCTCGCCACGTTGACGACGCTGGGCTATGGCGATATCGTTCCAGTTACACCAATCGCACGTATGGTGGCCGCTCTCGAGGCGGTGGCCGGCGTGCTCTACATTGCGATTACGGTAGCGCGTTTGGTTGCAGACTACCGCGGTGGTAAAAAAGAAACAGCGTAGGCCTAACAAGGTAATCGAAAAAAGGAAGAAGGAAAATAAAATGTCGAATGCTGATCCAAAGCCATGCAAACATATGCCATGCCGTTGCCTCGTTCCACCCCATCAAGATTACTGCGGCGACATCTGCAGGGAAGCGGGAAAAGACGATGTCGAGATCGCGTGCTCCTGCGGCCATCCCGCGTGTCCGCTGGACGCGTAGCGGACACAACAGTCTGGAATAGAACTAGACTCAGTCTCTGGGCGGTATTCGGTTTGGTCTGTTAGGCGCTAGAGGCACTGCTATTTTTCCTGCCAATGTAGCAGCCGCGCATGGGCTGCCTCATGCGTCGGGAGCGTTGACCGGCCCGCAACCTAAGGTCGACTGAAACGTTAGTTGCCGCCACCGACGATGATAACCTCTGCGTTTGCGTTCCCGCACATTCCATAAATGGCACCCGACACGCAGGCTCCGGCGGAATACTTGTAACAGCCCGGCTTCTTCGCCACGACGGAGACCGAGCGATCAGAACCGCCGATGATCGTTCCACCCTGCGCAAACGGATCAGAAGGGCCGAAGTCTACGACGAAACCTGTATTTTTGGAGCCGCTTTGCCAGGTTAACGTCGTGCCCGCGTTTACGCAGAACGTTGCATTCCCCTTCGGCTTCGCAATACTCGCAACGGCCTCAGCTGAGCTCGCGGTTCGTTTGACGTCGACGGTGCAGGGAGTGGAAGCAGATCCGCAGGTGATACTGGCATTGCACAATGCCGCCGGGTTCGCTTCCAAGCAAGCATACTTGCTGGCATTCTTGGATTGCGCCTCCGCCACCACGCAATTGAGCGGCAAGAAAAGCGATAGCAAGAGTGAACTGGAGCAAATCGCAAAGCTGCGCTGAATCTTCATAAGTTTCCTCGCGAAATCAGGAATTCAAAAGCCAAACGGCCGGATACTTCTTAAACGGTAATTGAATCAGAGGAAGATTCAGCACGAGGCACCATCTTCCTCTGCAAAGGACGAACAAGAAAGGTCGCCACAGCCAGTCGACGCAAGTCAGCCTCGCTAATTGACCCCGGGCGTTCCTTTCCAATCGAGAATGTCGACCAGTTTCCACGGGTTCTGATTCAAATCCCACTGCAATTCGCCCTGTTTGTCGAGGACGAGCTGCGCCGCCGGATACAAGACGCCGGTGCTCTTGCTCTTGTCCTGGTCGTTAATTTCGATGATGCCGGCGGTGAGATCGTAGGACATCGATTGGCTGTCCGTCCAAGCCTCTGCGAAGCGGATCTGGCGATTCGTCACAAAGACGATTTTCCGTCCAGTGGGCGTTGGAATCATCCTGATAAAGGAGCAATCGTTGCCGAGTGTACCGGTTATCTCGACGTGGCCTACCGCCTTCATCCTCTGCAGCGCGTTGACCAATCCTTGGTTCTGGCCCTTCTCGTACGCTTGGACCAGAACTTGTCTGTCTGCTGGAGTCGAAAACTGGTAAATATTCAAGGTCACCCCAATATTCCGGCCCAATTGGGTGCCCGTGCCGAAGGCTGTGGCGTCGATGGTTTCGTCTTTGTCTCTCGCGAAGCCGGGAAGGCTTGCTACCAACAGCAGACCAATCAGTAGCAAACTCGCGGCGGCGAGCCGGTGAATGCTGGCAGTTGTGTTCTTGGTATGCAACATTTCCTTATCCTTTCCTTTAAACTACTTGATCAACTCACGCCCTCTTGGCGTGCTTGGCGTGGAGAGCGAGGTCTGCAGCGTCCTTACGATCCTCAAGGTCTGCCAGGAGACCCTCATCAGTCAGGTCGAGAGGATGAGAGTTTTCCCAATCGTGGTGAACGACCTTGTGCAGCCGTTCAATCACGTCGTCGTCACGGACTTCAATTGCCAGTTCGCGGCGGCTGTCGAAACTACCCGGGGCCAGGTTGATCGAGCCAACGATGGCGCGGACTCCATCGGAAAAAAGCATCTTGGCATGAAGCTTCAGACGTTTGAGCTTGTGGACCTTGATCCCTACATCGTCCATAATCCGCAGGCCGCCCACGCCCTCTACCAGCTTTTCCTGCTTCAGGGTGTGCGGAGGACGTGCCATCACATGAACCTTTACCCCTCGCTCTTTCGCCCGCACCAGGCGCTCGATGATGATGGAGTCCTGATACCGTTCGTTCTGAAGGAACAACGTATGCTTCGACTGGTCTATAAATTCCGCAATCTTGTTCCGCCCGTTGCCACAGCACCAGATGAGGTGCGCATGTTCGCCAGGATCGAAAGACTTCCGGTGCCAGTCCGCCTCAAAACAATCGATAATCTCGCTCACCTCGTGCCCGTGGTCCGTGACCACGGCGTAGTCACGGGTCTCGGTCAGGTTCTTGGTCTCCCAATTGAGCGATTTCACGAAGGCTGTGCGGTCATCCACGACCATCGATTTTTCATGAGTGAGATCAAACGCTGGATTGCTGTCAAGGACCTCGACCCCCGCTTTGCTGAGTATTTTGCGGGATTCCTCATTCTCGGCTTCGCCACTGCGGCGAGCCGGGTTCAACATCACCCGCACCTTGACCCCGCGACGCTGCGCTTCGATCACTGCCTTCAATAGCGCCGGGTCGGAGAAAACGAACATCTTGACGCGAAGCGATTTGGTCGCTCCATTGATGGCATCAAGAATCGGCTGGGCGGAGTCATCGGGAAGAACAACTAGGGAACGGGACATACTACCTCCAGGGAACAGGCGTGTGCTCGCAGTTCTCGACGGCAACCTCGAGCGATGTCTGCCGATAACGTGTATCTAAGACGCAATTGTTTCCGATACCCCATCAACTTGAATTCGATGCAACTCGGCATAAACTCCGCCAAGGGCTATGAGTTCCTGGTGTGTGCCTTGTTCCGCGACTACGCCCCCGCTCAGAACAATTATCTTGTTGGCATCGCGAATGGTGCTGAGACGGTGGGCGATGGTGATGACGGTCCGTCCCTTCATGAGCCGCTCCAGCGCTTCGATTACGAGTCGCTCGGATTCGGTGTCAAGTGCAGCGGTCGGCTCGTCGAGGATGAGAATCGGCGTGTTGCGAATAACGGCGCGGGCGATTCCGATTCGCTGCCGTTGGCCTCCAGAAAGAGTAAGCCCTCGCTCGCCGACCATCGTGTCATAGCCGTGGGGCATTCGGGAAATGAACTCGTCGGCGTTGGCGAGTTTCGCAGATTCCTCGATTTCCTTCTGGGTGGCTCCGGGCCGGCCGTAGGCGATGTTGTCGCGTATCGTTCCCCGGAACAACACGGTGTCCTGCAACACGAAACCAATCTGGTCGCGGAGGGGATGCAGCTTGTACTCGCGTATGTCGACACCATCAATGCGCACGCAGCCGGAAGTTGGGTCATAAAAGCGTGGAATCAGGCTCACGACTGTGGATTTGCCTCCTCCAGTAGTGCCAACGACTCCCACTAACTCGCCTTGCTTGATGGTGAAGCTGACGTCGCGGAGCACGGGTTCGTCTTTGTTGTAGCCGAAGGCTACGTGGTCAAACGCAATCTCGCCGCGGGTTGCTCCTGGCTCGCGGGCGTCGGGATGCTCAGGAATGATCGTATCTGTTTCGAGTATGGCTTGAATGCGCTCCACGCCCACCGCAGCCTGGGCGATGGCGTTGGTCATCTTGGCGAGATCCTGCACCGGTTTGAAGAATTTGTTTAGGTATGAAAGAAAGACGGTCAACGCACCCACCGTCATGGTTCCGATCAGAATCAGCGACGCGCCATGCCAAAGCACAATCGCAGTGCATAAAGAAACGGTCACGGTGACCACAGGCGAAAGCATGGACTTCACCTTGCGAGCTTTGAGTGCGGCATCTACGGTGGCGTGGCTTACTTCACTGAGTTCCTCCTGTTCGAGATCCTGACGACCGAAGGCCTTCACAACGCGCATGGATTCGAGTCCCTGCTGGACGACCGCGACGATGTCGCTCTGTCGATGCCGCACCTCATGGGTAGCTTTCTTTACCGCTTTCTTAAACCGCGACACGAACAGCAGCAAAATCGGAGTCACGGCCACTGCCATGAGGGCAAAGTCCCAATTGAGCCAGAACATCAAACCGAGCATTCCGACAATCGTCAGCAGGTCCACAAAAATACCCAAGGTCGCAGAAGATGCGAAGCTCTGAATGGTCTGGATGTCATCTGTAATGGTGCTGAGCAATTGGCCGGTCTGGTGGCTGTCGTAGTAAGCCAGTGAGAGGCGCTGCAGATGGTGATAGGTTCGCATACGGAGATCATGCGCTACCCACTGGCCGACGCTTTCGGTGTAGTAGTTATCGATGTAGGAAGCGACTGAGCCGATGATCGCGATCAGTACTGCACCAAGCGCGGCTACCGCAGCGATTTTCATCTTGCCGGGGCCCAATCCGGCAGTCACTGAGCCTAAAAAGTCATCGAACCATTTAGGGAGGTGATGGGATCCGACAACATTATCAAGAATTATTTTCAGTGGCCACGGGCCAGCGAGGCTCATCAAGGTCTCGACCATCATCGCGAGGAATATGACGAGAAGCGTTCCTCGATAAGGCCGTATGAGTTCGCGAATCAGGCGCGACATCCCGCCGCGTTTTTTGGCGATCGGTCCGGCCATCGAATCTGGTTTGCCCCCGCTCATCATGCGACCAAATGTAGCGCCCAACGAACAGATGTTGCAGCTAGCAAAACTAACAGTTGCGCAGTATGTGCGCTGAGGTGCATTGTGGCAGTCCCAACGTGAACCAAATGAAGTCGGGGCAGGACGCCGAACCGAAAGGATGCCAGTGATGTCGTCGATCATGGAGAGAATGGCGGAAGCGGAAGCGATCGAGAAGGCAAGGAACGGCGATGTGACCGGCTACGAGTCCCTCTATCACTCGCACCGGCACCGGGTTTATTCCTTGTGTCTGCGTTTCACGGGCAACGCGTCGGATGCGGAGGATCTTGCTCAGGAGGTATTTCTGCAGGTGTACCGCAAGATTTCTACCTTCCGGGGCGACGCAAAGTTCGGTTCATGGCTGCACCGGGTTGTTGTAAACCTGGCACTGATGCGTTTTCGCCGGCGACGTCCACGAGAAGTATCTCTGAGTATTCCCGAAACGCTGAAGCCGCATCCAATGCAGTTGAAGTTGCGCGATCAATTTTCGACCAGTTCGTTCCTGGTTGAGCGAGTGGCCCTGGGACGAGCGCTGGGCAGTCTTTCAAAAGCGAAAAGAAGCGTGGTTCTGCTCCACGACGTCAATGGGTTTACCCACGGAGAAGTTGGCCGGCGTCTAGGTCTGGCAGCCGGGACCAGTAAGTCGCAACTTCACAAAGCGCACGTGGAACTGCGGGACATCCTGGGCCGCAGGGAAGCGCCCAGAGACCTGAATCCCTGAATACCCGCAAACCGATACCTAGACCCGTCCGGCTTCCAAAATCGCAGGCTCGGGGTCACAAACTAGTAGTTTTGACAGTAGCGCCGCGAGGCTCCAGAGATTAGTTTGGTTGCGCAACGAATACCCTACACTTGAGTCACAATTTTATCTGGTAATTTCAGGGGTAGTGCGGTAACATGCGCGGCATAAGTCTGCTGCACTTACTAGGCCCTGAGTGTATCCTTAAGCCGTTTCGACGAAGGAGCATCTATGACCCGGCCCCGAATCATGATTGCTGACGACCACGCCTTTGTAGCCGATGCCTGCAAGAAGCTGCTTGAACCGGAATATGATGTCGTCGCGACGGTGGGCGACGGGCGGGCACTGGTGCGCATTGCCGCCACGCTCAAGCCGCAGGTGATCATCATCGACATCGGAATGCCCCTCCTGAACGGTCTCGACGCAGGACAGCAAATCAAGCAGATACTGCGTTCGGTAAAGCTGGTGTTCTTAACCATGAATACTGATCCGGTTTTGGCAGCCGAGGCCTTCCGGCGTGGAGCTTCAGCTTTCCTTCTGAAAACGTGTGCCGCATCCGAGCTGTCTGTTGCGATTCGCGAGGTCCTAAAGGGCATGTCGTATCTCTCTCCCGCCATCGCCAAAGAAACAGTCGACTTCCTGCTACGCCAGGACAAGGAATTTATTGATGAGGGGCAACGGCTTACCGAACGTCAGCGCGAAGTGCTGCAATTGCTGACGGAAGGGAAGTCGATGAAGGAAGTCGCCTACGCCTTGAATGTAACGACGAACACGGTTGCTTTTCATAAGTACCGGATCATGGAAATCCTGAATGCCAAGAGCAACGCCGAGCTGGTGCAATACGCGATCAGAAATCACGTTATTGCGGCCTGAGAGGCAGTTCCGGCGAGCCCCCTTGTTGATTGGTTGAGCCGTCGCCGTAGCGTCGTAGCGCCTCCTACCAGTTTTTTGCCCCTGCACTAATATTTTCTCCAGTACCAAAATCTCCACAAAAAGCCTACGGTCACATCAACCGGTCCGCCGGTCCGGTATCGAAGTTTGGCTCTCTACAGGAGACCAAGTCGCCGCCCGGGACAGCACCGAAATAAACGGAAGTGGCATGGAATCCAGCAAATCAGTGGTTTCCAATCGGAGCTTGATCGTTCATTCCGCGGTGGTCGGCGGGATATGCCTTTTGGCCGCTGTCTGCGGCTTAGCGAGTGGCGCAGCCACTCGAAGGACAGCTTCCACGCTTGAGTGTAAGGATCCGTCTTTATTCACTGAAGCGCAGATGCCAGTGCTCATTTCGAAAGCCGCTTCCGGTGATGTTCAGGCTCAGTGCCTGCTCGGATTTGCCTACCATCGAGGGTCGGCACTTAATAAGGACGAAACCGAAGCGGCAAAATGGTTCTGGAAAGCTGCCGAAGCAGGGGTTCCTCTAGCTCAGGCTGAGCTGGGGTACTTTTACGAGTCCGGGGCCGGGGTTCAGCAAAGCGATTTTGAAGCGGTCAAGTGGTACCGAAAGTCTGCTCAACAAGGAGTGGACAAGGCGGAGAACAACCTGGGATACATGTATTTTGTAGGACGTGGTGGATTGCCGCGAAGTAACGATGAAGCCGCAACCTGGTTTCGCAAAGCCGCCGAGCAGGGATTAGCGGCGGCGCAAACGAACCTGGGAATGTTATACCGGTTCGGTGAAGGAGTTGCCCGGGACTACTCCGAGGCTCTGCGGTGGTATCGCAAAGCCGCTGCCCAAGGGTATGGCGGAGCCGACGCTGAACTCGGAATCATGCATCTGCGCGGGGAAGGCGTCGCTCAGGATTATGTCGCAGCCGTCGCCTTCTTTCAGGCGGGCGCAGATCACGGCGATCCCTCCGCGCAATCTTGTTTGGGTTACATGTACATCAAAGCTTTCGGCGTTGGACGAGACTATGCGGCGGGCTTTAGATGGACCCGCGTGGCGGCAGAAAGAGGAATTGCAGCCGCCCAGCAAAACCTCGGCCATATGTACGAGAGTGCGCTGGGCACCATTCGTGACGACCACGAAGCTTTCGATTGGTACTTTGCGGCAGCGGCTCAGGGTCTACCTGAGTCGCAGAACAAGGTTGGTTATTTCTTTGAAACTGGCAGGGGAGTTCCACGGGACGAAGTTCAAGCGGCCAAGTGGTACCGCAAAGCCGCTGAGCAAGGGTATGCCGTCTCGCAACTGAACTTGGCGATGCTGTATGCCAACGGACCCGGACAGGGAGTGTCCATCGACCGTGTTGAAGCCTACAGGTGGCTTATCCTGGCTGCGGCTGGCGGCAGGGAAGACGGCGCAGGGGCTTTGCGTCGCCTGCAGAGTGTGATGACTCCACAGCAATTGCGGGAAGCGCGCCTCCGTGCTTACGGCTGGCGATCACCACCGATCCCCGCTCTTGCTCAAGAACCTCTGTTAGCACGGACATCCGTCGCACTCGTCAGCGCAGCGATCGAACCGTAGCCCGAATCAGCAAGCGGCAAAGGTCATTTCCCATGAGAGATCTGACTTGGCAGGATCTGACGCGAAAAGAAAGTTGGATCGGCAGGAACGGCTCCCACGTTGGCGACTGTTATGTCTGGGCGGAAATTAATTACCTCGACTCCGCAACTTACTATCGCGAGTTGCTCCCGCGCAATGCTCCGTCTCCGATGCCTCCAAGTGGCGAACTGGTGATGCTGGACGACAGAGCTGCCTTTCCGCAGACGATTCTTGGTTGGTTCCTTGCGGCCTGTTCGTGGCTTTCAGCAGTTTGATCTGCAACCCTTTTTATCCTTCGCTGTCACTTCCGCTAGTTGAGACGCTCATGTTGTCCGGTGATACTTGGGCCTACGTGCAGTGCCTTTTAGCAAAGGAGACATTCAGATGAGTACTGGAACAGTAGGCTCAGAGGAGAACTCGGTAGTTGCCGTCTTTGGCGAACACTCCGGAGCGGAAAATGCCATCAAGGAACTGAAGAAGACGGGCCTTGATATCAAGAGATTCTCGATTGTGGGACGGGACTTCCAAAGCGAAGACAACGTTATTGGTTTCTACACAACTGAAGACCGCCTGGCCTACTGGGGCAAAACGGGTGCATTCTGGGGCGGTCTTTGGGGCTCACTGGTGGGAGCGGCATTCCTCATAATTCCTGGGATCGGCCCAGTGATAGTTGCGGGTCCTGTGGCGAGTTGGATCATTGGAGCTCTGGAAGGCGCCATTTTTGTGGGTGGTGTGAGTGTATTAGGAGCAGGGTTGGTCAGTGTTGGAATCCCGAGGGACAGTGTCTTGAAGTATGAAAGCTCGGTCAAGGCTGGAAAATTCCTTCTGATTTTACATGGGACGGCCGCGGAAGCTGAGAGAGTGCGAGATGTTCTCAATGCCACCAATGCCGAGATGGTTGACGTTCATCGGCTGCCCGTCGTGCCGGCGCGTGTCGCCTGAAGGCAATTTTAGTCTCGGAAAGCTGCCAAACTTGATTCTTCGGAGACCACGGGAGTATGCACCGCACTCGGATTAGTGCGCGGTGTGCGCGAGCGTCTCAAGAACCATACCTGTCTTAGCCCGCTGGGTGGCATTCAACGACAGTCCTTTGGTCTTCACCAGTCGTTGCAATTCTGTGTAAGTGGATGGGCCTGCATCAGGGCCAACTTTGCTTGAGAGCTCAAGAATCTGGCCCCCAGGCCATTCCCAAAGCTCGAGCGTGAGTTTGCCGAAGGTTGGCTGAAATCTGGTTTGCCAACTTGTTGCTCGGATATCCGCGATTCTGTTTACGCGGGTCCAATCAACTGAGACTTGCGCTTCCGTCAATAGTTTCTTTTGTCCCGCGTCGAGCAGATTTGAGATCTCGATGCCGGTCCCGGGCAGATGCGTTGCTGTGTACTTGCTCCGCGCCGTGTAGGACGGGCTCGCAGCACCGCCAATCAGATCGATCTCGCAGTCAAAATCCGCGCCAATGTTGGAGGGAACAAACGGCTTTGCGTTACCTGGCGGACGCAGTTTGATGGTGAAGTCGTTGCTAGCGCCTTGCCGCAGCCTGACGATGAGCCCCTGAGAAAGTAAATCGAGTGGGTCGGTATCGAAGAAGTAGACGCGACCCGCTGCTTCTTTTTCAAAATTGAGCGATCTGACGGCGGTTCGAGTCTGCGTCGGCGAAAGCAAAAGCTTGACTTCAACATTGCACCGCTCTTGCGAATGCAAAGCCGAGCCGAAGGATAGCAGGACGCACAACCCGAAAATGCGGCGCGGCAAATTTCGCAATGCCGGAGTTAGGAGACAAGAGCAACCGCGATCACGAATCAATGCCACCGTTATATTCCCGCGTCCACCTCGATCAAGCCGCCCTCGATAAGACTCGGTCAATACGCAGCCATCCCGTGGGCACTTCGACGATGTCCCCGACGCTACTGCCGAGCAAGGCCGCACCGAGCGGAGTAACGAGGGAGATCAGATGGTCAGAATTTTTCGCATCCTGTGGAAAGACAACGGTGTAGACAGTTTGTCGTTGAAGATTCAGGTCTGTGACTACGACCGTTGAATTGACGGTCACGACATCCTGAGGCATTGCGCCCGGTAAGACCACGCCGGCGTCGCTCAGCGCCTGGTCGATCAATTCAACGTAAGGCCGGCCCTTCAAGAAATGTTTCGCAGATCTCACGATGGGTATCAGTCTGGCCAAGTCCGTTTCCGTGAGCAAAAGCTTCCGCCTTGGTACAACTGAGTGCTGGTTTGGAGGTTCCGTTGATCTCATGCGGTTCCCTCTCTTCGGAATTGAGGAGGCGGCCGCAATTCGCGAACCCCTGTCTCTCCTGACTGGCGTCAGGTTGGAGTGGATCACGAGTTGCGGCCGCTCGCGCACGTATTGTGCCCCGTCCATAACCTTAGTGACAAAAGCTCTGTTGGCAAACTGGCAAAATTGTCAGCAATGCGAGAAATATTATGCAGAGGTTCGTGGGAGGGTCTAACGTGAACGGACCCGTTTCTTCCTGAAGCCGCCCTACCCCGGCAGCGCCCCCAGCCGAAGTGTGCAGTCCAAAGTTA
Source organism: Terriglobales bacterium (assembly GCA_035483835.1). Taxonomy (GTDB): domain Bacteria; phylum Acidobacteriota; class Terriglobia; order Terriglobales; family Acidobacteriaceae; genus JABDBE01. The sequence goes on from DATHPO010000135.1 coordinate 36,371, forward strand.
TCTTGTCCCTCAATCAGTAGAGTGGTTTGCTCTAGTCATGCGAATTGGAGCGGGCGACGTTTGGAGGGCGGTTTTCTGTCTTGTCTTCATGATGGGGTTCGGCGGCTCTGCCGAGGCCGCGACCCAAAGGGTTTGCACCGAAGCCGAGGTCAAAGAAGCCCAAAAAGAGGCCGACCAACTGACGGACTGGGATAGCGTATATCGCTCTTTCAAGCGTTTCGCTCATTGCGACGAGGGAGGCATCGCCGAAGAGTACAGCGATTCGGTTGGCCGTCTTCTGGCTCGCGATTGGAAGCATCTGAACACGTTCGTGCGCCTCAGCGCAGACCAGGATTTTGAGCAGTTCGTGATTCGGCACGTCGACGAGACTATGTCTGAAGACGAGGCTGCCCTGGTTATTAATAATGCGCGCCTGCATTGCCCCCCCGGAGCGAAACGGCTGTGTAAGTCGATCGCAGATTACTAGCAGGAACTGAATCGACACTTTCCGCCGGCCGCGCGGAGCCACGTAGGATCCGAGAAATTCAGAAGGCGGACTGTTACGGCTGCGACGCAGCGTTATGGTCAGATTGCGCTCTCGTGGCCTTGCCTTCCATGACAGCCGACCACGTTCCTGTGGACGTAAGAGTTTCGTATTTGAAGGTGTATGAGGTTGGAGAGACCACCGTGATGGTGTAACGTCCCTTCGCCATCACACCATTCATCTGAGCTTCGGACGTCCACATCCAGATATTGTCCAGGAGGTGGCCAGTCGCCATTTGGTGTTCCCCCAGGCTGTTGTAAGCGTTATAGGTGTAAACCTTATCGGCAGGGTTATATTCCAGGACCCTGACACCGCGAACATCTCCCATCACAGAGTGCATGGAGGAGTGAGTCTCGAGGAAGAACCCACCCGACACCCACTCGCCATGCTCGGTCGAGGTGAAAGGCGCGCCTGGAGCGTTCGGGCTAATGTTGGTTGTGCCTTGCATCTTCCAGTCACCGGCAAAGTAACCCATCTTCTGGTGCTCCGGAGTCGGCGTGGGTGTTGGCAGTGGGGCCTGTGCCGAGCAGGGCGATGCGCAACCAAGGACGACAAGCGCGAGAATTAGGAGTTGAGGCTTCGATTGGCGGACCATGATTGAGTTCCTTCCTCCTGATGGCGTTGTTGATCTCGTACCAATTCTGTCCGGCCAACTCCGTTGGCCAACAATCTTCCTATGCTTAAACCATCGGGACGCACCGTACCACTGGCAGAATTAGCAGCCCTCGAGGCTCCGGATGAAAGATTGATCAGGCTCCCTGAGTCTGATTCCCCTGATTGCTGTAGAGCAACGACGAGTCATTCGAACTCCAGTAGTTTTAAAGACGGCGGTGTTTTCGTCGCCGCTGCAAAGCCTGGTCGCGGCTGTGTTTTCGCCGGGCCAGTCGTCCTCCCAGCGGCTCGAACACCGCCGGATGAGCCGCAGGGCTGCAATCTCTACAGTAAGGAATCAGTTCTGAACGTTGAATAAGCCCCGAATTTTGCTGGCCGATGACAGTGAACAAATCCTCAGGACCGTCACCCGGCTCCTGGATGTCCAATTTGAGGTAATCGGCTCTGTGCTGAACGGAGAGCAGGCCATTGAAGGAACGTTGCGCCTCAAGCCCGACGTACTCGTCCTCGACATCATGATGCCCGTGATGGACGGCCTTGAGGCTGCCCGCTCCTTGAAGAGAGTCGGCTCACCGGCGAAAATCGTATTTCTCACCGGCCTTGAGGATCCCGCCATTATGGAAACGGCCATAGAACTCGGCGGCAATGGTTACGTCTTTAAGTCACAGCTTCTGACTGACCTTCCGCTTGCAATTCATGCTGCGCTGGCCGGACGCACCTTTCTCTCCACTGAGCCCGGTTTCCGGGGCCGGAACCTGTAGGCGTTTCCTGCCCTGATCCAATCCAAATTCCGGCAATCGACGCCGCGAGAACCACTCAGCTATAACTTTTACTAGTGGCAACTCTCTCTTGCCCACCGTAACGTGGCGGTGCACTTTAAAGAACTCCGAGGAGAACAATACCAATGAAGAAGAGCGTGATTGCAGTTTTGATTGTTGCTGGTGTGATGCTGGCGAGCGACCGCTTTCTATTTGCACAGGACAGCGCCAATTCGACCGTTACCGACCAGGACGTTCAGCTCTTGCGGAAGGACTTGCGGTCCCAGAGAAAACAGTTGATCGCCGCGAACCTGCCGCTCACGGATGCTGAAGCGGTAAAGTTCTGGCCGGTTTACGACCAATATCAGGCCGAAATCACAAAGATCGGCGACACCCGCCTTGCTCTGATCAAAGAGTACGCGGCGAACTATAACACCCTGACAGACGCGCAGGCGCAGGATCTCATCACGCGCTCCATCGGGGTCGACGAGTCCTTTGTGCAACTGCGGCAGAAGTATGTTCCGATCTTCCAAAAAGTTCTGCCCGGCAAGAAGACGGCGATGTTTTTCCAAATGGACAGGAGGGTTGCGCTGATGATCGATCTTCAGTTGGCCTCGGCGATCCCAATCGTGCAACCATAGCCAATAAGCGAGAATTGCGCGGCTCGTGGCTGTGGGCCGGAAGTTCAGTTTATTCCGGCCTCGTCGGGCGTCGCGCCCAAACTTAGTCGTTGCGAACGAAGTCAGCCTTCTTCGCGGTTTGGTGCTCTTTTCTGAGCGCGCGAGCGATATCTCCGAGAGGAACTTTAGGGGACAGAGGCTGCACTTCCCAGAGGGGTCGCTCACCCTCAACAATAAAATAACCGGAATGGTCAAACAGGCTCTGCTCCAGAGCCATGGGCGCCTGCGTCGCGTGTTCCGGATGGCTGGTCATCTGAATCGTACTGCTCATGCTTGCGCTGCCAACGGCGCCGCCAAACGATTGTCCGAGTGCTGCCGTGGCGCAAAGGAAGCACAAAGCAAACAATGTGATCTTCATCGTATTCATCTCCCCTGTTCCGAAACCCTGAACCAGCCCGTCTATGGGGCTTGCCATGACTATAAGCAGGCTCCATACCAATCCGGCAGGGCCGAGGAATCTGGGGCTTAGAGAGACGGCGAGCGAGGAGAGTGCAACTGTTTGCACATTAGTGGAGGCTGCTCTCTGAGGGATGGCCGAATTTCAAAAGTTGGCTTAAAGTTTACTGTTTAGTATCGGGTACCCCTCCTCCCCCCTTAGCCTGCAAAATCCAGAAAACAAGAGACTTAAATTTCGACTACCTGCTAGATCTTTGAGTTTAAATGACTTACACGCAAAATCTAGAGAACATGGGAGTTATGGAGGGCCCGGTTCCATTTTGGCACGACTTTCGAGACGCCGCGAAGCCAGCGGTCACATGAACTCAGTTTATCAAAGATCGAATATTATCCTGGAGATAACACAATCAGTTACATTTTATCTGCCTTAGATCACGAAATCAAGCCCGAGAAACCGCGGGTCGATTGTGGTGGGGGACCTCGATGCCTGCGGGGACCTGTTCGTTTTCTGAGAAGAACGTGAAAACCGGCCGAAGAAAATTCAGTTGTCAGTAGCTGGTTCCCGGTTCTCAGTTTTGTTCAGAAGAAGAGGGCGTTCAAATGTCTCCCGACAACCTGGCAACAGGTCGGTCGGGACAAGTTTTGCCTTGCCGGCATGGGCTGTAGGAGCTCACATGAAAGTGGGCGCCGGCACGCCTATGGCTTCGCGGCCAACAACGTTTCGAGCTTGAGCAGACGCGCTGCCAGGTCTTGAATCTCCGCCTGTTGCTGAGTAATCGTGGTGCTTTGTTCCTGGTGGGCTTTCTGCTGCTCATCGATTCGTTGCCGCTGCCTCTGGACTTCATTCAGGAGCATCGCGTTGACAAAATGGTAGCGCACCGTCTCCGGGGTTCCGTCTTCGCCAAAAACGACCAGCTCCGGGGCCACTTTGGCTACCTCCTCGGCAACCAGTCCATATTGCCGCGTTTGGGTGTCGTCCAATTCGGGCTTGTAATAGAAAGCCACTGGCCGCAGCTTCATCAGCACGTCACTCTCGACACCCATGTCGGCGATCTGATGCTTGTAACGGAGCGAGGACTTCACGGTCCCAAGCTGGCCCGCGCTGTTGACCAGAACGTCCACGCCGTTGGCGCTGGTCTTTCCGGAGATCCCGGCGATATAAGCCGAAGTGATGGTTCCGATGAAGCCGATGCGGATGGCATTCGACTCGCCGGCTATGCCGCTGTTGCCGATGTAGATGTCATTGCTTTCGGCCGCGTTGAGATTGCCCCCAGCTCCGGTGCCGATGGCAACGTTTCCACTCCCGCTTGCAAGGCTGGCGAGCGCGGCGGATCCGACAGCGACGTTATTGGCGCCGATCGTGTTGGCAGTAAGCGCACTAAAGCCAAAGGCGGAGTTGCCACCGGCTGTAGTGTTAGCCAGGAGGGCGAAGTTGCCGAAAGCAGAGTTTCCGCCGGTCGTGGTTGACGTTCCACCCGTCGTGTTCTGGTAGAGAGCCCCGGTGCCGAACGCGGCGTTGCCATTCCCCGTCGTGTTGGCGAAGAGTGCTTCGTAGCCGAAGCCCTGGTTTTGGGTACCGGTCGTGTTGGCGTGGAGGGCGGCGTAGCCGAATCCGGAATTATTGATGCCTGTTGTGTTGTCGTAGAGGGTGGCGAGACCAAAGGCGGAGTTTGACGATCCCGTCGTATTAGAAAAGAGTGCTCCGGCGCCGAAGGCTTGGTTCTGGGCGCCGGTTGTGTTGGCAGCGAGGGCGAACCAACCGAAGGCAGCGCTGTCGTTGGCTGTAGTGTTTGCACCAAGTGCGGAAGTGCCCAGGGCTGTATTGCTTTTACCGGTAGTGTTTGCGCTGAGTGCGGAAGAGCCCACGCCCGTGTTGCCCGTGCCCGAGGTTGTGGAGTTTCCAGCAAATCCCAGGAATGCGTTGCTGTTCGTAACCGAGCCGAAGGCGAAGGGCTTTCCGCCGATCTCGTAGTTAGCGGTCGCGCTGATACTTCCCGCAACACTAACCGTCGTTCCCGATTGGCTGACGATCGAGCTGCCTACCTTGGAGGCGCCTCCGGTGGTTGTGAAAACCGGGACAGTGCCACTTTTGCACGCTGTGGCTGAAGTACAAGAGATCGGGAAGGATGTCGGTTGCTGAGCCGATGCGGGAAGAGCAACGAAAACCACGAGCCAGATCACGCATGTACCGCTAATGCGAATCATAAATTCTCCTTTTCGATTTTTTCAGGGCCCCACGGTCGTGCGATAAGCCTTCCCGCCGTGCCTGGCGCGGCGGGAGCTCCAGGTTTCAAAACGTAAAGCTTTCTACTCGGTGCCTTGGAAGGCCTCGGGCGTGGTCTTGCCCGACGGATTGTAGGAGCCGACGATTAAGTTGCTGTCATTGATGCCCCCGGCTCCGGTGTTGGAACCCTTCGGATAATCGAAGACGTAGTAGTCTTTCCCGATTTTCACTGCGGCGTGTCCGACTCCGTACGGGTCGGAGATGAAGTAGGCGATATCCCCGGCGGTGTTGATGCCTTGGACCTGGTTTACCGCAGCTCCCGGGACGTCGATCGTAGTATATTTCTTGCCGTTGTAAAGCGAAGCTTGGAAGTAGCCAGCCGAGTCTCTCCACTGCACCGTGACCAGACCGGCGTTGTTGATGCCACGGGCGAGCGTGAAGGACGCGCCGGGGACATTCAGGGTCTTGTATTTGCCGGCAGTGAGAACGAAACCATGGCCGTTCCCACTACCATCGACGTAAAGTCCAGAGATAGTTCCGGAGTCGTTAATTCCGAAGGCAGCACTGGCGATCGAACCGGCGGGGCCCGGTATATCTTTAAATTTTCCGGATGTGTATTCGAAGCCATGCGGGTTGCCGGAGGAATCGCTGTATAAGCCCACAATCTGGTCGCTCTTGTTAATGGCAAAGCAGGTGGTACTGACCCCTTTGGAATCGTCGATGTTCTTGATTTTGCCTCCGGAAATCATCATGCCATGCTCTGTCCCATCGGAAGCGACGTAGTCTCCGACAGTAGCGCCTGACTTGTTGACACCCCAGATTTGCGCCTGCTGGTTGCCCGGGACTTTGACCGTGGCTAATTTGAAGGCTTGTGGCGAGGCCAGATAGCCGGAGAGCACTCCGTCGACGCCCCAATAGTAGCCGACGTAGGCTCCTTTGCTGTTGAGCCCGAAGGTGCCGGCGAAGTCGGTACTCGTATACTTCCCTTTAATGTAGGTGAAGCCATACGTGAGTCCGGCGGTATTGGTATAAATGCCGGTAATTTCGCCGGAGTCGTTAATCCCGTTGCACGAAGTCGCGACCGCGCCAGGGTAGGCGATCTCAGTGATGGTTCCCCCAGCGCTGCGGTAGTAGCCGTGTGCGACATTGCTTGAATCGAAATACTCTCCGACGACCTCATTTGAGCTGTTGATGGCATAGGCATAGGTCGGGTCCGTGCCGTTTGCATAGAACTCCTTGACCTTGCCACCGATGTAGGTGAAGCCCTCCAAGATACCCTCACCGGCGTTGCCTTCGGCGCCAGCGAAGTCTCCCGCTTTGTTAATGGCGAAAATGGAGGTTGAGACATTGCCCCCCACATCGAACTGGGTATAGGTTCCGTTTACATAGGTGAAGCCGTGGAAAGTAACGCCATTGGAGTCAAGCCAGTCGCCTACGACCTCGCCGGAGTCGTTGATGCCGAGAGCCCGGGTGTAATTGTTCGATCCCGGGTAATTGATAGTGGTATATTTGCCCCCGGAATACAGAAATCCCACCTTAGCCCCCGACGATGCCGTGCCGTAACCTACAACGGCTTCGCTTGCATTTACGGCAATAGGGACCGTGGTATTTGCCTGGTTGCCGGGAACCTCCAGTTGGGTCATTTTGAAGCCTTGTCCCAGAGTGACCTGCGGGCTGAGCATCAAGAAAAGAGGTGCCAGGAAAAGCAGGGTCACTGCCTTTAACCTTCGTGAGAATTGCTTGTACGAGCCTGGGACATTTGGGGCTTTCATTAGTGCTCTCCTTTTTCGCGGCGAAACGTGATCGCCGGATGTGTGCATGTTGTTTCGAATTCCGAATGCCAATCTAGCCACCGGAAACCACAGTGAGGGTTACATTGTTTGAGTTGTAGGTCACGGTGAAGTGCTCGCTGCTGTTGATCACCGTCCCGTTCACGGTGGCAAAGACACCCGTCACTTTTCGAGCCGAGAGAATCTCGAAGGTTGCTCCGATCAATGGCACAAAGTTATTCAGTAGCTTGATGTTGAGGGTTCCGCCAAGGGTGGCTGTGCCGGATACGTTGAGCACGTTGAACTGGCCGGAGTTGGCGCCGGTGATAGTGGCATCGAGCGCACCCATCGCAGTTTGGGTGTAAGCACCGGTGATCTGCAGCTTGCCCGTCGTGGTTAGCGAATCCGCCGGGATTACGGTTCCAGAGGAGGAAACGTGAGCGGCAATGGTTCCGCCGTTGCCGAGAAGCGAGCCTTTGGCAATGCGGATGCCGGCGGCCCCGGGGTCGGAGTCGGAAGCGGATTCGTCAGGTTTACCCTCAGCAGTCGAGAGGGTGAGCTTGCCATTCACCGTGGTTCTGCCGCTGGTCTGAAGATACGATCCGCCCGACCCCACCGTGAAGGTGCTGCCCTTGCCGATGGAAATCGCCCCCTGGTTGGTGAAGGTGCCGGCGGAGGTAAAAGTCTGACCTGCCTTGATGTCAAAGCTGCCTTTCGAGCCATTCGTGAGAAAGCCTGTCAGAGCGTTGGTGCTGGGATTCAGTATCTGCGATGTCTTCCCGGTGAGGGTGATTTTGGCGTCGTTAGTGGTGATGTTGCCCGGAATCTGGAGGGTGCCGGTGACGTTGTAGGTGCCGCCACTGAGCGTCCCATTGACGAGGTTAGTAAAATTGCCATTCGCCAGATTGATGCCGCTGCGGGCGGCCACAGTAAGCGTTCCCGTGTTGGTGAAGTTGCCACCGAGGCCATAGTTAGGGTCAAACCCGAATTCGCCGCCGTTCGTGGCTTCAATGGTCCCGGTATTGAGGAATACGCTAATACGGGTCGCATAGAGCGCGAGGCCATTAGTGCCAACGGGCACATTGGCGTTAATGGTGCCACTGTTGGTGAAGCCCTGAATGTATTCCCCAATGAATCCAGTTCCCTCGATGGTGGACTGGTTCGTTAGAGTACCGCTGCTGCCAAAGTCGCTGCCGAGCGTAGGTATATTGTTATAGGAGTTGTCAGTTCCATCCCCCATGATCACCTTGCCGCTGCCGGCGATGGTGAGATTCCCCGTGCCGGGCATCTGAAAGTAAACCAAATTTCCTTTAGAGAGAATCTCGATCGTTCCCGTGTTCTTGAGTGTCCCCTGAACATTAATGTTGTTGCCTCCGTCATTCACTATGAACGTCCCGGAGTTCGTGACCGCGTCGGTAGTTCCGTCAATCGTCGTCCCTCCTCCGCCGTAAATGACGCCCCCGCCAGAACTGGTGTAAGTGCCACCGCTGATCGTCAGCCCTGACGTCCCCAGAGAACCAACCAAAGCGACGTAAGAGCCTGTACCCGCCGCTTCGAACGTGCCGCCCTTATTGTTAATGGTGGTGCTTCCTACAACCAGCACTCCGCCGTTGCTGGCCTCGATCGTTCCGGTGTTGGTGCTCGCGCCGGCCCGGCCCAATTGAAGCTGCAGGTTATTCGTACCCGTGGGAACGTTCGCGTTAATGGTGCCGCTGTTGGTGAAGCCGGTGAGATTCAGAATGCCGCCGGTCCCGGTCACGGTCTGTTGGTTCACAAACGTGCCGCCGCTGATGTAGTTCTGATTGTTATAGGCGTTGTTGGTCCCATCCCCCATGGTCAGATTGCCGGTACCAGTCAGAGTGAAGGTCTGGCCACCTGGAATGTTCAGGCCCATGCCGGAACCCCTTGACAGAATCTGGAGCGTTCCGGTGTTCATTAGGGTTCCTTGAAAATTGCCGCCCGGGTGCGGAGCGCCGTCAACCAACTGCATGGTTCCGGAGTTGGTTATGGTGTTCCCATTTGTGCCGTCGAGAAGCGCGGTGGTGTCGACAACCTGAATCGCTCCTCCGTTTGCGGTTGTCCACGTACCTCCGGTGAACGTTTCGCCGCCCTGAAATTCGCCCTCGAGTTGGACGTAGGAATTCTTGCCTGCCGCCTTAATTGTCCCGCCAACGTTGTTCAGCGTGAGGCTCCCCATCGCGAGCTGGCCGCCATTGGTGGCCTCCAGCAGGCCGGTATTGGTTGAGGCCTTGGACTGGTTGCGTCCCACGACCAGTTGAACGCCGGATTCGTTGGCGTTGATCACGCCGCCACTGGCATTGTCGAGAGTCATGTCGATGGCGCCGCCGCCCTGGATCGTCGACCGATTCAACAGCACCCCGTTGCCTCCGATAGAGTCGCTGCCGAAGGAGTTGGCGTTCAGGGTAATCGTTCCGCGGCCCGATAGGGTCACCGTCCCGGTGGATGAAAGCGACAACAGTGTTGAGCCAAACTGGACCGGAGCGGACAAGATAATCTGGCCGCTGTTCGCGATTGAGGAGCCAGTGATGTTGAGGCTGGGACTCGCGTTAGTTACAGTGGGGAGCGTCAGGCTGTCGGAGCCACCCATGTTGAGGTCGGCTATCCCGCCGTTGACGTCCAACAAAACCGCGGCTCCAGAAAGCGTGATGCACACGTTGTCGGTGTTCCCCGGCTCCTTGCCATTCGACCAGTTCGCACCGTTACTCCAATTGTCATTGCCCCCTCCTCCGGTCCAACTATCGGTGCACTGGGCTAGTGCGGGAGTCGCCCCGGCAAGCGAGACCGCAACCATCGCGGCCACCAATAACACGAACCTACGAAAGCATTTTTCCTGGCTCCGGACACGGTTCATAAGGCCTCCTGGACGTGCAAATGAATCCTTCTGACTTCTCACCGATGGGTTTTGAATTTGACCTTGCAGCCGGTGAAAATCTCCTTGAAGTCTGAGACTCACCTGGTAGTGCGCAAAATAGTGCACCTTGCAAGTTTCGTCAGCCCATCTCGGGCAGCGAACGACTGTGGGGGCGTATTCACAATATCGGCAGTCGCGCTATACTCTAGGAACTTGCTCCCCCAAGCAAGGGACATCACGGGACAACTCAGGTCATTTCAGGCTTGATACTTCAGGCTGTATGCAAACTCGCGAGCAGCAGGCGTCAAACCGCCGTCTGGATTCCTGGAAAGAGATAGCTGCCTTCTTCGGCCGCGATGAGCGGACCGTCAAGCGATGGGAGAAAGAGCGGGCTTTGCCCGTGCATCGCGTGCCGGGAGGGGTGAGAGGTGGTGTGTTCGCATACTCCGTTGAACTATCTCAATGGCTGAAGGATCCCAGGGCGACAGCAACGGAATCTTCAGAGCAAACCTCAGCGGCCGAAGCGAATGTTTCTACAGGCGATGGAATTCGCCAGGCAGAGCCAGCGATCTCCAGGCAGGTTTTGGCCCCAGCAATTCCGCCTAGGAGTTCGAGATCCCAGGTCGCTAGAATCCTGGGATTGCTGCTGGCCATCTTGCTGGGATTTCTCATTCTCAAACATCAGATCCCACGGCAGCCAACTTCAGCCTCGGCGATAAATATTCCTCCGGCGGCCTATCGACCCAACCTCGAGGCTGAAGATCTCTATCTGAAAGGACGCTATTTCTGGAACAAGCGGACCCCGGAAGATCTGAACAAAGCTCTCGACCTTTTTACCCAGGCGATCGTTCGCGATCCCGGCTATGCCCAAGCCTACGTCGGCCTCGCCGATTGCTACAACTTGATGCGCGAATACTCCGTGATGCCTCCTAACGAGGCTTATCCGCGGGCACTGGCGGCGGCCAAGAAAGCTGTGGAATTAGACGACAATTCGGCTGAGGCGCATAATTCTCTTGCCTTCGCCACGTTTTATTGGACGTGGGATGCCCCGACCGCCGAGCGCGAATTTAAACGGGCGATTGAGCTGAATGCCGACTACGTTGCCGCTCGCCACTGGTATGCAACCTTCCTGATGGTCACCCGGCGGTACCCGGAGGCAATCCGTGAGATTGAAATAGCCCGGAAGCTGGACCCTTCTTCCACGCCGATCGTGGCGGACAAGGGGTTCATTCTTTATTTGGCAGGCCAGCCAGCGCAGGGTATTGCGCTGTTAAAGCAGATCGAGACCACAGAACCGGCTTTTCTTTCTCCCCACCTTTACCTGGCAGAGATCTACCTTGCCGGCCAGGACTATTCAAACTACTTGGCCGAATCGAAGAGAGTCGCATCGCTACGACACGACCCCGTGGCCTTGGCAGTCGTTAACGCAGCGGAGAAAGGCTTCGCCGCCGGTGGCGCCCAAGGTATGTGGGAGAGCATGCTGCCGGTTCAGAAGAAGTTTTATCTGCAAGGCAAATTGTCGGCCTATGCATTGGCGCAGACATACTCGCAATTAGGAGAAAGCCAGGAAGCCATCAAGCTTCTGCGCGAGGCCTATGACCAACGGGATGCGGCCATGTTGTATATAGACGGCGACCGCGCATTCGATGCCCTGCACGACGATCCTTCTTTTCAGGACTTGCTGGCGCGATCAAGCCAGCCTAGGCCGGATTGACCTGGGTGGTTGAGTTCAATACTTCACGGGCAGCACTTCCCTGAGAATTTGTGTCAATCTGAGACATAAAGTCTAAGACGAGCTTCGCGGCCACTCCAAAATGATCTATCTATCCTATTGATAAACATAAGCTTGCTCTTTCTCTCGGGTTGTGAGGCTTTGGCCGCGCTCGTGCATTCTTGTTGCCCGATGCGGTCCGGGTGCCTCAGCCACGCTAACCGGCGGACTAGGGAATCCAGGCCGCATCGACGACCCCTGGGAATCAGGAATAATGAGGAACTCTCTGTCCAAATCGGGCGCTGCGGCTGCTCCGGCGCGTGAAAGCTCGACTACCAAATTGGCAAAGTTCTTTCCCAATGCGACCCCCGTCCGTATCCCTGTACACCTTACCCGCGTAGTGAGTGGCAACGGCACGCTGACCGAGAGCACAGTCATTGAATTTGGTACGCCTAAGGAAGTACTTTTCGCCTCAACCTTGCCGCTTGAGTTCGCGGACAAGCTTCGGCTGCGGAATTCCGATGGCACGCTGGATACCGAGGCCTGCGTAGTAGCGGTGCAATACAACGGAGGGCGCACCGCCGTCGCCGCGCGCTTCACCGGCGAAGTCGCCAACTGGATCGTGAAACCTGAATAGTGAAATCTGAATTGCGAATTTATGACATCCACATCTCAACTCAGTGAACTGGCGGCAGAGTGGCGTGACGCGCGTCTGCTCTACCCGTTGTACGCTGCGCTGGCACGGGAATTCGTGATCGATCTGCCATCGCACGCCGATCTCGAAGCTGGCGTGGATGCCCCGCCGCAGGAATCGATCGAACAGGCGCGGCAATTGTTCTCCGACCTGGATGCCCGCATTCAAGTGCATCAACTTCGTCAGTTCTTGCAGACGACGACCATAAGCAGTGACGAAGCTCTGCGGACCCTGTTGCTTCATCATTTGCATCGGCAGGAGCAAACCGATTCCGACCGTGACAAGATTGATTTCCTGCTGGTTCAATTCTTTTCGCATTGTGCCCCGTCGCGCCTGGAAGATACTGACGTCGACATGGCCTATGTGGCCCAAATCCTCGAACCTGTGCTGGGGCCGGTGGACCTGAATGTCCCCGAGTGGTTGAATCCCCTGGATGAGGTGACCCAAACCGCCAATGGCTGCCGCAATCTGAATCAGTTGCTGACCAGCCGGATTCTTGAAAAGGGAAGGAAGTTGAAAACTTCCTGCGGCAAGAAGTATTTTCTGCCGGCCGCTATGGTCGCCTTTACCCGCTTCAGCTTCCTGATGAGGCGCATTTTCTTCCGGCTGATGCATCAGGACCTCAATGCCATTCTTGACGGCTTGCGCGAATTGGAAAACCGCGGCGTGGAGACACTCGACTGCCGGCGCGCCCAGTTCTCCGCCGAGGAACCTATCGCCCGCCTGCGCATGATCTGCCAATCGTGGAAGGTGATGTTTCACGCTGAATATTCATCCGGACAACCAGTGTCGATGCTGGTCGATCTTCGCGCCGTAGTGGAAGCCGCTTTGGCAAAGAACGCCAAGAATACGAAGACCGCCGCTACCGCCAAACCGGATGCTACAAAAGCACGCGCCCAGGCTGCTGGCGCCGCGCACTCGGACGTCCCCGACTTCGAGGTCGCCAGCAGTTCGCCAGACTGGAGTGGCCAAGACGCTGACAATTACAAACCGAAATAGCGTTAAGGTCTCGGCGCCAGGCTTCAGGCACCTCGGCCAGGATCGTTGAACGCGTGAAGCCGAACGCCCGAAGCCTGGATATTCGATAAACACAAAAGGAATACGTGGATCAACCTTCCATCCTGATCATTTCGGACGACGCGGAACTCTCTCGCGCCGTGACCGGCCGCTGGCAATCGGAGCGCCGCGTCCCCGCATTCACCCTGATGAGCAGTGATGTCTGCCTGGGGTTCGATCCCGACACTTTTCATCTGGCCATCGCCGGCGGCCTTCGGCCAGAGGCACTCTCCGTGGTCCTGGAGGCCATAGACGCGGCCGGAAAGCGCGTGTTGTTCGTCACCGAAGATATGCGGCTGGTGCAGACCGTCCGCGAACGCTGGCCAAGCATCGCGATCTTGCGGCAACAAGAGAACTGGTTGGATACGTTAATCCTTGTGGCTGGGGAGATCCTGCATCGGGTCAGCGCCGAAGCGGATGCCGGTCGTTACGAACAAGCCAATATCTTGCTCGAGCGGCAAGCTCTCCTCGGACGCTACATGCTGGAGATGCGCCACACCTTGAACAACACTCTCACGTGTGTGCTCGGCAACTCCGAATTGTTGTTGCTCGAACCGGGATCGCTTTCCGCCGGCGCCCGCTCCCAGATCGAAACTATTCGCAATATGTCTTTGCGCATGCACGAAATCCTACAGCGCTTTTCCTCGCTGGAAAAAGAACTGACCGTGGTCGATCGTCAGGCTGAAAAAGAAAGCGGAGCAAAGTCACAGGCGGCTGTAGCAAGTATCTAAATCGTCTACTCTCTAGAACTGCCCACCCTTTCAACGAACGTGCGATGAGATCCGCCCGAAAGATGCTTCAGAGCAACGATCCAGGATCATGCAGAAACGGATTCACCACTTCGATTCCGTCTAACCTCTGCCCAGCCTGCAAGTCCTCGGTCAGCAGATAACGGCAAGAGCTCGCTCCGGCCGCCGCCACGATCAGGGCATCCCAATACGAGACTTGATAACGGTCTTGAATCTTCCACCCGCGCTCCAGCAGTGCCGCGTCGGTAACAACCGGATTCCAGGCCAGCAGATCGCGAATCTCAGCCCGTGCTTCGTGGCTGGCTGCGGATCGTTTCCGCACGGCATTGACGTAGAACTCCCCGAGCACTTGAAAGCTGACGCGTCCGCGGCGGCTCTTCCACAATTCCGCACGCCAGTTGCTCGCGATCCGTTGTTTGTGAGGATCCGCTTCGTCCACCGCGTAGAGCAATACGTTCGAGTCAACAAAGACGGGCGATTTAGTTCCGAGCGGATTAGCCGAGGCATCAACGAGTCCGGGCGCGGTCATGAGCCTCCTCGCGCGTCAGATAGCGGCCGTCGCTGCGCAGAAAGGGTTTGCGACCGAGGGCCCGACGCATGACCTTCTCATAATCGTCATGGGCTGACATACGCTCCTTGAGAAGCACGCCCAGCAATCGCGAAACGCTAGTATCCCGGCGCGCCGCCTCGATGCGGGCCCACTGGGCCACATCCTCTTCCAGGGTTACGGTTACATTGCGTAGACGACGAGTAGAAGACACGATTTCAGTGTAACACAAGATTCGTGTCATTTGCACTTACTAATCCTGGCCCTGGGCAGAAAACCCCAAAGTTCCTAACCACTTCAAAACATTGCAAATAATAGAATGTCGAGACCTGCCGAGTGCGCCCTCGAAAGGCTACGCTTTAAAGGAAATCAGATTAAAGACGCGGCTTCGCGTGCCGTGAGTTCTCTATCTGGAGCACAACGGAGAACGTCGACAGCCTTGCGCGAGTTAGTGGTTCGTCACTGCGATCTGCTTGACCCGCCCGTTAGAGCTCCCAGCCGCGCCTCGCGCCAGGTGACCGAGTGTGGCCGGCTCAACGACAGCTGGCCCCTTGGTCTGCCCAGTAACGATGGGCTTGTTTGGGATGGTCTCGTAGGCGTAGCCGGTGACCGTAGCACTTATGGCGTGGAGATAAACGCAACTGACATTCAGGCGTGCCCAACCGAAGTGGGTTGTCCCTCTAATAGTGAATTTCAGTCCCAGATACCGCTTGTGAGCTTCTTTCCAAGGACCGGCGCACCTAGAGTGGAAAAGATCGTCAGAAGCCATCACGTCAACCGCACGCCGTTGAAATTTCCCTTTAGGTCCGATTTTCACGCCAGCAGGCATCGCGGCCGCAAAACCCTTATTCGAAAAGACCTCGTTGCTTGCATTGATGGGTGAGACCCACAAGCCAATCTGCGAGCTTGTCCTGCTGTAGAAATTAACAAAGGAGAAATCGTTGATTCCGTCGTGGTTGAGATCCAGGTATAAACCGGTCCCGAAGCCGGGTGGGATCTGCTCCTGAGTTGGCGTGTACACAATCTTCCCCGCTGCGGGCGGTGTCAGGGCCAGCATTCCAACTCCTGCTGCGCTGGCTGCAAAGGCATACATGTTGACTTGCTGACAGATAGATTTTGAAAGCTTGGCAGCGGTACGAACCCTGGGAGATCGCGGCATAAAACCCCTCCAACCGGAAACGGCACACATTATCCGTCCGCGCGGTTCGGCAGTCAACATGATTGCCTCTCATCCTGATGCAGAGGAGCTTCTCATCGCAGAACCAATAGATAACCCAGCCTGCTATCGCTATTGGATGTCTCTCTTGCGCCTCGGGCGCAGCTGAGACGCACCTGGCGCCTCACGCTGAACTCCCGGTTCGGCAGGATCGGCAATTGTTGATGGAGGATCGCTGGAAGGAAAAGAATCTGCTAGCGTTTTGTTTAATCTCTGGTCTCGCGCTTCTTCCTCCGTGGTCGTGCGAGCGCGATCATCGGGATCAAGCTGTTTAATTGGATTCTTGGGAGCGATTTCGTTTGCCGGTGGCCAATGCAAGATCGACCGCGCCGCCTCCGCCAAACTGAGCAGCTCTTCGTAAAGCTCATGAATAAATTCCCGTATCCGCTCGTGTTCGGATCGCTCGTGTTCGGATCTTCCCGGGCGCTGTCCACGATCGAGATTTGCGCTGCTGAAGTTGTCCGGTTCTTCATGGATGCGCTTTTGCCGTCGACGTCGTACGCCCCGGTCCCCCATGGCACCTCGCTTAAGTGAAGTGGCGTCAACTAAGAGGAGCGGTCTTCCGGTTGGGTTGGCCGGTTGTCAATATTGTTCACTACGAAACACGAATTTCAAGCTCGGTCTTTCGCAGGTCCAGTCACGATTGCTGTGGTGTATACTCATCGATCTGCGGGATTAAAATGCATTTTCAATTCGTGGGGGGCGCGCCGAAAATGGGCCACAGCGTGCTGATCCTGGGCCAATTTTTCCCGTCGTAAACTTGAGAGACGGGATACTTTTGATGATTTTACGACGGAGATTTCTTCAAGAGTCGCACCCAATGACCCAGAGCACCGTCCAGCTAGAGCAAGTCTGCAAGAACTACGGCAACAGCGAGCTCATACATGCTCTCCGTGATGCCAATCTCAGCGTCGCGCGGCGGTTTGGCGGGTTTTGAAATGGGCTGCATACCGCGGCTCGAGAATCTCTACCCGTCGCCCAGGATGGGCGCTATACCGGCTTTGGCTGTATACATAGCTATGACCTTCCTGCGCCGCGTCGTAATGCTCTCTCGCAGCGGTAAGTGTGGCCGGCATCCAGAGGCCAGGTGCGCGAATTGCGCCTTTGGGGCGATTCAAGCGTCCATCGCTTTGCTAGTGCTGTTGTCGCTGGCGCATCCATCGCCGGCCTTCGCGGCGAATCCTGATCTGGAGACTGTGGTGACTGGCTCGCGCCAGCGTATTGAGAAATTGGACTACCGCGCGACCGGGAGACTCACACGGGTGGAAGGCGATGGCAAGCGCACGAACTACAAGTTTGTCGCCAAGGCTCACTGGTTTCCCGATGGTCTGCGTCTGCTATTTGAGATCTCGGGGCCGGGCTCAGAAAAGACGAGCCTTCTTCTGCAAATGAGCGCGAGTGGGCACGTGACCATCGAGGCCGTACTCCCTGGCGAGAAGGCCGCTAGCGCGTTGCCATTCGAACGTTGGAACGACCCCCTCGTGGGAACAGACTTCTCCTATGAAGACATGGTAGAGAGCTATTTCTTCTGGAAGAATCAGGAACTCCTGACACCGGAGAAATACGGCGCACGGGATTGCTTTGTCCTTAAGAGCATGTCCGGCTCTCAAGACCGGACTTATTACGAATCGGTAACTTCGTGGATTGACCGCAGCATTTTGTTCCCAGTGCATGTGGTGAAGACGCTTCGCGGGAAGGGACAGCAGAAGGAATTCATTTACTATGGGCTGCGGCAGGTCGGCGGCGCCTGGTCTGCGTCGCAAGTGGAGGCGAAGCTGCAGGGCAAGCCTGGCTCCTCGCTTCTTGTAATCGAAGGGGGCTCGGGAAAGGCAAATCTTGGACGCAAGGACTTTGAGATCAGCCAGTCCAACGCTCAAGCAGAGAAAGCGAAATAATTCGCATCTCTTAATCAGGCTGGTGCGAGGCCCTGTGCTTCCACTGGAGTATCCACGGTGTTCGCCGTCATGGGACAAGCTCCTTTTCAGACGTCGCAGGAGCTCCATGTAAGCCAAAGGGCCACCAATTCCAGTCGCCGGCAAGTTGCAATAGCGCCGGCCCAACAACCATCCGCACCACGGTAGCATCAATGAACACCGCCACGGCGAGCGTAAAGCCCAGCATTTGGACGACCAGGAAGCTGCCCACGGTGAATGCGGCGAAGACGGCAATCATGATTGCTGCGGCGCTCGTGATGAGCCCGGCCGTCCGCGCCAGGCCCTCGATCACCGCTGATCTCTCGGATAGACCGCGCCGCCGTTCTTCGAGGACGCGGGCGACCAGGAAAACTTCATAGTCCATGCTCAATCCGAAGACGATGGCAAACGCGAGAATCGGAACGATCGGGTATACGCTGCCGGTCGGTCCCTCGAGCCCAAGGAGTTTGCTAAGGTGGCCTTCCTGGAAAACGAGAACTAAGGCACCGAATGAAGCGCCCACGGAGAGCAGATTGAGCAGAATTGCTTTGACCGCCGCAAACAGAGACCGTAACCCGATCAGGAGCGCCAGCAAGCTCCCCAATATGACGCCAAGGACCACCTTCGGCAACCGCTCTTTTACCACCGAGTCATAATCTGCTTCGAGTGCGGGGACGCCACCGACGCGCAGCACGGCGCCAGGCAGACCGGTTATCGCCGCGACATCGGAGGAACGCACGTCTCGTACCCACTGTATCTGGTTGTTGGGCGAAAGAGCAGCGGTG
>DATHPO010000136.1:0-13347 GCA_035483835.1 Terriglobales bacterium
CGCACAACAAGGGCATCGCCGGGCTGACTGACGACCAAGCCAAGGCAATTGCGGAGTATATAAAAACCCTCAAGTAGTTTGATCTGAATTGAGGGGCTTGAAACCGTACGGCAAAAGTTCTTGGTGAAATCTCGGTTGCGCGACACCGCGCACCCCGTTTAGGGTTCTTGGCGTAGCTTGCCTGGACGATCGAAAAAAGAATAGAAATTGTGAGTATCAATTCCCTGTTTGACTCACAAAACATTCCCAAGCTGGAAGCCTTGCCGACAGCCGCAGTGTTGTCATTCCAGTCCCGGATGGAAAAATTTCGTCTTGCAAGGGGAACATTCAAAGTCTGGATGTGTTCCGTGTAATGCGCGTAGAAATGATTAAGGCATCGACACAGTTCCACGGTTTGAGCCTGACAGGGGAACTGCCGTGGTGATTGGCGGAACATCCCTAACGACGCCCTCCACCCTGCTACAATCCCCCGATATGTTTTATCGCTCCGACAACCGAACTCCCGACCAGATGCGTCCGGTCAACATCCTCCCGGGCTTCATCAACACCGCCGAAGGCTCGGTCCTGATCGAGGTCGGCAATACGCGCGTAATCTGCACCGCCTCGGTCGAAGAAACCGTCCCTCCCTTCATGCGCAACAGCGGCAAAGGCTGGATCACCGCGGAGTACAGCATGCTCCCTCGCGCCACGCTAACCCGCACCCCGCGCGAGGTCACGAAAGGAAGATCCAGCGGCCGCACTCATGAAATCCAACGCCTGATCGGACGCTCCCTGCGAGCCGTAACCGATCTTGTAAGGCTAGGCGAGCGCACCATCTGGATCGACTGCGACGTAATCCAAGCCGACGGAGGCACCCGCACAGCTTCGATCACGGGAGCGTTCATCGCCCTGGGGTTAGCGCTCGAAAAGTTAGTTGAGGCCGGCACTCTAACCTCCGCCCCGCTCCGCGATTTCGTAGCCGCCGTAAGTGTTGGCATCGTCGACGGCGAAATCCTTCTCGACCTCTGCTACGAAGAAGACTCCCGCGCCGACGTAGACATGAATTTCGTAATGACCGCCGGCCGCAAACTAGTCGAAGTCCAAGCCACAGCCGAACACCAGGTCTTCGACGAACCACAACTGACAAAGATGATCGCGCTAGCAGGCCAAGGCGTCCAATCCCTGATCGCCAAACAACAAGCCATGCTAGGCACCCTGACCCTGCGTCAGTAACCACCTGAGGATTTTTTGGATTTGGGTTTACAATTAGCTGCTCTAAGAATTCATCGAATCATGAGCCACCAAGGAGGAATCCCATGAAACTCACTCCCGGCAAGCTATCTGGCCTAAAAAGAGTCTCCACCCCCCACGGCATCATCCAAGCAGCGGCGATGGACCAGCGGGGGTCTTTGCAGAAGGCTTTGGCTAAGGAAAAGGGTGGGGAAGTCGGCGACGCATTGATGGAAGAATTCAAGTCGCTGGTCGCCGAAGTTCTCACGCCGCATGCGAGCGCGATCCTGCTCGATCCCGAGTGGGGACTGCCCGCGGCCAAGCGTCGCGCCAAGAATGCCGGCCTGCTCCTGGCCTACGAAAAGACCGGATACGACAAGACTGGTCCCGGCCGCCTGGGCGACCTGCTTGATCATTGGTCCGCCCGGCGGCTGAAAGAAGTTGGGGCGGACTGCGTCAAAATTCTGCTTTACTACACGCCCTTCGATCCCAAGAACATCAACGATGCGAAGCACGCATGGGTAGAGCGCATCGGCGACGAATGCCGGGCCAACGACATCCCATTTTTTCTCGAGTTTGTCGGCTACGAAGAAGGCGCGGACGAAAAAGGTTTCGACTACGCCAAGAAAAAACCGCACGTCGTAATCGAGAGCATGCGCGAGTTCACCAAAGATCGTTACGGCGTCGACGTGCTGAAGGTTGAAGTGCCGGTGAACATGAAGTTTGTCGAGGGCGCGAAAGCTTACACCGGACAGAAAGCCTACAGCAAGAAGGAAGCCGCGGACCTTTTCCTGAAAGCCGCGGGAGTGGTCAGCAAGCCTTTTATTTATCTGTCCGCGGGCGTCAGCAACGCGGAGTTCACGGAAGCTCTCGAACTCGCCGGCCAATCGGGCGTGAAGTTCAACGGAGTCCTATGTGGCCGCGCCACCTGGAAGGACGGCATCCCGATTTACGCCAAGCAAGGCGCGGAAGCTTTCCGCAAATGGCTCCAGACCGAAGGCGTGAAAAACATCAACAACGTGAACGACCGCCTGAAAGCCGCAACGTCGTGGCACTCGATTTACGAGGTCGAACCCGCCATGGCTGGAGTCTAGTCTGTAGAGACGTAGCTTGCTACGTCTAGCTTGGACGAAGGATTGCTGCCCCGAGTTGTTGTCATCCTGAGCGAAGCGAAGGATCTGGGTTTCTTGCGCGACCAAACCCAGATCCCTCGCCGCCTTCTCTCCTCGGAATGACAGAGTTAATGACAAAGTGAGGAGGAAAGAGATCGTGGTTCCCTCCATTCTCCGCTTACTCCCCGTGCTGCTGCTAACCGCGCCTCTTCCGCTGCCCAAGCTGGTGGTCCCGAACTTCCCTGACCTTACGATCAAAACTCGCCGCACTGACGGAAATCAGCATTCCACTGAAGAGACGCTTTACCTCAAAGGAGCCCGGCAACGCAGTGAATACGTGATACAGAACGCGGGAAGCAGGATGGATCACGTAACCATTGCTCACTGCGACGAAAAGCTCCGGCTCAACCTGAACAACAATCAGAAGACGTATTCCTCCTTTCCGATTGAGGATTGGGCAACGCGGGCGAAACGGGCCCACCCCACTCCGCCGCAGGAAATGACCGGCGCGGAGGTCACCGTCACCATCGACTCGGTCGATACCGGCGAACGCCGCAAAATGGGAAGCCACGAACTCCGCCGTGTGAAGACGACCACCAAAGTCGAGCCCGGTGCCGGGGCCCTGATGCAGCCCAGCATCACCGAGGTCGATGGCTGGTACATCGACTTGCCCGGATTGAGCTGCCGGGAATCCCGAGGTGTTGGCTTCGGATACGTTGTGGCAACCTCGGGCAAGCGTGACCGCGTACAGATCAAGCGACTGGGCACAGCGACCCATGGATACGCCATCGAAGAAACCAGCCGTCAAACCGGAGCCGGTCGGACCACGATTTCCAAAGTTGAGTTGCTCGAGTTCTCCGAGACGCCTATCGACGCGTCCCTGTTTGAAGTGCCCGCAGAGTACAGCCCCGCGCTACGCAC
Source organism: Terriglobales bacterium (assembly GCA_035483835.1). Lineage (GTDB taxonomy): Bacteria > Acidobacteriota > Terriglobia > Terriglobales > Acidobacteriaceae > JABDBE01. The sequence goes on from DATHPO010000136.1 coordinate 3,243, forward strand.
TCCGCATGGCGGTTTCGATATGACAAGGCCCGACACGCTTGGCAATCGCCTGCAATCGTATTGGGCGGAGCTGACGGCGTCGGTGCAGAGATGGCTTCGGTGAGGCGGTTTCAGACGGGCCGGCAGCGGCTACGAGACTCGCATCATTTGCGGTCCTACATGAAAGCCCAGTCGGAGTAAAGGCCAGCCGGCGTCTCCATTTTGCCGTCGATCAAGAGCCCCGCCCTCTCGCAAAGAACGCGAGAAGGGCAGGGCACCCGCGTTTGTCTGTCGTGAAAGCGTGGGCCGGCCCCCCATCGCGGCAAGGTGATTTGGGAAGGACCTGGCCGTCGCGACCTCGCAAGATTACCGGGGTCTGCGAGAACCCGGACACGAGATTAGAAAAACCATCGATTGCCCTCCCAGGTTAGCGTCCAAAGAACGGACGCGAACCTGGTCGCCGGGCGATCCGGGAGCCATCGGCGAAGTGTCGAGCCCTTCCGCACTATTCGGGTAGCCGGTTGGTGATGAAATCTGATGCCCGGCTGGCGGCGGGAGGATCTATGTTCGCCAGCACTGCGACAACGTAGCCGGGCCCAGGACAGATCTCCAGATCACCATTCATTCCGGGAGCGCCACCATTGTGACCGAAGCATCGCGTACCGTTAATTTTGTGGTCAATAAACCCGTATGCATATGTGCTATCCAGCGTCCCAGCCTTGCCCGTGGTCAGCATCTCGGTGTAATGCGCATTGAGCAGCTTGTTCTCTTGCAGCGCGTTCGCAAACCTCAACAGATCTTCTACAGTGGAGTAACCACCCCCCGCCGAGGTTCCACGATACGGCAAGGTATTCGTATTCGATTGCCACTGAGTATTCCCGCCCATTTTTGTGTATCCGACACTGCGATCGGTTACCGCCTGATCTTCTGGCTCGGAACCGCTTGAAGCCATGCCCGCCGGGGTGTAAATGTGCTCGCGAACGTAATCGTAATAGCTCTGGCCGCTAACTTTTTCGATTACCATACCAAGCAGAATGAAACCGTAATTGCTGTACTCAAAGGTGCTGCCTGGATCGTACTTGACCCCGCGACTGCCATATAGCTTCAGATAATCTTGCAGTGTGTGCAGCTCCAGCCGATGTGCGTCAAAATCTGGACCGAAGATGTCGCCAGTGCCGCCGGTATGCGTCAGCAGTTCATGGATTGTCACCCCGGCAACCTCCTTGTTGGGATAATCGGTTAGATATTTCCCCAAAGCATCGTTGAGCCCCAGCTTGTTCGCCTGCACTAGCTGCAACGTCGCCACTGCGGTAAACATCTTGTTCATGGAGCCAATGCGGAAGCGCGTTTTTAGAGTGTTCGGTATTTTGTGCTCGCGATCGGCCAAGCCATAAGCTTCGGCGAAAATCGGTTTGCCGTTCTTAGACACCAGGACCGCCCCGGCAAAACTACCAGCGGCAGCATCCGTTTCGAGTCTTTTTTGCAGATCCCCGATCAGCTCGCTCTCGCTGACATGCGGCAGCGGGAACTCGGCTGGTCTCGGAATTGCCCTTAGCCCCAAACTGGTGATGTTGTGCGGCTCGACGGCTTCTACCTCCAAGGTGAGCCGTGCAAACTGATCGGAGGCGCGCTCCTGCACCAGCGCCACCAACTTCGCTGGCGTGGATTCTTCTACCTTTCTGAGTTCAAAACCGCCCGTCCGCTCGCGAAAGTTCAGATCCTGGTCCAAGCGCTCCACTCTGGAGGGGAATTTCTCTTGTAGGAAATCACGATAAGTTTCCCGATCGCCGCGATTGAAAGCCTGCAACCACGCGGCACATTGCCGAGCGGCAGGTGTGTCCGGGAGCTGCAATTGCGCGCTGCAGATCACACCGGCAACGTTCAGGACTAGGAAAACCGCAGCGCACAGCGGAATACTCGGCTTCTTCATGGGTCGGAACCCGCTCTGGCGCATAAGATGAGAATGTTATCTCATCGGGCGAGCTGCAGAAAGTCGCACGAGGCGCGCATCCTCGTAGTCTGGCGTATGGCCAGGACTTACGGTTTGGTTTAACTCTCGAGGTGTCCCGTCCAAGCTCCGCTTGGCGGAGAATTTTGTTGGACCGAAGGCATCCGGGCTGGCCCACCTGGCCTTCGCTCCACTAACACAAAGCAGTGCCCCATGCTTCAGTTTTGTGCAATGGCCGACGACAAGAACTTCGGTCGATTGCCGCAGCATCCGCCCTTCGAAACGCGATGAGAGCCGTCGGTGGCGGAGTTCGAGGCTCCCACCTTTCGCAAAGCGCGAATGCGGCGATTCGACAACTCATCTGAAGGTTAGGCCGTGGTTTGTTGCGTTCCTCTTTTCAAATTTTCATCTTGAGCAGAGTCGAAAAACCCCGAGGCCCCGGCGTTTGCTCTTGCTCCCGACAGGCGTTCCTACCACGCACTCGTTCGGACAGAGTTCCTGCAGAGAATTCCCTTCGGTTTATTGCCGGTATCGGCGGACGCGGGGTCCCTCGACTCCGCAAGATCGTCCGCGCGCGGACGATCTTTCTGCGCTCGGGATGACAGAGTATAGGGGAAACCGATGCCGACGCGCACCCGTCGTTTGTGGTGGTGCCTGCAGAGTGCATGGATCCTTCGTTGGGAGTCCTTGGCTTTGCCAAGGACTCCGCTGCCTCAGGATGACGGCGTGGGGCGGCTAACTTCCCCACCCTGCATCGTCAAACACAGGGTCCCTCGACTGCGTAAGATCGTCCGCACGCGGACGATCTTTCTCCGCTCGGGATGACAGAGTGTAGGAACTACGGCTCATCCGAAGACCAGGCCGTCTGGTTGGCGGAGGAGGTGCCAGGCTTCGCGGTAGTGGGCGTAGGGGTCGCGGCGGGGGTAGCTGTGATCTATCAAGACGTTGTTCCCACCGGAGAGGCGCGGCTGATGGGCGGAGCGTAACCGAGACTACCATGCGGGCGATGGAAGTTGTAGTGATCGAGCCAGGGCGAGAGCTGCTGATCGCGTTCCTCGGAGTTGAGGTAATGGCGAACGTAGGCCCACTCGCGCAGGGCAGTTTGGATGAAGCGTTCGGCCTTGCCGTTGGTGCGGGGAGTGTAGGGACGGGTGAAGCGGTGCTGGATGCCGAGTTGGAGGCAGGCAGCGCGGAACTGTCGGGAGCGATAGCAGGAGCCGTTGTCAGTGAGTAGGCGGCGGATGGAGATGCCGTGCTGGGCGTAGAAGGCGATGGCGGCGTGCAGGAAGGCGATCGTCGTTTGGCTTTGCTGATTGGGCAGCATGCGGGAGAAGGCGAGGCGGGAGTGATCGTCGATGGCGACGTGCAGAGCCTGCCAGCCGGCGAACTGAGGGCGGCCGCGACGACGACCGTCGCCACGAATGGAGACGCGCTGATAGCGGGTCATGCCCTTGATATCGAGATGGAGCAGATCGCCGGGAGCGGGATGCTCGTAGCGCACGACGGGCGGGGCGGGATGCAAGTGGCGCCAGCGGTTGAGATGAGCCCGCTGCAGAATACGGCTGATAGTGGCGGGGCTGAGGCAAGTGGCTTGGGCAATCTGATAGGCGGGGCGTAGATCGCGGCGCAAAGCGATGACCTGGGCGATCAACTCCGGCGAGGTTCGGCGCGGGCTGTGCCGGGGGCGGGAGGAACGATCCCGCAAGCCGGGCAAACCCAGGGTGCGGTAGCGGCCCAGCCACTTGGCGGCGGTTTTTCGGCTGACGGTGAACGCGGCTGCAGCCGCGTTCACCGTCAGCCTCTCGATCATGATTTTCTTGCCTAGGGCCTCTCGACTACGAAAGGTAAGTCGGGCATTCTGGTGAAGGTCCATTCGGTCGACTCCTGGGAAGCGGATTGGTCAGCACCATCAGCTTCTCCGGTCTTGCTCGAATGGACTATTCACTTCTTGGGAACAACGTGTTGAAAGATCACAGGTAGCCCTTGGGACGGAAGAGCAATTGCCGGTGCTCCGTCACCTCGCGGACGGGCAGGATGTACCAGGTTTTTTCGGGCAGAATGTAGACGGCTACGAAATCGATCTCGGAGGCGGTGTATGCATGGGACCTGCGGTTGGCGCGATGGTGGACGCCGACCAGATAGAGGCCTTTCAACATGTGTTTTGAGGTTTTGACCTGCACGCGCCAGAGGTTGCTGCCGCTGTCGACCACGAAGTCGTAGCGCTGCATGTGTCCATAGGGGAGAGACAGGGCGAAGCCAAGGCTCGAGGCCTTGGATAAGAAAGCCAGTTCGCCTTGTTCTCCTTCTTTTGGTTTGGCGCTCCCTTTCCTGGAGGCTTGCCGGGCGCGGCTTTCCTCGGACGCTGGAGTGCGTCCGCGGGAAGCGCGCCTGGGTTTGCCCATTTGTCTGGAAAAACGTCCTTGAGGAGAAGTCGCTGCAAAAGAAAAGGCGCAAGCCGCGAAGCTTGCGCCTTATTTGATCTCTACTTCTAGACTAGCAAATCTGAGGGGGTAAACCCGCCAAATTTTGAAGTTTATTTCTGCCGCTGAATCAGGGGTTTGGCGGGAATTGGGTGGTTTAGGGGGCTTGACAACTTTTCGGCACTGCCGCCTTTTTTGCGTAATTCTGCTTGTTTCGGAGCCGTTGCCGAGTTTGGCTCGGCTGGACAGCCGGGGGCGGCTGTTCCGATTTTGCCAACGACCAACGACTAACGGCCAACGACGGCTTCTTTACTCCCACTCGATTGTTCCGGGGGGCTTGGACGTGATGTCGTAGACCACGCGGTTCACGCCTTTGACTTCGTTGACGATGCGGCTGGAGATTGTTTTCAGGACCTCGTGGGGGAGCGGGACCCAGTCGGCGGTCATGCCGTCTTCGGAGTGGACGGCGCGGATGGCGCAGGTGTTGGCGTAGGTGCGCTGGTCGCCCATGACTCCGACGGACATTACCGGGAGGAGGACGGCGAACGATTGCCAGATTTTCTGGTACAGGCCGGCTTGTTTGATTTCGCTGACGACGATGTCGTCGCACTCGCGCAGGATGGTTAGACGTTCGGGGGTGACTTCTCCGAGGATGCGGACTGCGAGGCCTGGGCCGGGGAACGGCTGGCGCTGCAGGATTTCTTCCGGCATGCCGAGGTCGCGGCCGATCTTGCGGACTTCGTCTTTGAATAACTCTTTTAGCGGCTCGATTAGTTTGAGTTTCATTTTTTCGGGGAGTCCGCCGACGTTGTGGTGCGACTTGATGATTTGCGAGGGTCCGCGCACTGAGCGGGATTCAATCACATCGGGATACAGGGTGCCCTGCACCAGCCATTCGACCTTGCCTTCTTCTTTTTCGATGCGATGGGCTTGCTCGTCGAATACGGCGATGAATTCGTTGCCGATGATTTTGCGTTTCTTTTCGGGATCGGTCACGCCGGCGAGTTTGCTCAGGAAGCGATCGGTGGCATCGACCGCGACTACGTGCAGGCCCAGCTTGTCGCGCAGGTTTTGTTGGACTTTTTCGAACTCGTTCTTGCGTAACACGCCGTTGTTCACGAAGACCGAAGTCAGGCGGGAAGGGCCTTTGGCGTCGCGCAGAGCGCGATCAACGAGAGTGGCGGCGACGGCAGAATCCACGCCGCCGGAGAGCGCGCAGATTGCGCGGCCATTGCCCACGGTTTGTCGCACGTTGGCGATGGTCGCATCGATGAAGTGCTGCGGAGTCCAGGTGGGCTTGGCGCCGCAGATTGCGAGCGCGAAGTTGCGCAGGATGTCGGTGCCGGATTGAGTGTGGCGCACCTCGGGATGAAACTGGACGGCCCAGAATTTTCTCTCGGGATTCTCGATGGCCGCGACTGCGTTGGGTGAACTTGCGGTCAAGCGGAAACCTGCGGGCAAATCTACGGCCTCGTCGCCGTGCGACATCCAGACGGAAAGTTTGCCGGGTAAGCCATGAAAAAGACGCGAGTCATGTTTGATCTCGACTTCGGCGTGGCCGTACTCGCGTTTGTCCGCTGCCTTAACTTTGCCGCCTAGCACGTGGACCATCAACTGCAAGCCATAACAGATGCCGAGCACTGGGACGCCGAGCTCGAAGACACGGCGGTCGGTGTTGGGCGCGTCCTGATCGTAAACCGAGCAGGGACCTCCGGACAGGATGATGCCCAGCGGCGAGTAGCTATGGATTTCCTCGAGGCTGGCCGTGCACGGTAGTACTACAGAAAAGACGTTTTGTTCGCGGATGCGGCGGGCGATGAGTTGGGAGTATTGGGCGCCGAAGTCGAGGACGACGATAGATTGGGTTTCCACGGACGAGTGTCTCAAATCGGAGGGTAAGTGTAAAGGGGATCGCTGCTGGCTGCTAGCTCTTAGCTGGTTGCGTCTCGGACGCTGGGGAAATGCAAGATGACCCGTGTTAGCAGTCGACGCAACGCGTAAGGCTTGGTGCTGCAAGCTGACTACAGAGATCCTTCGCTCCGCTCAGGATGACAGCGTGAGTTTGTCCTGACGTTTACAGGTTAGCTGTTTGCTGGAACGTCGCTGAGGATCAGTTCGGTTGCGTCGACGGCAGGGCTCGAGTGAGTGTCGGAATCGAGATAGGTGCCTGCCTGGGGCAACGGTGGCTGCGTCGTCTCGGCTCTGACTGGCGTGTCGGGCATTTCTGCCATGGCTACGTATGCCGCCAAGCGTCCCATGTACAGGAAATCTGTTACGGCGAAGTAAAGAAGGGTTACCAGCAGCACGCCGCCCAGCACCACGCCCGCGGGGAGGACTGCGGCGAATCCTAAAGGAAACGCGACCGCCGAGCTGGCTACGACGAATGCTGTGATATGGGCTAGGCCGAACCACGTTCCCGCTGCGAAGATTGAAGCCGAACGAGTCCGGCAGAGATCGACTGCGGCTGCGATCGCGCCGAATGTGTCGTGGCCGTCGGCAACCACGAATATCGGCGCCAGCGAGAGAAACCAGTTCAATGTGGACCAGGCGATCCAGACCAGCATGGTGACGGTCAGGATGATCAGGAGAGCGCTGCCCGGCGCAGGATCGGTGGGCCGCGACGCAGCTTTGCCAAGAAGAACGGCGGCAAGACAGCCTACGACGGCTGCGAGCGTCGTGGCGAGCCGGAAGAAGTTGAGCATGAAGAGGGAATGGAATCTCCAGGGTGTTTCTATGCGCGGCGGTGTTGAAGTGTCGCTCTCAAGGAAATAGGCCAGCAGAGCTTTTATGGTCGCTGCACGGGCCAAGGACGCGACTACGATCCAGGCAACTCCCAGAGTCATTGCCAGCACTACTGCAGTCTCGACCACGCGAAATCCGCTGCCCCGAAAAATATGCATCACCGCGCGAGAGATCAGGACCGGCTGGGTGGTGCGCAATAAAAGTAGATCGCTCTTGCTGACTGGCAAGGTGTCCAGATACTCAAAGAAGGAAAACATCAGCAGGAGGCCGGTTGCGGCGCCGAAGCTCCAGCGCCAGGCGATCTCTGCCAGTCCAAACGATGGTCGGCGAAGGATGGCGCGGAAACCTTCGAGGGTGGGCGAGCGAGGTTTCATGCAAGGCTAGGATAGCGCAAGTCGGATCAGCTTGGTCGCGCCCTGCATTGCCAGATTCCATGACGCTGTGTGGTGACAATTTGCGGGGTAATGTTGACTTCATCCTGAAGGGCCGTCAGACCACGAAGGATCTGGCGCGGATCGGCAGGAATGCGGTTAAGTGGTCGCTGGAACCACCTCAGTCGTGGCACTCGGCGCGAGATCCTTCACCCGGCTGACGCCGGCTTCAGGATGACGTCTCGACAGCAGGTAAGTAGACGGCTTTCCGCCGGCGAACGGCCTTCGCGGGTGCTTCGACTCTGTATCTGTTTCGCTTCGCGAAAATCGGATACTACGCTCAGGATGACATCGCGTGGAGAGGTCAGCGCACGACGATATTCGCGAGTTTGCCTGGAACTACGATTACTTTTACTACCTGCTTGCCGGCGATGGCTGCCTTGATCTTTTCCGCCGACAAGGCGCGCTCGTGAATTGCTTCTTGCGATGAATCCACAGGGACCAAGATCAGGCCGCGCAACTTTCCGTTGACCTGCACCGGGATTGCGATTTCCTCTTCCTTGGCCAATGCTGGATCGTACTTCGGCCAGGGCGTGCGAAGCAGACTTCCCTTCTCGCCCAACATTTCCCAGAGTTCGAAAGCGAGGTGCGGAGCAAACGGTGCCAGAAGGATGACGAGATCGCGCTGGACTTCGAACCATAGCTGGGCCGGAACCACGTCCGCGGGCGAGTGCGCCGCGCGTTCTTCGACGGCATAAAGCTCGTTCACCAGTTCCATGATTGCGGCGATCGAAGTGTTAAAGTGCCAGCGTCCCTTGAAGTCGTCGCTGACGCGCTTGATAGTCTGGTGAAGTTTGCGCTGAATTTTTCGCGCTTCGGGCTGTAGGGACGTTGCCGGTAACGTCGCTCGCTCCGCTTGCTGAGACGCAGCAAGCTGCGTCTCTGCAGGAGCGTTTCTTGCTACGAAGCGATAGATACGTGCCAGCGTACGACGGATGCCTTCTACTCCTTCATCCAGCCAGTCGAGTTCGCGATCCGGTGATGTCGCGAAGAGCGTGTACATCCGGGCGCTATCCGCGCCGTATCGGGCAATCATTTCATCCGGAGAAACTATGTTGCCCAAACTCTTGGACATTTTCGCTCCGCCTTTAATGATCATGCCTTGCGAAAACAATCTCTCGACGGGCTCGTCGTTTTTTACCAATCCCATGTCGCGCATGAACTTGGTCCAGAAGCGCGAGTAAATGAGATGAAGAATGGCATGTTCGATCCCGCCGATGTACTGATCGATGGGGAACCAGTACGCCACGGTCTTGGAATCGAAAGGCGCGCGGTCGTTGTGCGCGTCGGTGTAGCGATAGAAATACCAGGACGAATCCACGAACGTGTCCATTGTGTCGGTCTCGCGGCGGGCCGGGCCGCCGCATTTCGGACAGATCGCATTTACGAATTCGGGCACCCGGCTCAGCGGCGAGCCGCCGGTTAAGGTTATGTCCACGTTCTCGGGCAAGATGACTGGGAGATCTTTTTCCGGGACGGGCACGATCCCATCCTTCTCGCAGTAAAGCATGGGGATCGGCGTACCCCAATAGCGCTGGCGCGAGATGCCCCAGTCTTTCAGGCGATAGGTGACCGTGGCTTTTCCAAAACCGTTCTTCTCGGCATACGCGGACATCTTCGTGATCGCCTCTTCGCAATCGAGACGGCTAAATGGCCCTGAATTCACCAGTGTGCCGTTCATGGTGGTGAACGGAAGCGTCGGTTCGACGCTGGTTTCTTCGGGATCGACGGATCGAGGCACGATCACGATCCGGATCTTGAGGTTGTACTTGCGGGCGAATTCGAAGTCTCGCTCATCGTGCGCTGGCACGCTCATGATCGCGCCCGTGCCGTAGTCCATGAGAATGTAATTCGCCACCCAAATGGGAATGCGTTCTCCGTTGAAGGGATTGACGGCGAAGTAGTGAGTATTGACACCGTGCTTTTCAATGGCGCCAATGTCGCCCACTTCTTTGGCCTTGCGCTGCTCCGCAATCAACTGATCTACCTGCGCGCGCAATGCATCGTTGTTCCGGGTGAGGCGAGCGACCAGCGGATGCTGCGGCGCGAGTTGAACGGACGTTGCCCCGTAGATGGTGTCGACGCGCGTGGTGAAGACGGTGATGGTCGATTCGGGTGAATCGGGCGCGCCGTCGAGCTTGAAATCCACCAGCGTGCCCTCGCTGCGGCCGATCCAGTTGCGCTGCATGGTGCGCACTTTCTCGGGCCACTCAGCGAGTTTGTCGAGGTCGCGGAGCAATTCCTCGGCATATTGCGTGATGCGCAGGAACCACTGCTCGAGTTCGCGTTGCTCCACCAATGTGTCTTCGTGCCGCCAACAACGGCCGTTGACAACCTGTTCGTTGGCCAGCACGGTGCAGCATTTCGGACACCAGTTCACTTTGCTCTTCTTGCGATAAGCCATGCCCTTCTCGAAGAGCTTCACGAAGAACCACTGATTCCATCGGTAATATTCGGGCAGGCAGGTCGTGACTTCGCGTGACCAGTCGTAGGCAAAGCCCAGGCGCTTCATCTGCGCCTTCATGTTGGCGATGTTGCGCAGCGTCCACTCGCGCGGGGGCGTGTTGTTGGCGATGGCCGCATTT
>DATHPO010000137.1:0-25521 GCA_035483835.1 Terriglobales bacterium
AACCGTTTTGGGAGATCTGTCGGTGGTTTCGTTCGGTTTGTTGTTGTGCCTGTTTCTCCGCCGGACAGGAAATTTATGGTGTGCGGTCGGCTTTCACCTGGGATATGACTGGGGTCAGACGTTCTTGTACGGTGTTCCAAATAGCGGCTTACTGCCATCCCAGAATCTTCTCAACGCATCGTTTAGTGGGCCGCGCTGGCTGACCGGCGGAACGGTCGGGCCTGAGGCCAGCATCTTTTGCCCGATCGTCTTGGCCATCGTGGCAATCGTATTCAGCTTGAAATACCGCGACGCGCGATATGGACCGTTGAGCGCGCCGTCAGGTTCCTGAGTCGAGCCACGGAGAACGCCCGCTTCGCTCACGCCTGCTAAACGCCTCAAGGTGCCGGTGATCTTACCGCGGAGGCGCCACCTCCCATCCCGAACACGGAAGTTAAGCCCCGCAGGGCCGATGGCCCTGCACGCGAACGTGTGTGGGAGTCCTTCGGCTTCACCTCAGGATAAATCCGGTCGTTGCCGGAATAAATAAAGGCCACGTTCAGAAATGAGCGTGGCCTTTTCCGCTTTGATCTCCTGCCCAGACTGCTTACGCTGCTGCCTGGTGTTGATAGGCTGGGACGAAGACTTCGGCGACGAAGGTTTCGTAGGTCGTCGGAGTCGTATTGCGGGATGTGCGCGGTTCGAGGGCGCGCATGGATCTTGAGTTCAGGCTGGCTGACATTTCGAGAAGCAGGTTGGCAAACGGCTCGGACATCCCAGACTGAACCAGCGCAGGCCGCATCTGTTCGTCGGGCGGTTGCTTGTATTTAAGATCAGGCTTGCCGATGGCCTTGCCGATAATCGCGGCCACCTCGTTGTAGGTGATATCGCGCTGGCCCTGCAACTCCTGGGTTTGCTTGCCGCGGAAGTCGAGACGTAGAAGCGCCTCGGCGGCAACTGCTCCGATGTCGCGGGTGGCGATCATTGGAAGCTTGAGGTCGGGGCGAATCGGGCCGCCGACAAAGCCCATCGTCGAAACGACATTCACTTGCGGCAGGGTGTTTTCCATGAAGGAGACGGCGCGCAGAAAGAGTACGTTGGCGCCGTCGATCTGGTTCAGTTTTTGCTCGAGTTTGTGCAGGCCGACCACGGGGCCGGTTCCTTGGTTTTTGTCGGCTCCGATGCTGCTGAGCGCAACCACATGCTTGACTCCCGCATTTTTCAAAGCGGTTGCGATGGCATCGCTGACGCGTTCCGAGTAAGCGAGAGGATCGTTGCTGGTGGGGTTGGGTGGAATCAGGACGTAGGCTGAGTCTGCATTTTGAAAAGCCTTGGTGAGGGCGGCCGCATCGGTGACGTCGGCGATGAATACCTCCGCACCCTGCGCCGCGTGGGCTTGCAAGTGAGCTGCGTTTCTGCCGACGACACGAACCTTTTGCTTGCGGGCCAAAAGATTCTGCGCCACAACGTGTCCAGTATTGCCGCTTGCTCCGAGTACAACGTGCATAGGTTCCTCCTTTATCTAGAGAATTGGATGCGGAAGGCCGGGCTGGGGCTCCGCCGTTTTGGGTTAAAGTTGTGGGGAAGTAGGTCGTCGCCTGCATTAATTAATGCCACGTTCAGAAATGAGCGTGGCCTTTCCGGTTAACTCTGAACCTAGGGGAGTGTAGACGCGAATAGCCACCGACCCCGCGTGCAGTCGGTAGTAATCGTTTACTCTTTCGATCGTTGGGTATTTCAACTGAAAGGCTTCCCATACATCGCGATGTTTGTGCGTTGCACTCCTGACGCTGGATCTGCTTCGCAAATGCTTTAGAACATAAGTGTCGTCCGTCAGCCACAACTCTTTAAGTTTTCCTGTCTTGAATTCAGCGAGTCGGAAAAAGTCCTTGAAGGTTTTCTGAAGCCGGGTGCTGTCATTCCCCTGCCACTCAATAAATGTAAACCGCTTCACCGCGCGGGCCGCTTCAAGCAGGGAGCAATCAATCGAGTCGGCGCGAAGCTTTTCCTCAATCGATATCCTCTCCAGGCCGACGAATGTGAACTCAAGCTCGCCGATCTTCGACGCAATCCCACTCTAGCCGCACAGAACGCGGCTAGGGTGGGGCACCCGGCGTGAGAGAACGCAAGGTCCCTCGACTTCGCTCGGGATGACAGAGTCTCTACGGATGATGACAAAGTTGCTACAGATTCGGAGGGGGGCTCAATAACTCACAATGCTCGACGCACTTTACCGTGTCGGCCTCGACCGTGGCTTTCTTGTGGCCCTTAAAATCGATGTCAGGGAGGATCAGCAGGGTTTGCGAGCCATTGGCGACGTTAAAAGTGCAGTTGAAGTTCATGGACTGGACGCCACGTTCTTTGCAGCCGGTTTGGTCGAGTGCGTCGGTGAGGGTCATGGTCCTGTCGTAGACCTGGTCGGCAAGATGCGATGGCAGCAGAGCGACCGTCAGGGGGATGGGCGACTTGATCTTGAGGCTGAGTTCCTGGCCGTCGTGGTCGGGAGTCATCAGACTGTAGACCTTGGGTACCGTCGTGATCTGGTATTTTTCGTTCAGGATGCGTTGCCAGTGGAACTCAGGCTGAAGGCAATTGTAGTACAGGATGTGGAGATCGTTGGGGGACATAAATTGCCGCGCTCCGGGTCCGAGGATGGCGCCAATGGAGGCGAGGACGGGCTTCTCGGGCCTGCGCTCGTCGCGAAAGGTGATGATCATCGGGCGTTCGGAGGGAAGATGACACTCGTAAATCGCGTTGGTGACATGCTCCTTCACGCAGAGCAGGCTGAAATTCGCAGGGGCGTCGGGTTGCCGCATAGCGGCGTTCCATTCATCGGCCCAAGCCATAGCCACGGTGACCGGGTATCTGGAGTCGATCTGCACGTGCATGCCGCCGCCCCCGACAGCGGGACGGTACTCGTGGCCGGCGTGCAGGCTGGCGGGCTCCAAAGGGATCGTCTCGCTTTCGGCAGCACGCCAGATAGTGCGATCCTGCGCATAGGAGTTCGCGGCCAATGCGCAGAACAGCAGCGTGGCGAAAATGGAAAAGTTTCTCATATTAGAAGTATTTGCTGGGTCCATGTGCGTACCCTAGCGAATTCGCGAGGCGAGGATTACGAAGGTACCAAAGGCCCGTGATGACGAGAGGCTCCCGCGCGCAAAGTCTAAGCGCCTCAAGTTAAGCCCCGCATGGCCCTGCACGCGAAAGTGTGTGGGAGTCCTTCGGCTTCATCTCAGGATAAATCCGGTCGTTGCCGGCATAAATAAAGGCCACGTTCAGAAATGAGCGTGGCCTTTTCCGCCTGGTCTGTAATTCTTAGCCGGAAGGTGGATGGGTTTAGAGGGCAGTGATTTACTGCCAACGCCTGGCGATCGAGGTTGCTTCCAATCAGCAGATGCCCTGCCGCCAAGCCTCATCGTGCTCGCCTTCGCTTGCACCACTCCAGCAAAAACGGCCCAAGAACTAAAAGCAATCCGACAGAAGCAATCGATAGGCAGCTAAACCTGAGCAGACCAGAAATGAACATTGAGGACTCGCCATGAAAATCAGACACCGCTACCATTAAACGTGGATTCGTAATTCTTGGGTCGCGATTATCGAACAATACGTCGAGATCAAACTTGTAACGGCGACCCGCCACGGTTTGAAATTCTCCTATCTCACGGGAGATGCCTGTAACGGAGTTAATCCGACCTTGCCTAATTGTCTTGTCGGAATCTCCTTGAAGCGTGCCGCCGTCGCTGGTTAGCGTCCAGTGGAACTTCCATACAGGAAGGTTGGGGCATGGCTGCTTCTCGGGGTCGTTCACCCCGACTTGGCAGGCTAACTCTTTCTCGGCCTCGGTCGGTTGGGAGTCATCGGTTCCTTTCGGGACATCAGCATCGATGTAGATGGAATAGAGCGCGCTCATATTCGTTTTGACCATGCTGGTGGTGTAGTGGCTTCCCTTCGAGAGGGTTATCGGAACATCGTTTACGAGCGACCAGTTGCGCGTCGAATCGAAGAGCGTCCACAGGCCCCACGGCACAAGTCCAAGGGCAATGAGAAAGAATCCCACTCTTCTTACCCACTTCGTATGTGTTAACGCTGCTCCTATTACCATCTTCAAAGCCCGGCAGGGCCGATTGTACTGCAAGCGAAAGTGTGAAGGAGTCCTGCGGCTTCACCTCAGAATAAAAATCCGGTCGTTGCCGCGGCTCGAGTCGAACCGCTGATCACCAACCGATCCGCTTGATGTCGGCCACCAAATCGAAATGGCGATCGCGGCTCAGCAGGGGCAGAGAATGCTGCCGGCACAGTGCGGCAATCCAAAGATCATTGGTTGGAATCGGCTTGCCCTTGCGCTTTAGTTCGAGGCTGATCTCGGCGTAGTGATGTGTGGTCGGCTCCTGAATGTCCAATACCAGGCAGTCATTGAGCAGATCCTCCAGCCAGTTTTCGTAACTGGTCCGATGACGCGACTGCGCGATGCCGCGGCGATACTCGCCGAGCACAATTACAGGGAGCGCCATCTGTTCGGCGCGCGCGAGAACGGCCGCCAGGCCGGGATCGTCGTCAGCCGCAGCCGACAGGGCATTGGTATCAAGAATCATTTCCGGAAAATCACTGCCAGACTTCCCGATCGATCTGCTCGAACGCTTCTTCCACCCGCTTTTCGATTTGCTTGCGCTCCTTATGCAGGTGTTTGAGCCGTCCGACATGCTTCATCCAGGGCCTTTCCTGGGAGGTAGTTTTCAATTTCTCCTGGACCGCCTCGGTGACGAGCTGGCGCAAGGGAATACCGCGTTGAGCGGCGGCGGATTTTGCGCGGCGGAACAGGAAATCGGGGATTTCGAGAGTCGTCTTCACGTACCCATATTACCATATTTATGGGCCTGATGCGAAAAGTTCCCGTTTGTATCGCGGACACCGAAGTTTGTTCAGGATAAAATCCGGTCGTCGCCGGCATAGATAAAGGCCACGTTCAGAGATGAGTGTGACCTTTTCCGTTTTGGGATGGATGACTGCGATAAAGTGGTATCGACTTTCATTTAGAGAATCTGGAACAAGGTGATGGAGTTATATTAATGGCTAAGGAAAAATATCCGCGTTAAGCGCACGCTCGGGCGAAGGAGAGGGCAGTCAGGAGGAGATGATGTGCGTCATGTGTGAGCGCGAATTATGGGGCGAGCACCGAGCGCTCGAACGCGAGTTCTTCAAGCCCTGCAAGACATGTAAGAAGTTCCCTGGCGCGAGCTCCGAAGGAACCTGCTATCACTGTTTTGCCATTGGCGACATGATCGACGAGTGCCCCGAGTGCGCGGGCAAGCCATGGAGCGAAGAGTTCCTGGAGGCCAAAAACGAAATCGAAGGCCCGGACAAGCTGCTGCTCCCGTTCTAGAGACGGGAAGCGTTACGTCGTTGCCGACAAAAATAAAGGCCAGGTTCAGAAATGAGCGTGGCTTTTTCCGCTTTGGGGATGGTTCGGGGCCTTCTGCGGAGTATGGCTGCGATCACGCGTGGGTTGCGGCGTCGGTGCAGCACGGCGATAACGGCGAGCGGTTTCTCATCGGGGCGCAAGCGATCACATAATCTCGTAGACATTGAAACCGGAGGACCATCCGGTGAGGCCGGGACGGATGTGGCCGCCGTAAGGAAAGAGGGCGAGAGAGCGGATCGCTTCGAAGATTCCTCCGCGTACAGGATCGTCGGCGTCGAGGTTATCAGCTGCGATGAATTCCCAGATTTCTTCAACCCTACACGGGTTTTGGGTTTCTAGTGAATTGGCGTTGGTGCCAGTAGGGGTAGGCTGGGGTTACTTCGCTGGCGGCGTCGAGTCTTGCTACTTGTTCGGGGGTTAGGTTCCATCCTGCCGCGGCTAGGTTTTGGCGTAGTTGTTCTTCGTTGCGGGCGCCGATAATTACGCTTGCTATCGTCGGCCTTTGCAGGAGCCAGTTCAGAGCGATTTGCGGAATGGTTTTTCCGGTTTCGCGGGAGACTTCGTCGAGGGCGTCCACTACTTTGTAGAGATATTCGTTCGCAACCGGCGGGCCCTGTTCGGCGGTGCTGTGCAGCCTGCTTACTTCTGGGAGTGGTTGGCCGCGACGGATTTTTCCCGTAAGCCTGCCCCACCCTAAGGGACTCCAGACGATGGTTGCTACTTCCTGGTCCTGGCCAAGCGGCATCAGTTCCCACTCGAAGTCGCGGCCTACCAGCGAATAGTAGGCTTGATGGGCCACGTACCGCGCCCAGCCGTATTCTTCGGAGACGGCGAGGGACTTCATCAAATGCCATCCCGAGAAATTGGAGCAGGCGATGTAGCGGACTTTTCCGCTCTGCACCAGCGTGTCCAGAGTCTTGATGGTTTCTTCGACTGGCGTCTGCGCGTCGAATCCGTGCATGTGGTAGACGTCGATATAGTCGGTGTTGAGGCGGCGCAGGCTGGCCTCGCAAGACTGGATCACGTGATAGCGGGAGGAGCCGAGATCGTTGGGTCCGTCGCCCATAGCAAACGTGGCTTTGGTGGAAATTAAAACCTGGCTGCGGCGCCCGGCGATTGCTTTGCCGAGGATTTCCTCCGATACGCCTTGAGAGTACACGTCGGCGGTGTCGAAGAAGTTGACTCCGGCTTCGAGGCAGACGTCTACCAGGCGCGTGGCTTCCTTCACGTCGGTGTTGCCCCACGCTTGAAAGAATTCGCCGCGTCCGCCGAAGGTTCCGGCGCCGAAACTGAGAACGGGAACTTTTAATCCGGAGTGACCGAGTTGTCGAAATTCCATGGGGAGTAGATGCTCGCGGCGGGGTCGGGGATGCGGGGGAATGCGGCCCGCCGTAGTTAAAAGGGGTAGATTGAAACACTACGCGCCGGATCCTTCGGCCCGCTGAAGGACGCGGGCCTTCAGGATGACGACTTTAATTGAAGGAAAACCTGGGCAATGCTCGGCGGACAAGGGTGTCCGCCTCACACAGTGATAATCTTGCGGCATGCCTCCTACATCTTCTCGATCTTCGGTTATGTTGGCGCTGGTCGCCGGATTAATTGTCGGGGTGGTGTTTGCCGGATCTCTGGGATGGTTAATGCTGTCACGAAATTCCGGGCGGAGTTTGTTGAGCCATGTCTGGTCGTCGGTGACCGGCAGAGTTCTTAGCATCGATGTGAGCCAGCCCACCGTGGTTGATCGCATTCAGAGGCTGCAGCGGCTGGAGACTGTGGTTTACACGATGGACAAACTGGTTACGGGAGCGAAAGAGAATCCTATCTTTCCGGACTTTCTTGCTGGAGATCGGCTTTTGATGATGGTGCACGGCGAAGTTGTGGCGGGGATTGATTTTTCGAGTTTGAAGCCCGGTGACGTTCGACTGAATGGCAGAGAAGTGCATTTGCGTCTTCCAGCATCGCAGGTGTTCAGCACCCGGCTCGACAGCGCGAAGACTCGCGTGTATTCCAGACAAACCGGGCTGCTGGTGCCGACTGATCCAAATCTGGAAACGGAAGTGCGTCAGGAGGCGGAACGGGAGCTGCAAGCGGCGGCGTTGGCCGATGGCATTTTGCAGACTGCCCAGCAGAATGCGGCTTCGACGATCAACAGTCTGTTGCAGGGTTTGGGATTCGAGAAGATTGAGTTCGAGTAGCGCTTGCCATGGTCTGATGTTTAAGTTTCGAATCAATTTCCACAATCAATCAAAAGTCAACGGCGGCGGACTTTGAGAACACGCCCGCGGCGTAGGGGCGGGCTACGCGGGCGAGGGCGCCCGCGCGACACGTCGATAACCAAATTTCCCTGGAGAAGTCCATATCAGAGGGAAGCTGGTTCTACGGAGGTAGCCATGAAGCGTCGCGATTTCATCGTTCATGCGGTCCGCGGCTTGGGAGCGGCTTGGGTTGGCTCGCGGGGCCTGGCGGCGTGGGCTACTTCCGCGCCGGCCTTGACGAAAAAGTTCAGCGCGTCAGATACGGTAGTGCTGGGACAGACTGGCATCAAGACTAGCCGGCTCGCGATGGGGACGGGCACGATTGGTTACGACCATCATTCGAATCAGACTGCGCTTGGCGTCAAAGGGCTTTCTGAACTACTGCTCAACGGTTACGACCAGGGGTTGCGGTTCTTCGACGCGGCCGATGCCTACGGAAGCCATCCGCATGTGGCTGCGGCGCTCAAGCAGTTGCCTCGCGATAAAGTCACTGTGCTGACAAAGACGTTCTCGCGCGATCCCAAGTCCGCGCGCGCCGACCTTGATCGTTTCCGCCGCGAGCTTGGCACCGATTACCTGGACATTTGCCTGATCCACTGCGTGACAGAAGGAGATTGGGCGGAGCGCTATAAAGGAGTGATGGACGTTCTGTCTGAAGCCAAGCAGAAAGGCATCATTCGCGCGCACGGCTGTTCGTGCCACAGCATTGAGGGGCTGCGGGCGGCGGCCAAGTCGGCGTGGGTGGAAGTCGATCTGGTGCGCATGAATCCAATCGGCTCGCACATGGATTCCGATCCTAAAACCGTGGCCGACGTATTACGCGAAATGCGAGCTGCCGGGAAAGGGATTGTCGGCATGAAGATCCTGGGCCAGGGAGATTTACGTGCGCGTCAGGACGAAGCTTTGAAGCATGCGTTATCGCTGGGGCTTCTGGATGCATTCACGATTGGGGCGGAGAGCAAAGCCGAGCAGCGGGATTTGATCCGGCGGATCGGGATTGCGGCGTGAGTGGGGAGCTAGAGTTGCTTGACGTATTCGAGCAGCGGCATGCCGAAAAAATCTGCCATGTTTGTCGAACGACGGTAGCCATTTTTCTCGTAGAATTTCATGGCGGCCTGGAGCGGTAGGGTTGTGTCCAGCCTGATTCGGTTGCATCCGCGCGCTCTCAAGTAGCTTTCAATTGCGGCGAGTAATTTTGCGGCAACACCCAGACGTCGCCACTCGGGCAAAACTGCCATTCCGCGCAAATGACCTTCTCCGCAGTGGCACACCCCAGAGATCGTTCCCACGACATTGCCGGACGCGGTCGCAACCAGGACGTGCATCTGCAGGAAACGAACGTGCACCGTTGCTTCGTCCAAAACGGTGTCGGCAAAAGCGGCTGGTGAATATTCTGCGCGATAGGGATCGAAGGCAGCAGCCAGGCACTTCAGGATAGCGCCAGCATCGTCCTGGCCGGCGGGCCGAATCTCAATCTCGACTGGCGACTCCATGTTGACCGCTGCCGCTCGTCAGTGCCCTCCGAGTAGTTGGTAATTGGAATTTGTTGTCGTTACCTGGAGCTGCTTGGCGGTCGCATTTAGAACCGACTGTTGCACATAGTTGGTGCCGTCGGGCAGGCTCGCCATCTGAATCGCCAATGTGACCACGTCCTTGGGCTCATCCATGTAGGTGTTCACATTGATCGTGGTGATCTTTCTTGCGCTCGTATCGAAAGAAAGCGTCAGCTGATCTCCGGGCTGAGAGTAGTTCTTGAAAATAATTTGCGCCATCGGCGACCCCGGAGACGAACTCAATGAGGCATTGCCGGCCTGAAAGGCTTGCGCCATTTTCTGCGGGTCGGGAGGTACATAGAGGGCGAGAAGAGTTTTTACCTGTCCCATGTACTGCTGCATCTCTTCAGTCTTCTTCTCAATGATTCGCTGCTTCATTCTGCCTCCGCTGGGAGGTTGCGGCGGAGGCCCCATCGGAGTCTTCTGCACCGTCCCATCAGGGCCGTACTGGCACATGGATGTCTTGGGGGGCTTGGCCTCGCCCTTGAGTGTGAGCTGGGTTGTTTCCATCCATTGGTAGCGATGCAGCTTCTGCTGATTCTCCGCAGCAGACTGCTTTATGGCTGCTATTTTCTCCTGCAGTTCTCCCCCGGGTGCCCCACCCATCTGGGCGAGCGCAGGAACCATTAGGGCAAGCACTACTGCGGCGACGAGCAATGTGCGCTTGCGGCTACGGAAAGGCAGGTTAGTGACCGGCGTCGTGTGGGCGGTGAGGATGACTCGATTCATTGAACTCTCCTGTTGGAAGGCAAATGGTGGACGTTGTGTTTCGGTATTTTGAGTGACCCCACGATAACTCTTTGCCTTATACAGGTCAACGTTAACGTTTTCTAAGTGTTGAGAGCGCGCAATCCGGCCCAGCGCCGCATCTCTGAACTCGGCTTCAGAACGAAACTTTGGTTCTGTAAAGTAGTGTAAAGGCCGAGTGGATTCCGCTACCGCGGGTTTACCTTCTTAATAGATGAGGGTGAAAGATCCGAACGGATTCGCGGGTGTCTTCACTTCCGTTTTTTCCGTTCCTGTCGGTCCTTTGTTACTCTAGAGAGAACCTGTTCATGTGATCTGCGAACGCTAGAGCTTAGTGTCGCCGTTTTATCGATGGAATCCCCGGCTTCCGTCACCATCGAAGCCTGAATTGCAGGAGACATATTCATTTGAAGACTTTTGTAACCCGCGCTCTCTTTTGTTCGCTTCTCATTTTGCTTCTTGCAAAGTCGTTTTTGCTCACTTCGGCTGCCCAGGAGACTGCACCTTCGAATCCAACCCCGGCCACGCAGGCTCAGACTACCCAGGCTCAACCAACGGACCAGAGCAAGAATGCCCAAGCCAACAACAAGACCTCCGATAAGAATGATGGCACTTCGAAGGACCGGCTCTTCTACACTCTGCCAAACTTTTTGACGCTAGAAAACGCTGGACAGGTTCCGCCGCTGACTGTCGGGCAAAAATTCAAAGTAGTGGCTCGCGGCTCATTCGACTATATTCAAATCCCCTGGTACGCTGCGCTGGCTGGCGTTAGCCAAGCAGAAAACAGCGAACCCGGTTACGGACAGGGTGCTGAGGGCTACGGAAAGCGTTTCGGAGCAGCCGCAGCCGACGGCACAATCGAAAACTTTATGACCGGGGCGATCCTCCCGTCCCTGCTCCGCCAGGATCCTCGTTTCTTTCAGCAGAGCGAGGGGACGTTTTGGAATCGCACTGGCTACGCCATCAGCCGCATCTTTGTCACCCGCACCGATTCCGGGCACCAGCAATTCAATTTCTCTGAGGTTTGCGGCAGCGCGGCTGCTGCTGCCATTTCGACCTATAGCTACCATCCCAGCGCCGATCGCACTCTGTCGAACACCGCGAGCGTTTGGGGGACGCAGGTAGGGTACGACACTGTCACGCTCGTGGTAAAGGAGTTCTGGCCCGACATTCGCCGCAAGCTGGGCAAGAAGAAAAGCCCACCTTCCAACTGATCTATTCCTTCGAGGTTTCTGGATTACAATCGCTCGCAGCCCACTGCCAAGGGAGAGGTCCGCATGTTTCAACCCGATCTGTTGCACCACAAACGCATTCTCATCACTGGCGGCGGCACAGGTTTAGGGAAAGGCATGGCCCACCGTTTTCTGGAGCTGGGCGCAACGGTTTACATCTGCGGACGACGTAGGCAAGTTCTATCCGACGCCGAAGCTGAAATGAACCGCGTGGCGCCGGGGAAGGTTCGGTCTTTATCCTGCGATATTCGCGATCTGGCCGGCCTGGAAGAAACTGTAGCGGCAATCTGGAAAGATGGCCCGCTCGATGTGCTGGTAAACAACGCTGCGGGAAATTTTCTGGCTCGCACGGAAGAGTTGTCGCCAGGCGCGTTTGAAGCCGTGATTGGAATCGTGCTGATGGGAACGATCAACGCGACCATGGCTTGCGGGCGGAGATGGCTGCAAGCCGGCCAGCCCGGCGTCGTCCTGAACATTGCCGCAACCTATGCATCGACGGGTTCGGCGTATGTCGTACCTTCGGCGATGGCGAAGGCTGGAGTCGTCGCACTGACCCGCAGCCTGGCCGTGGAATGGGGGGACCGTGGCATCCGCATGAACGCTATCGCTCCCGGGCCGATTCCTACCGAAGGAGCGTTTTCCCGCTTGCTTCCGCGTCCGGAGCTGGAACAATTTGCCCGCGAGCGAAATCCACTTTGCCGCTTCGGCACCGTCGAGGAGTTAGCGAATCTTGCGGCATTCCTGGTGAGCGATGGCTCGAGCTATATTAACGGTGACGTGATCGTGATGGACGGCGGCGAACAACTGCAAGGCGCAGGCGAATTCAGCGCACTGGGAAGATTGCTGAGGGAGGATGACTGGAAATCACTTAAGCCGCGCAAGCCCCCCAAAGCAGGTCCGTGAGTGCGTCAGAGAAACGCCGGAAAGCTGCCTCAATATCTCTATCTCTGCGGCGACGGCATTACCAGCCACTTGAGCAGCATGTTTACCAGGGTGAGCACGATGCCGCCCACAAAGGCCGCGCCGAAACTTCGAATGTGGAAGCCCGGTACGAAGGTCGAGGCGAGTTCGAGCATGATGGCATTGATCACAAACCAGAACAGTCCCAGGGTGAGGATGGTGAGTGGAAAGGTAATGATCTTCAAGAATAGTCCTAAAGTCGCGTTGACCAGGCCGATGACGACAGCCGCAATGAGCGCGGCAGCCGCGCCGTCCACATAAAAGCCGGGTACCACGCGGGAGGTGATCCAAACCGCCAGCGCGCTAACGAACCAGTGCAAGAGCATTCGGAGCATTAAGATCCTCTCGACTGCAAACAGACTATAAAGCCGCTGGGCGTGCCATAGCAAACTTGATCATCGCCTCCCTCGCCCGCGCAAGGGTAGACGCTTTCCAAGCTATTTCATGGATGGGGTCACAGGAGGCGTCGAGAACAAGTGCCCACGGCGTGCCTAAGTTCCTTACGCACAGCCTCATAGGCGGGCTTCCTGCGCCGTGTCGGTTAGACCTAAAGTTATCTGCTGGATCGCCGATACTCCTGAATAACGGTAGGTTGAAGGGGGAACGATTATGGTAGCTCCGATTTCCGGAGGTACGGCTTTCGACTTTGGTGCGGCGGCACAAACCACGGCTGCGCAACTTCAGGTCACAACTGCTCCCGCTGTACCTGCGAAGCAACCAACCAAGATTGAGCCAGCAGGTGACACCGTAAGGCTCACTGACAGCGCGCAGGTTCATCTTTTAAGAACACAGGGTCAGACGGTCGCACAGATCGCCATAAGCACAGCCCTGACGGCTCAAGCGGTAGATAGCTACTTGGGGATTACGCAGGCGGCACCACCGGTCGCAGCGAGCAACAAGTAGCTCAAAATCCACTGGTCCTGGCGGGCGTCGCCCGAATGAGATCGGACTTCGGGGGAGGACCGATCTCACTTGGCGCCCGCCGCGGCCTTGTTCTCCATTCCCTCAAAAACATCTTCTGCCCGGCGCAGAGCTTCTTGCACATTCTCGCAAATGTTTTCGCGTCCAATTACGTCTTCAAATTCGGCCTGCCGAATGAGTTGAGCGGGCTGTTCGCGGGCGCCACATAGAATCAGCGTCCGATTCGAGGCGTGCAGTTCACGCGCCACTTCCTCCAGCGCGTATAACCCCGTCGCATCGATCGCGGTCATGTTGCGCAAGCGCAAAATGACCACGGGCGGCAGTGCATTGATTTTCTCCAGGATCGTCGCGATCTTGTCCGTCGCCCCAAACAAGAAAGGCCCATGAATACGGAAGATGGTCGCGTAGTAGGGAATGTCTTTGTCTTGCAGGATGTGTACCCGGCCGTCTTCGACGTAGTCATCGGTGACCTGAGATACGGTCGTGGTATTTGCGACCCGACCGATGAACAACAAGGCGGCCAGAATCATCCCGGCCTCGACTGCGACTGTAAGGTCAGCGAACACGGTGAGCGCGAAGGTCACCAGCCAGATACTGATATCGGTCTTGGTCAGTTTCAGCAGTTGCGGGATCTCGCGCCACTCTCCCATGTTGTAGGCGACCACCAGCAAAATAGCCGCCAGCGATGCCATCGGAATAAAACTGGTCAGATGTGCGGCAAACATAAGCACACAGACGAGAGTTAACGAGTGAATCATTCCGGCAACGGGTGTTTTAGCGCCGGCTCGGATATTGGTCGCAGTGCGCGCGATCGCGCCTGTGGCGGGGAGCCCACCAAACATCGGCGAAACGATGTTGGCCACACCCTGCGCCATCAATTCAACATTCGGATTGTGATGGTCATTGCTCATGCGGTCCGCCACCACCGCGGACATCAATGACTCAATCGCGCCCAGCATCGCGACCGTGAATGCGGAACCCAGAAGCCCGTGAATAAGATCGGCACGGAAGCGCGGAATCGCGAAGTGGGGCAGGCCGCTCGGAATACCGCCGAAGCGCGTTCCAATGGTTTCAACCGGCAGTTTGAGTGCGACCACCGCGATTGTTCCTGCGACCATCGCCACGATAGGTCCGGGAATACGGTTCGAAAGCGCGCGGCATACCAAAAGCGTCGCCAGGGTGACGACGCCGAGAACTGTCGCGGTGTACGACAAAGTATGAAAATTGGCTGCTATGCTTTCCATACGCAGCCAGAACACTCCGGGAACCTTATCGATCCTCAATCCAAAGAGATCTTTGATCTGCGTACTTGCGATCAGAACCGCGATTCCATTGGTGAAACCGATCACGATGGGCCGCGGGATGAACTTGACCGCCGTGCCCATTCCCGTGACTCCGAGAATGATGAGCAGAACTCCGGCCATCACGGTACACATGAACAGTCCGTCCACACCGTGGACGGCTACAATTCCGGCGACCACCACCACGAACGCGCCCGTCGGACCGCCGATCTGGGTCTTTGACCCTCCCAATGCGGAAATCAAAAATCCCGTCACCACCGCACAATAAATTCCCGCCTGGGGCGTGAGTCCGGAGGCGATGGCAAACGCCATGGCTAGCGGCAAAGCCACCAGTCCGACTGTCACTCCCGCGACGAGGTCATGCAGAAACGTGTTCAGGCTGTAATCGCGCAGGCAGAGAACGGACGCAGGCAGCCAGCGATCTTCAAAGTCTGTGGTCAGTGAGGTTGTATCCAGGAAGCACTCTCCATCGACAGTCGATTATGACAGGCGCAAGCTCAGGCATTCAATGAATAGTCGGGCACGGAGGTGCTACGACGATCCTATTTTGGTGTTAGGACTCTCCGGGGATCTGCAGCCATCCTACGGTGCATTTACTGCCATCCTGGCGCGCCAATCCTCTTTCCGGTTTGCAAGTAGTGGTTGATCGCCGCCTCCCAACTTTGCATCTTATGGCGAAACCATTTCAGATCGTAACGTTCGATCTCCCGATTACCCTCAGTCGACAGGCCTGTGTACGTGTATTGGATGAGTGCGTTGGTGTGGCCGCGTGAAATCTGTGCTCCAGAGTTTCTGCTAAGACAGATTCTGATTTGTGCCGCCACCAGTCCAGGATTCACCCAAGCATATGCAATGCGAAAGCATGCAGGATCGTAATCCGTGACCATCCAGGTGGTCTCAGTGCCGTCTTCGTTCGGTGTGATGAAGACGCAACCGTACTCGGCAACGCCCGATTCCGAGTAAATCAAACGATACTGCCATCCCGGAACCCAGTCCGCCTCGCGCACCGGGCATAGCAGCGGGAAGACCCTCTCCGGCGGAGCCACGTTGTTTTGAGTGTATTCGTGAGTAATGCGCTTGCCTCGAAATTTCGACATTGTTCATCCTCCAAAAAAGAATTGGCCCGCGCCATAGAGCGCGAGCCTTGATTTCGTTACACAAAGAAACGGGCCGGACTGATTGCTCAATCCGGCCCTTGTTCCGAGCTTATTATCGCACGAGCCTCCCTTCCGCACAAGCGGGGCCGGGGGACCTACCCCAGTCTCCTCTCAGCACCTGCTCAGCCCACTCTGCGGAAGTTCTCTGCGGTCTCCCCGTTTCAAGATCTTGATGATACCCGGCAAACGCAAAATCTTAAATCGCAGAGATCACGGAGAAGACCCGCAGAGTGCGCCGAGATGTCAAATTATTTCCGCCGCGCTCTAGAACAAATTCCACAGGAACTGGTTATACACGTCGTGGTGATACTGCACTTCAGGGGCTTTCACGAAAGTCCCCAAAAGGCGCGGACAGCGATCGGCCGAAGCCTGCTTCAAGTCCGCATAGCGAGCCTTGACGTCTTCACCCAGCAGTTTCGTCGTCCACTCCGCATTGCGAAAGTTCGCCAGCGCGTCATAGATGTTATCCGGCAAGTAGCGCTGCGCCTGCCGCAGGTTCTTGATCTTCGCTGTGTCGCCGTCGACACCGGTTTTGAAAATCGAATGCATGACCAGGTAAGGATTTGCGTCCGGGGCGACCGAGCGAACTTCCACACGCATACTCTTCTCGTTGCCGATCGGAATGCGAATCATCGAGCCCCGATCCGTGGGCGAAGCCTTGATCTGGTTCGGCGCCTCAAAGTGCGGGTCCAAGCGGCGATACGCGTTGACACTGGGATTCAGCAACAGGCAAAGATCATTGCCATGGGTGAGGATGCGATCGATAAACTCCCAACCCATTTTGCTCAGCTTCTCTTCGCCCTTCGCATCCCAGAACAAATTCTTCCCGCCCTTGCTGATCGAGACATTGGTGTGCATCCCGCTGCCATTCACGCCCACCACCGGCTTGGGCAGGAACGACGCGGAGCAACCCATCCTGGTCGCCACCTGGCGGCAAACCAGTTTGTAGAGTTGAATCTGGTCTGCTGCAGCCACTACTTCCCCGTAGCCATAGTTGATCTCGAACTGCGAGGGCGCCACTTCAGGGTGATCCTTTTCATTCTGGAAGCCCATCGCACGCTGCACCTCCGCCGTGGTATCGATGAAGGTGCGCAACACATCGCCGGGCAGTGAGTGGTAATAACCGCCAGTGTTGACGTACTCGAATTTGCCGGTTTCGTGATAGCGGCGCTCCGCATCCGGCCCTTGAAACAGGAAGCCCTCGATTTCGTTGGCCGCATTCAACGTGTAGCCGTGTTTCTTGTACAGACTATCGGCGTAGGTCTTGAGAATGCCGCGAATGTCAGCACTGTAAGGTGTGCCGCCCTTATCGATCACATCGCCGAAAACCAAGACCTTGCCCGGCCCGAAGATATCGGCTGGACCCCAATAGAAGGCGCTCCAGTCAATGCCGAGGCGCAGGTCGCTTTCCCGCTGCGCGGTGAACCCGCGAATCGACGAACCATCAAAAGTGAGATTGTCCCAGCTCTTGATCAGAAATTTCTTATCGTAATCGAGCATGTGCAGACGGCCTTCGAGGTCGCTGAACAGCACGGTCACGGCCTTGATCCGCTTTTCCTCTGTGAGGTATTCGAGGCGCTCCTCTTGAATCTTATGAATGGCAACACGATTCTTGCGTTGCTCCTTGGCGTTCAAATTCATCTCTTCCAGTTCGTCGTACGGGATGGCCAGGAAATTTCGCAGTTCAGTCGGCATGGATCTCCTTATAAGCTTGGTAATAAAACGCGGATATGTTTCGGGGGATGTTCAGAACTTGGTAGGGTAACGCGGAGCACCATCCGCTGCCAATCAAAAAAGCTTATAAGACGGATTAAAGGAATCTATTCGACTAGTTTATGTGGGGACGCCCGCCCTCGGCTGTCCGGTTGCCCGACCGGATGCACCCAGAGCTTCTGTACAATCGCTAAGACCATAGGGAGTCTCCAATGGACGTAATCCTGAACGACGTCGAAACCCGCGTGCTGGGCTCGCTCGTGGAGAAAGATGTCACCACTCCCGATTACTATCCTCTTTCTTTAAATGCGCTGGTCAACGCCTGCAACCAGAAAAACAATCGCGACCCAGTGATGCATCTGAAAGAAGATGCGGTGCAGGAGGCTCTGAGCACTCTCCAGGAAAAACGTCTCGCTGGCCCGACCAGCAGCGCCGACAGCCGGGTCACCAAGTACGAACATCGGCTGCAGGAGGCGTTCAACTTTACTCGCGGCGAAACAGCCGTCCTCTGCGTGCTGTTATTGCGCGGCCCCCAAACCCCCGGCGAACTCCGCGGCCGCACCGAGCGTATGCATCGCTTCGAAGACCTCACTGAAGTGCAATCCACCTTGCAGCGCCTGATGCAACGCGACCCCCCGCTGGTCAGAGTCCTTCCCAGACAGCCTGGAACCAAAGAATCCCGCTACAAACATCTGCTGGCGGGTGACGCGGAAGACGCTGCCGATGTCGCGCAGGCGCTCTCGTCCGCGTTTGTGGCCAGCAATTCGCACGACACCGACCGTATAACGCACCTGGAAAACGTTGTATCTGACCTCAGAAAAGAAGTGACCGACCTGAAACAACAACTTGCCAGCTTCCGAAAGCAGTTCGAGTAGCGGGCTCCGCCCATGCATTGTCAAGTAGGTTAAACTAAGGAACTTTCTTCAGGAGGAATTTTCATATGCCCGAAGCCGCCCCCAGTGGCGCGGAATTTAAACAGCAACTGCGCGAAGGCACGCCCAAGCTAGGCCTGTTCCTGAACGCTCACAGCCCCACCGTCGCCGAGCAACTGGCCCACAGCGGTTACGACTGGTTGCTGGTCGACACTCAACACGGCCCCATGGATCACGAGAAACTTTCCGCCATGCTGGCGGCTATCGCGAACGGCGGAGCCAAGTCCATCGTCCGCGTCGGGGGATACGACGATCGTCCTGGCATTCAACAGGCGCTCGATCTGGGCGCCGATGGGGTTCTCATTCCCTACATCAACAACGCGGAGGAAGCGCGACAGGCCGTGAGTTGCAACAAATATCCGACGACCGGCACGCGCTCGGTGTACTTTCCGCAGCGCAGCATGAATAAGGCCGGTCTGCTTGGTTACGCCGGCAACGCCAACAAAAACCTTATCGTCGCGCTGCAGGTGGAGACCGCTTCGTGCATCCAGAACATGGCCGAGATCGCCGCCGTCCCCGGCGTCGATATTTTGTTTCTGGGCCAGAACGATCTGTGCATGTCGATGGGGCTCTACGAGAAATACGAATTCCCCCACATGTACACCTCGCCGGAGCTGGGAGCAGCCACGCAGAAGCTTGTCGAGCAGGCCCGCAAGAACAAAGTCATTCTTGGACTCTTCCTCTTCGGTACCGCGCGCGTTGGCGAGTTTCTGGAAAAGGGATTTACCTTCATCAGCGTTGGCAACGATCTGCACCATCTCCTCACCCAAGCCGGCGCCTATGTGAACGACGTGGAGAAAACGGCTGCAGAAAAAGGCAAGGCTTGGAAGCGGCGTCCAACTGCGCTTTTCTAGGTCCAAGGTGAACAGGAAGCATTCGACGCATCGTGCTGTTACTCGTCGTGATCTTCACGGCGTTCGCGCTATACGGGAGATTCTTTTCAGGCGAGGTGAGGCAACGCGAGGTTAGTCCGGACGGAAAGAATATCGCGGAATGTATTGAGTACGCCGACCTCAGCACAGTGCAGTTGAGGACAAGGCTCAACCCGTTCCGGCGTGTCGTAATATCTAGCCTGTACGATGCCGGACTGTCAGTAGTCTGGATTGACTCACGGAATCTGTTGGTTCGGTGCCAAAGGAGGCGGCATGGCACAATATCTCAATACACTACACGGCCCAGTTTGGTTTCTGACTTCTGGCTAGGTTCCGCATCTGCTGTTGCAAGCAAATGGATTTCCAAGTAAGTGGCCGAATCACGGACATTGAAACGATTGCCATTGGAACGTCCATTCGTGAACGGGCGCGGTTACGAAAGGTTTACGGCAAAGGCCGCTGGAGGAAGCTCAAAGGGATCGCTTCTGTGCGCCTGAGCGATGATACGATATGCAGAGCCGAAATACATTGGTACGAAGCCCATGGGATCGGCCCCTGTGAATTCAAGATCAAACGGATCTTAAGCGAATAGGGAAATGTTTTGATACGGATATCCATGAAACGCCCGGAAACACAATTCGTAGTCTGCGTCCGAAACAATGACTATCCAGCTTCGTTGGAATTGAGAAAGCTGTATCGAGTCGTTCCAGACCCAGAAGCGGCCAAGCATCACCAGATCCGTGTGGTCGATGAATCCGGAGAAGACTACCTTTACCCGGAACGCTATTTTGTCCCTGTTCCGCTACCACAAGCTGCGGAACGTGCGGTGCTGCGGGCCGTCTAAAATTTGCCTGTACCCGTTGGCGAAGACGTGTCCCATCCGCCACATAGTCTTCCACACGCCACACTCTAACTGAACCACCCTACCTCTAACCCTTGCGGAATCAGTCCGTTTCGCAACGGCCGCCATCTTGCTCCTACTGTTGCTGACTGGAGGAAAACCAGCACAGGAGGCCAATATGGCGCACTTTACGCAACTCGGATTGTCAGGAAATCCAGACAAGAAACCAGCAACTTCGCCCACCGGAAAAACAACGCCCAACACACCAAACACACAACATCCAAGCCCAAAGAAATCGAGCGACAAACAGAAGAAGGCCGCACTCGTCGGCTCGTTAATTGCGACGTCGCTATTAGGAGTCTTTTTGCTGGAAAGCGGTTGTTCAAAAGAGTCGGACAAGACGTCTACCATCTTGACACCAAATCAAAGCGTCCCGAGCCAGCCGCTGATGCCGGTCGTGACCACACACATTTCAACGCCCACGCCGGTGGCCAGCCAGCCGCCTGCGAAAAAGAAGTCACGTCAGCGAAAGCTGTCAGCGTCTACGTACACAAATGCCGCCTATGGAGTCTCGTTCCGTTATCCCACTTACGGCAGCCTGAAGGAAGACGATGAGGCGAATCTGGAATTGGACGGGTTGGGACCACTCGAAATGAACTTCGTTCAGCCCGGCGGAACCACCATCAGCGCGGTGGAGCTGCCGCGCAAACTATTTGCCGGCACAGACTTCAACACCGCGTTCTTTAATGTAAGCGTAAATCCCAAGCTGACCGCGGCGGAATGCGAGCAATTCGCGTTTCCGGAAAAGGACGAACTTGAAGTTACGACTTCAAGAACAAAAGTTGGCCCGACCGAGTTCGAAGCAGTGGAAGCGTACGCCGAAGCAGAGAACAACCAGGCTGATGTGAAGTTCTATCACGCCTTCCAGAACGGAAGCTGCTACGAATTCGCTCTGGGCCTGGAGACCGCCAGCGAAGAAATTCCGGATGAGGTCAAGCTCGGCGTCGAGCCGGCCATCAAACCAGCCAAGCCGGCCATCAAGCCGGTAGATCGCAACGAAGTTTTTCGTAAGCTGAATTGGATGCTTTCCACGGTGAAGATCCAGCCCGCCGATTTTCCCGCGACCACCGCCCCGGCAATGGCCACTGGCGCTCCGATCACTCCCACGAGCGCGGAGATGAATGAAGCAAACATCAGCGAAGCGCACTGACAATAAAAGGCCACGCTCAGTTTCGAGCGTGGCCTTTGTCATTCCTGCAGTCATTCTTACAAAATCACATTGATTGAAATCTGAATCCCAGGATGCACCGGGCTCAGCAAATAATAGCCGCCGTCGATGTAATCGACGTAGACTACGTCCGTGTAAGCCCACCCCACGGGCCATGGTTGAACGATCACAAACCAATAACCGCCATATTGGAAGCGCGGAGTTCCGGCGACAATAACCGGGTGGCCGATTTGAAAGGTGTGCTGCCGGCCAAAATTAGCCCGAAAACGGTCTTCAGGAATACGACCGCCTTCTTTTCCTTCCCGCTGCTCTCCGTGCTGTTCCTGATACGCCGATTTCTCGTCCTGCCTGTTTTCCTGCACAGCTTGCTTGTTGTCTTTTTCTTTCTCGATTTGTTTGTTGTCCTTCTCCTTGTCCTTGTCTACCTGCTTGTCTTCCTGTTTCTCCGGATGGTCCGCTTTTTCGTCCGGCGCTGCCCGCTTTTCTTCCTGCGGATGCGACTCGTCCTGGGCAAAGACGGGTGCCGAAATTCCAAGAAGTACAGCCAATGCGGTTGTGCTGAAAACTGTCAGTAGCTTCATTCGTGTTGCCTCCAGTTCGTTTGTTGACGGATTTGCAGGTTCGAAATCTGAAGAACATCCGCAAATCTCGCGACTAATCTACGAGCGCCGCGAGATAGGCTCAGAGACCTGGCGCTCATAAAACTGATGCTCGGGAAATGGCGCATGAATATCCGCCGTGACCGTAGCGTCACAACCGGGATGGCCACACGCGCAGGCAGTTTCGCGTTCTCTGCTGTCGGAGTCCTTACATGCCTCGCTGCAGTATTTTCCGGTAGCGTTGCAACTGCACAGAACGTGTGCGCACTTCTCCAGGCTAATTGGTTTCATAAAGCCTCCTCGATTTCCCACGCCCACTTAAGGCGCGACACCTTAGTTGCTGGAATTTGTCGGAAGGTAGCCTGGAACGCCTCGGCAAATCGCTGTAGAAATTGCACGCTTAGCTAGTAAGAATTCGGCCTGCTTCTGGTAGTGGAAGGACTGTGCAACCTTTTAAGCATCTACTATCCGGTTCGGAAAGGAGCACGCATGATTCCTCCGCCACCTACAACGCACCCGCATGACCTGATGAAACCCGACTTGTTCAGCGAGATTCTGCTGGCGGCCACCGGGTTCATTCTCTTTGTTCCTTTGTTACTCATCGTCGTCACCGTGCTCTCTCGGTAAGCGTCATTCCGTTAGTGGATTCCGGAATTCTCTCTGGAGCGGGATCTGATTGTCCGGATAGACTCGGACATGCAGATTCGAACTTTAGTCGAGCAGGACGCGGAAGCATTTTGGCAACTACGACTGGAAGCCCTCGAAACCGAACCGATGGCTTTTTCTTCATCAGCCAGCGCGCACCGGATGACCACCCCGGACTCGGTGAAGGCCCGCCTCGCTCCCCGTGAGAGCGAAAGCTTTGTGCTTGGCGCATTCGACGACGGCGGGCTTGTCGGCATGGCGGGATTCTTCCGTTCTCCCGAAGAGAAATCCAGGCACAAGGCCCGCGTCTGGGGCGTATACGTCAAAGCCGCGCATCGCGGAAAAGGCATTGGCCGCGCGCTGATGGAAGAAATTCTTCGCAGGGCCCAACAGCGATCGGACCTGGAACAGGTGACTCTAGCCGTCGCCAGCGGACAAGCCGCCGCGAGGAAGCTATATTTGCAGTTGGGCTTTCAAATCTACGGCCGAGAGCCGCAAGCGCTGAAGGTGGGCGAAGTGTACGCCGACGAAGAGCTAATGACACTGCAGCTACACAAGAACCAGAACGGTAATTGAATGGTCGGGACGGGCAGATTTGAACTGCCGACCCCTCGCACCCCAAGCGAGTGCTCTACCAGGCTGAGCCACGTCCCGACGGTTGGAAATCCGCTGCATCGCTTCCGCCGCAGCGAATTAGGGTTGACTCAAGGATTTTACACCAGCCGCCGCCATTTCGTTTACCCGCAGTTGTTTGGCTCGCCTTAGGGCAAATCCATCCGGAGTCCGGCTTCGAAGTACGAGTACCTCTGCGCATCCCATTCGGATAAACTCACGTTAATCGCCATGAAGCTACGCTTCCTGATGGTTGTCCCAATCGCGCTGTCCGTCCTCTGTGCGCCCCATGTACGCGCACAGAACGGAGCCCTGCCTCAGGACAAGTGCACGATCGGAGGAATCGTAATCGATGCGGTGAGCGGTGAGCCGCTGAAGGGCGCTGTCGTCAAGCTCGCGGGTACCGCGATGCCGAATGACCGCGCTCCCGCTGCGCCATCCGTGTTCGCGAGCACCGATTCCAACGGCCGGTTCGCGTTTGAGGGTTTATCGGCTGGACGATATCTTCTTTTGGCATCTCACGACGGTTACGTGAAATCCCAGTTCGGCGACTTACGGGGGAAAGCGCTCTTGCTCTCGCCCGGCCAGCATGTTAACGATGTCGTTGTTCGTTTGCTGCCCAATTCCTCGATCTCAGGCCATCTCACCAACGAAGCTGGCAAACCGCTTCGCGGTGTCTCCGTGCAGGCGATGAAATCCTCCTATCCGCGCGGTAGGCACGAGTTTCATGACGTAGCGCGTGCCGTGACCACCGAAGCCGGTGAATATCGGATCACGAGCCTGCCTCCGGGTAAATACTGCCTTTACTTCAAGCCTCCGGCTTCACCAAAGCCCGTGGCGGCGCCCCATAAAAGTGATGATAAGAGTAACGATAAGAGTTACGTCCCTGTTTATTATCCCGCAGCGAACGACCGAGCCCACGCGATCGCCCTCGTGGTTCGCGCCGGGGATGAACTCGCGGGAATCGATATGAATCTCGTACCCGTGCGCACGGTACACATTCGAGGGCGGGTCATCAATGCGCGAACCGCCTTGCCGAGCAACGAAGCCGAAGTCACACTGCTCAGCGATCAGGGAGAAACGGTTTTTTCGCCGGGCAGGAGCTTCTCCGCTGGCGTCTTTGAGTTTCGAGGTGTGCCTCCCGGGTCCTACGTCGTGGTGGCTCAACAACCGAGCACTCCGAAGGAACCGAAAACCATGTGGGGATGGACGTCCGTCGAAGTCAAAGAGACCGACGTTGAGCATGTTGATGTCGTCGTTAGTCCGGGAGCAGATGTGATCGGCCATATTCGGGTGGAAGGTAAGACCGCCGACGATTTCAGCAAACAGATCGGGAGTATGGTGGGCGTTTTAGAACCGCAGGAAGCTCAGTCCCTGGCCAGCCTCACGCCGGACATTGACAATGCGTCGGTAAAGCCCGATGGAACTTTCATTTTCCGCGAGGTTCCGGAAGGCAGCTACCGGATAAACTTTTTCCCTGTGCCGTCGGGCTTTTATCTCGGGTCGAGTGATGCCAGCGATACCTTCGAAGTCGGCATCACGGTCAGTCGAGGTCGTTCTCCGGCATCCCTGGAATTGGTTCTGAACCCAGGTGCTGGCCGAGTGGATGGCACGGTGGAGAGTGACGAACAACCTGTTCCCAGCGCCGTGGTGGCACTGGTACCGGACGGGAAGCAGCGCGCTCAGCCGAACTATTACCGGCAGGCGTTCACCGATCATTTGGGCAGATTTGTCCTGAGGAATATCGTGCCCGGCAACTATACCCTTTTCGCTTGGGAGCAGGTCGACCGAGACGCCTTCTTCGACCCCGAATTTCTTGCACAATATGAAGACCGCGGCAAAGCGGTTCACGTCGAAGAGGGTGACCACATAACCGTGAAGTTGGATGAGATTCCAGCTTCCGAGACGGTTCCTTGAAGGAATTAATTTACTGCACCGTCCCCTCCAGCGGTCACAACAGCAGAATGGGACAGGACTGACGGAAAGAATCAGGGTTCCAGATTGACCTGGAATCCAAAGGCCTTCAGCAGGTCTGGGGGAACATATTTGTGGTCTTTGTTTTGCAACACCCACTCTCGAAGTTCGGACGAGCTTTGGTATTGTTCGGGCGAGAGCTTCAGGGAGTCGACCACTTTATCAAACGAACTCTCCAACAAAGTGGGCGGGTTAGTCCCTCCGAGCCGGTTAGAGTTCGAGGTGCCGCGTTGGGGTGCCATCAAGATCCTCCGTTGTTCACGAATTACATCTGGCCGGGTACCCATTCAATTCTGACAGCAGACCATACCTTTTGTCACCTGTTCCGAAAAATTCCTTCACGGGCAGCGGACGGACGGGGCTTTTCTCTCCTTGCGATTTGGCCGGTTCTCGGGTAACTTGAACCCCTGGACGGCACGGCGGAACGGCGCTACGAACGGCGGTTTCGTTTCGCTGGAGCTATGGAAAGAAATTTAAGTTCCCTGGTGAGTGAGTATGAAACGGATTTTTAGTCTGCTGCGACGGTCTCCGAGCACGCGGCTCGGACCCTTGGAGCAGGAACTGCTTTCCGCGTTGTGGATCCG
>DATHPO010000138.1:0-6019 GCA_035483835.1 Terriglobales bacterium
CTGAGCAGAACTAGCCTACTTACGAGGAGAGAGTTTCAGCTTATCGGCCATGCGCAGCAAGTCGACTACCGATCCAGCCTGCATCTTGTGCATCACATTGCCTCGATGGACTTTTACTGTGGCTTCGCTCGCTCCGATTTCAGAGGCAATCTGCTTGTTGAGCATTCCGGAGACTACTAGGGTCATTACCTCCTGCTCTCGCCGGGTCAAAGCGTGATAGCGCCCCTGTAGGTCGTGGATCTCGGCCTTTTGTTCTTGCGCGGTGCGGTCGCGCTGTAGGGCCTGATGAATCGCGTCCAGCAGGTCCTGGTCTCGGAAGGGTTTCGTCAAAAACTCTACGGCGCCCGATTTCAATGCTCTGACGGACATGGGAACGTCTCCGTGCGCCGTAACAAAAATGATCGGGATTTGCATGCCGGTCTCACCCAACTGGCGCTGGAAATCGAGCCCACTCATCTGAGGCAGCCTTACATCCAGAACCAAACAACTCGGGTCATTGGTGCGTTTCCGCTTCAGAAACTCCTCGCCAGTAGCAAAGGACTCGGCGCGCAGGCCAACTGACTCGACCAGATCCTGGATCGACTGACGCATGCCGCGGTCATCATCAATAATGAACACGGTGGGAACCGCCGCGGCGGATTTCATGCATGCGCCTCGGCTTCGATAGGGAGAGTGAAATGGAAGGTTGCGCCCGCCCCCTGATTGGCAGTGGCCCACACTCGCCCTCCGTGTGACTCCACAATCGAGCGCGTAATAGCCAGACCCATACCCGTTCCCTCAGGTTTCGTGGTATGGAACGCATCGAAGATCTGTTCAGTACTTCCCTGCGGCAATCCAATGCCGGTGTCGCTGATCGAGACGATTATCTGACCTTGAGAATTCGGCCGCGCCGTAATCGTCAATGCGCCTCGGGTGTCTTTCATAGCCTCGATCGCGTTTAGCATCAGGTTCATGAACACCTGTTGAAGCTGCACGCGGTCAACCAGGATTTTAGGCGTATCTGGGTCGACTGCGGAATGAATCGTTACAGAGTGCCGAATCGCTTCGGTTTTGAGCAGAGCGGCCATTTCAAGAATGATCGTCCCGATGTCGACTATCTCACGTTTAGGCGCCGAGCCCTTTTTGTAGAAGGACCGCAAGCGGTTGATCACGTCGGCCGCGCGGTTTCCGTCCTGCTCAATTCTAGCTGCCGCCGCTCGCGCCCTTTCGAGGTCCGGTGGATCACGCGCAAGCCATCGCAAACACGCGTTGGCGCTGGTAATTGAGGCGGCTATGGGCTGCTTGATTTCGTGCGCCAGCGCGGCGGCGAGTTCTCCCATCATGTTGACGCGATTGATGTGCGCGAGATCGGCCTCTAACTGGCGCAGCCTTTCGCGCTCCTCTTCGGTGTGTTTTCGTTCGGTCATATCCACGGTGATACCGACGTACTCGCCAACTTCTTGAGAGGGAATGTGATGTCCTATGCCACGCATGAATCGGATGGTGCCGTCAGCACGACGAATCCGAAATTCGACATCGTAATCCGCCCCCGCACGGATCGCATTCTCAAGTTCCGCTCTCAAGGCTGTTTCGTCTTCCACAATAATTGTGTTGTAAAAACAGTCGAATGGAATCGCGCCTTGGCTGGGATCGAAACCATACAGGCGAGCGTTTTCGTCCGATGAATGAAATATCTCCCGTGTGATCAGATTGCACGCCCAGCTCCCGATGTGGGCCAGGCTTTGCGCTTCGTTGAGATATGCTTGCTGCCGCTGCAACTCCTGCGTTAGTAGCTCCTGCTCGGTGACGTCGATGGCGGTGCCGAGAAACCCTTTGAAGACTCCTTGTTCAACGACCGGATTTGCCACGCAGCGGACGTAGCGCATCTGGCCGTCGGGCCGAACAATTCGCTTTGTCATGTCGCAGCCGCAGTGCTGCTGATACATGACCTGAATCGTTTCAGACACGGAGGCTCGGTCTTGTGGATGAATGAGGGCCAGATACTGCTCAATCGTAGGGGCTCCGTTCTCCGGGTTCAGCCCAAAAATTCGGTACAGCTCTTCAGCCCAATACTGACCTGAGTCGTTAAGCGCCCAACTCCCCATATGAGCGAGGCGCTGCCCCTCGCGAAGATAAACCTGCGTCTGCTGCAGCGTCTCCTCTGCGCGCTTGCGTTCAGTGATGTCCTGGACGGTACCAAACATTTCATACGGTCGCCCCGATGCGTCTCGTTTTACGGTACCCAAGGCGTGGACAGTACGCACTTCGCCATCCGGGCGAACGACGCGATGTTCGATGTCGGGCTGCGCTTCGCTATGAAGGGCCTCCTCGGCTGTCCGGAAGACAAACTCTCGATCTTCGGGGTGGATCATTTCGCGACACATCGCCATGTCTATGGGGCCTTTTTGAGGACTCAAGCCATAAATTCGGTACACCTCGTCGGACCAGATCACACGATTCTCCATGAGGTTCCAATAATAGTGACCGACGTGGGCAATACGCTGCGCCTCTTCAAGCCTGGCTTTGCTCTCCTGTAAGTCCCGCGACAACTCTTCCAGTATCTTTTGCACATCCTCATCCGTCATTGTGAGAACCTCAGGCTTTTACCTCAGGCTTTTCCGACTAAGCGTCGAATAACGTATCCCGTCGCCTCTCGCCTTCAAGGTCAGGCGTCCGCCAACTCTATGGTCTTGTTCGCAAACAGACGCTTGAGTTTGAGAATCTGCTTACGCAACACCACTTCGCAAGTTCGGTTGGGCGTCTGATTCGTTTTCCTCGACTTGATCGCGCCAATTGTACAGGACCTACGGGCTATCCCGAGGTCTCGTGCAAGTGCAACAACGTTTCCACACGCATTCATCCTTTCGACAGCCTGCTGTCGAATTCCTTGCTGCACCGCTGCCCCTTCCTTCGCTCCACTTTGCGACTCCTTTCACGCAAAGTGTGCACGACACATCCGCTCGCGCGCAGAGAAATCCAAATGAACCTCCAAAAATCCACCAGCCTGAGACGCTTCGCCCTTTTGTCCGTTGCTATAAGCTCTGACACCATGTACAATCTTTCCATGTTCATGGACCGCACGAACCAGAGGACGGCGCAGATTTGTTGTCTTTGTTGCGCATACGTGTCCTCTGGCATCGGGAGGCTAGTGAACTAAGACTCTAATACTAGCCGAGCATCTGTTCAGCCCACCGCCAGAGGTTAACTGGCCGGTGGGTTTTTTGTTTTTATACGCCCAGTTTGCACCGGGGAACGCAACAAATGGCGAGTCGAACACAAGAGCTTTCCACCAAAGCGGCGCAGTTCAACTCTGCAAGCGCCGGCACCCGCGCGTTTCCCGAGCGCAAGCTGAGCCATCTGAAAACGCTCGAGGCCGAGAGCATCCATATCCTGCGCGAGGCAGCCGCAGAGTTTTCGCGGCCGGTAATGCTCTATTCCATCGGCAAGGATTCTTCGGTGATGCTTCGTCTGGCGCAGAAAGCATTTTATCCCGGAAAGATTCCGTTTCCTTTGCTGCACATCGACACGAGCTACAAATTCCCCGAGATGATCGAATTTCGCGATGAATACGCGAAGAAGGTCGGTGCGGAGCTGATCGTACACAAAAACCAGGAAGCGCTCGACGCAGGCGCGAATCCTTTTTTGCTGGGCACACAAAAATGCTGCGGCTTGCTGAAGACAAAGTCCCTGCTCGATGCGCTGGCCGAAGGCGAATTTAACGCAGCATTTGGCGGGGCGCGCCGAGACGAAGAAAAGTCGCGGGCCAAGGAAAGAATTTATTCGTTTCGCGACTCGCACGGGCAGTGGGACCCCAAAAATCAGCGACCCGAGCTTTGGAATGTCTTCAATTCGAGAATAGACAAAGGCGAGAGCATACGGATCTTCCCGTTATCGAACTGGACCGAGCTGGACGTTTGGCTCTACATCCACACGGAAAATATTCCGACTGTGCCGCTGTATTTTGCGCGCGAGCGCGAAGCCGTGGTGCGCGGCGGTTCTATCGTCCTGATCTATTCGAAGGACCAGCTTCTGGCGGGGGAAAAACCCCGGCCGGTGGTGTGCCGCATGAGGTCGCTTGGGTGCGCGCCCTGCACGGGCGCCATCCGGTCAGAGGCCGATACCGTTCCCAAGATCATCGAGGAAATGATTTCCTTCCGCCGGTCCGAGCGCGAAAACCGCGTGATCGATCATGACGAGGAAGGATCGATGGAGATCAAGAAGCGGGAGGGCTACTTCTAATGTCTCTTGCTATGGCCATCGAACCCCAAAATGAGTTCGCCCTATTTCTTGAACAGAATCTGAATAAGGAACTGCTGCGATTCACGACGGCGGGAAGCGTGGACGACGGCAAGTCCACGCTGATCGGAAGGCTGCTGCACGATTCCAAGACTCTCTACGAAGACCAACTCGCTTCCGCGCAGAAGAGCCGCGTTAACCGCTCCAGCGGACCCATCGATTTCTCGTTGATCACGGACGGACTACGTGCGGAACGCGAGCAGGGCATCACGATCGACGTGGGCTACCGGTATTTCACGACGGCTCGGCGAAAGTTCATCATCGCTGACACTCCGGGACACGAACAGTACACGCGCAACATGGCCACGGGCGCATCAACCGCGGATTTGGCCGTCATTCTTATCGACGCAGAAAAGGGACTGCTTCCGCAAACCACGCGGCATGCTCAAATCGCTGCCTTGCTGGGGATTCCGACCGTAGTGGCGGCAATCAACAAGATGGACCTGGTGGGATATCGGCAAGCGAGATTCCTGACTCTCGAAAAAGACTTCCTCGCGCTTGCGGAGAAGCTGGGAATCGCAAGCGTCCAGTGCATTCCTATCAGCGCTCTCGTGGGAGACAACGTTGTCGAGTGCAGCGAGCGAACGGGGTGGTACGCCGGCCCGGCGCTGCTCGAACACCTCGAAACCGTGCCGGTGACAAAAGCCGCGAGGACGCAAGGTATCCGATTCCCAGTTCAATACGTGATTCGCCCAGACGCGAACTTCCGCGGATTTGCCGGACAAGTAGCCGGTGGAGTGATCCGTCCTGGCGATGCCGTTATTGCCCTTCCTTCAGGGCAGCAATCTCGTGTGGAAGCAATTGTTACCTACGACGGCCACTTGGCTGAGGCATTCGCCCCGATGTCAGTGACCTTGAAGCTCGAAGACGAAATTGATTTGAGCCGGGGAGACATGCTCGTCGCTCCGGACAGTCCGCCGAGCGTATCACAGCGATTTCGAGCGGCGATTGTGTGGATGCACGCGCAACCGCTGAAAATCCGGCAAGCGTACTTGATCAAACAGGGCGTGCGTCAGGTACGCGGCGCGGTCGCGAGAATCCAACATCGCGTCAACATCAACACCTTGGAGACGGAATCGTCTGAGCGACTGGAAATAAACGATATCGCAGTCGTGGAGTTCGAAACAAATAGCCCGCTCTTTTTTGATTCCTATAAACAGAATCGGACAACGGGGAGTTTTATCGTCATCGATCCTTTGACGAATGCCACGCTCGGTGCCGGGATGATTCAGGAGAGCCTCACGCAGGACGAGACACCTACGAGGCGGGAATCACCTGGCACCGAAGCCCTCGTAACTCCGCTTGAGCGTTATCGGCGCCATGCACATTATCCAGCCATCATCTTGACCAACTCGCGTGCGGCACTCGCACGACGAATTGAACGCGCGCTCTTTGAAATGGGGTTCGAAGTGATGGTCATCGATGAGACCGAAGCACCCTTCGCTTCACCGAGGACCGCTTGGGCGGCTTTACACGCCGCGGGCTTCATCGTCGTATATCGCAATCCAAAATTGGGATCGGAAGAGAGTGCGGAATTGAGAGCGGCTGCAGGAGATGGCTTTTTCGATCTTGCTGAAATGAATCTACGCGCGGGAGACACCGAAGCTCTTGAACACGTTCTGACTTTTGCCAAGTCGCTGCGCATTTCTTACGAAGATGGAAATCCTGGGAGGTGATTTGAAATGGTTACGTCATTCCTTGATGAAAACATCGAGACCCTCGGACCCGAAGAAGCGTTGAGCGC
>DATHPO010000139.1:0-27291 GCA_035483835.1 Terriglobales bacterium
GGCTGTCGGCGAACAGGATGGAGTAAACCACAGTGTCGGCGCGCTGAGCCGCCTCGATGGCGCTTTGCAGCGACTCCTTGCTGCCTCGGTCGTCTCCGTCGGAAAGAACAATAAGAGCTTTGCGGCCCTGCTGCTTCTTCATCAGTTCGTTCGAAGCCAGGAAGATGGCATCGTAAAGCAGAGTGCCCGCTCCTCTGCTCATTCGAGGCTGGCCAGTGCCGGAAGATTGAGGGTCGGAGCCCGATCCAGAAGATCCGGGATCGGATTGTCCGCCGCCGTTGCGCTGAAGTTGCGGAGCATTCAGCAATTGCAGCGCCGCCTCCAGCTTGTCGTGGGATGGCGTTAGATCCTGAAGAAGTTCGACCTCGCGGTCGAAATGAATGAGGAATGCCTTGTCTTTGGGGTCGGTAAGCATTTGGTCGAGAAAGACCTTGCTGGCATTTCGCTCCTGATCCAGAACATTTCGCTGACTCAGGCTGGTATCGACCAGCAATCCGAGAGTAAGCGGCAGGTTGGTGTCCTGTGTAAAGTATTTGATCGCTTGCGGGCGGCCATCTTCCTGAAGAACGAAATCGCCCTTGCTCAGATTGCGGACAATCTGGCCTTTTTTGTCACGAACGGTGACAGGAAGCGTGACTACCTTGACGTCGACCGACATGGTGGCGACGCCCTGGTCGTTAGCGTTGGCTTCGTGATTTTGCGCCGGCGAAAGAGCCACGAGCAGGAGGATGAACGCAATGCACACGCCGCAAGCTCGTCGCATAGTCTGAATTATGGTCATGGAGAATGTTTCTCGGGCTGAATTCCCATTTCTTTTCCGAGGTCGATCAACTGCGCCCGAAAACCAGTTAGCGCTTTGTCCAGTTTTTCCGTGACGGCAACAAGTTTCTTGTCGTTGATCTGCGATCGTCCCAGCTCGTCAGCCAGAGCCTTGCTTTGTTTAGAGACATCCGAGTCCGCTTTACTGAGCTTCTTGACCAGAGGCTTTAATCCCGACTGCTGTGCGGTAGAAAAGCTGCTTACAAAATGCTGGATATTCGTCTGTGCCTCGTCGACCACGTCGCTTAAATCTGTATAGCGGGATGAATTCGGCGTACTTGCATTCTTAAGAGGCTGGACAAGAT
The DNA here is from genome assembly GCA_035483835.1 of Terriglobales bacterium. Lineage (GTDB taxonomy): Bacteria > Acidobacteriota > Terriglobia > Terriglobales > Acidobacteriaceae > JABDBE01. The sequence continues at coordinate 1,125 of DATHPO010000139.1, forward strand.
TCTGCGCCTCTTTGCTGGCGGCTTCCGTGCTCTTGTTCAATTGCTGGAACTGGGCGATCTGGTCCGGGGTGGCCTGGAGCGCAATGGCGCGATTGAAATCGTTCATGTCGCTGGTGTCAAGCGTTGGGTTGGATGCGCCGGTCGAAGGGCGGCCAGCACCGTGCCCTCCACGCTGGGCCAGCAGCGTGGAGGGACACATAAGGAGGACAATCTGACAGAGCAGCACTAACGATCGATTCAAGATGGTCCCACTCCAAATATAGTAGCGATCAGAAGGCCAATCCGAGGTAAAGAATCCGTCAAGGAAGGTAAAACCTTGTAAACTCGACAGGCTCTCATGAGAACACGATGTTGCCTCTCCCCACTGCTTTCCTCCCTCTTTGCGTTCCTGCCGTCGATGGCCCTCGCGCAGGCTGCCGCAACGCCGTCACAAAAGCAACAACCAGCCGGCAACCTTGGAGTCGCCGTCAGGGTTTGTGAACGATGCATTCGCGCCCATGAAGAATTCCTGGCCTCGGACGCGCTGCAGGGACGTGGCAGCGGTACCCATGATGAACTAGTTGCTGCAACCTACGTAGCGTCGCAGCTGCGCCAGTACGGCATTGAACCGGCGGGTGACGATGGCGGTTATATTCAGCGTGTGCCAGCCATTCAACGGAAGATCGTATCGCCGCCACGACTGACGATCTCGCGGCCGGCAGGTAACCATTCGGCTGAGCCCATGGTTTGGGATTACGGCAAGGATTTCCTGGTCGTGGTTCTGACGCAAACGGACTTTTCCGGACCGTTGCGAAAACTAAATGTGGACAAGCTTAGCGACATTGGGAATCAAGCCGTCGAGGCGGGCACGGTCGTGCTGATTGTGGGTTCGGATGAAAGCAAAGTCAAGCAGGCAGCGTTCTCACTAGCTTCGGCAGGCGCGTCTGCAATACTCACACTCGCGCGCAATAGCGAGGTCAATCACTTCGAGGAGGCCGGCAAACAGCTGCCGAAAGTGGCCAACCAGTTGAAGGACGGCTCTGCAGACGATAAGAAATTCAATGTGCTGGAGTTGACGCGGGATGCGGTCGACGCGATCGAGCAGCTGCCGGAAGGTAGCGTGGTGAAGTTCGAAGCGCGGTCGTCCGAAGAAAAAGGGTACACATGGAATGCGGTGGGCATGCTGCGAGGCAGCGATCCGTCGCTGCAACGCCAAGCAATCCTGTTTTCGGCTCATTTGGATCACTTGGGAATTGGGGTTCCGGTCAACGGCGACGACATCTACAACGGTGCAGACGATGACGCTTCGGGCACTACGGCTGTACTCGAAATCGCGCGTGTGCTGGGCCGAGGACAGCGTCCGCGGCGCACCGTGCTGTTCGCCCTGTTTGGCAGCGAAGAGATGGGCGCGATCGGATCAACCTATTTCCGCAACCATTCCCCCGTGCCACTGAAAGAGATTGCTGCCAACCTGGAATTTGAAATGATCGGCAGACCGGATCCGGCGGTGAAAGACAATACCCTGTGGCTCACGGGATGGGAGCGGTCAAATCTTGGTCCGGAACTGGCGGCGCATGGTGCTCATTTGGTCGCTGATCCGCATCCTGGTGAGAACTTCTTTGCGCGCTCCGATAATTTTGTGCTGGCAAAAAAGGGCGTCGTAGCCCAGACGATATCAAGCTACGGCTTGCACAAAGACTATCACCAGCCCAGCGACGATCTGGCCCATTTGGACTTCAAACACATGAATGCAGCGATTGGATCGTTGTTGATGCCGGTGGAGTGGCTGGTGAATTCAGACTTCCAGCCGAAGTGGAATGCGGGAGGGCGGCCTTAGTATTAATGCTGAGTGCTTCTTCTCAGTTTGTCTTCTTCGCCTTGCTGATCTTTTCGTCGATGGGCTTTCGGCCGGCGAAGCCCTCGGCAGTGTCGTGCCAGTAGTTGATCCCGTGCTCTCCGAGCTTCCAGCAAAGCAGCACGATATTGCCATCAACTTTGCAGGGAAAGTCGAGCAGCCCGATATCGAGATCTTTGACCTGGACGCCGGTCGAGTCAATCTCAGCCAGCGCGTCTTTCACGCGCGGGATGGCCTTTTCACGCTCCGCCTTCCGGCGAGCCATGTGAACCACGTTGACCAGCAGGCCTCCTTGCAGAAAAACGCGGTGAGCGAGTTCCTGGAGTTCGGTGTCGACGGCCTCGATCAGTTTCTTGCCGTCAATTGCTGTGCGCAGCAAGGACTCCAAAACAGGCAGGAGAGATTGGGCTTCTTCGAGGGTGAAGGTTCGGTCGGCCATAGGGGTTGGATGTATTTTAGTCCATTTTGTGCTGGGTCGTTAGTGGTGGTGGCCATCGGTCATTGGTCTCAGTATCGAATAGCTTAGCGCGGGATCGGATTGATGCCGTTCTCGCGTGCCTTTCTTATTCCAATCACCTTATATCGCGGATCGTTCTCCCGGAGCTTTGGCGATACCTCCGACCGAAATTCTTCATCACCCTTCTTGACCGCATCTATGAAGTTTGAGTATGCAGGAGTGCCCCGAACTGCGTTAGGCGCCGAGAATGGAACGTTACGGATGAGACGGCCCGACCCCATCATTGTCGTCTCCAAGAACTCTAGGTTCTGCGTAGTTTCGTGGCTTTGTGCATCGAGGTAGTAGCCGAGGAACATGTGCCCGGGCTTCATGACAAGCACGGGATGGATGCCGATTTTGTAGAGAACCGACGCGAACAATACAGACCCGTCGACGCAGTTTGCCTCGCTCACTCGTACTGTTTGGTCGACGAAACGCACGCTTTGGCTTTGTAACTTGTCTGAGAAACCCGAAGGGGTAGTTATGCTCGAATACTTAACATTTCGGTGCTGGAGGGCGTTCCATACGGCGAAGACCTGCATGCGGACGCTGTCTGGCGTTTTTCCCTGATAGCCAACAAACGCTGGAATCGAGTGCCACTTCAATGCCTCGTGAAGTAGTTGGTCAACGACCGGACTGTTCTCATTCACAAAGGCAGCAAATAAATCAGCCCGGTCTCTAACGTTTCCCTCCGGGTCAGTCATTTTGTATGGTACGTCGTTCACTGCTCGAACCTGGAGGTGAGTGGTTTGCTCGCCAAGATCGACGTTGTTGGCCTTTACATCAAACACCACCGTCGTCGGAACCGGTTGGTCGACGAAAGCGAGCTTGCCCGTATCCCATCGAATGGTCGGCGCAATTAGATACTGCTGGTCCGCATTCTCAAGCGTCGCATCGCAAGAGCTCACCTCGGAAAAACCGTCAACCTTGACCTCAACGTGGACGCGCGTGAGCGGAGCAGAGGATTTTATCCGGATTCGCGCGAAGCTGTGCGGCTCACAGAGGACCTGGCTGTTCACTGGTTTTCTCGAAACTCCGACGGTTGAAAGAAGGGCCGCCGGGAAGATTTGGTTCTCCGCTGCCGGCTCCCAAGTCACGGTTGGAGCGGATTTTGATTCTTGCGCTGTGGCGCAGGCGGAGAAAATTAAAAGGGCCCTCAAACATCGCACCAATCGCGACTGGGCCATCTTGGGCCTCCTCAAAGTTGTCCGGGGGAAAACACAATGCTAGTGCAAAAGAGGGCGGAAGTGTAGCAGATCAGACTAGAACCTTTTTCTGCGAAGCGACACCCAGGCGGACAGCCGAAAGCGTCCAAGGAGCTTTTGCTGCCGACCAACGACGAACGACCAACGACTACGAAATGTCCAGCATCCGATCCAGCGCGACCCGTGCCCAATACTTCACGTCCTCTTTCACTTTGATCTGGTTCACGATGTTGCCTTCGACCAGATTCTCCAACACCCAGCACAGATGTTGCGGCGAGATGCGGAACATGGTCGTGCACAGACAGCCAGAGTCGTCGAGGGTGATGACCTTCTTCCCTTCCGCGGCAAATTCTTTGCCCATGCGGTTGACCAAGTGGATCTCGGTGCCAACCGCGAACATCGTACCCGATGGCGCTTGGCGAATCATCTTCAACAAACCCTCGGTCGAGCCGATGCCATCAGCTTTCTGGCAGACTTCCCAGCGACACTCGGGATGCGCAATCACTCGAATGCCGGGATACTTGGCGCGGACGTTGTCCACGTGTTCGGGCAGAAAACGCTGATGTACGGAACAGTGGCCCTTCCACAAAATTACTTTGGCGGCACGCAGCCGGTCCGGCGTCAGGCCGCCGTTGATTAAATAAGGATCCCACACGACCATTTCGTTTAACGGAATGCCCAGGTTGAAACCGGTGTTGCGGCCGAGATGCTGATCAGGAAGGAATAGAAGTTTGGGCGTCTTCGCGAAGCCCCACTGAAATGCGCCCAATGCATTGGAGGATGTGCAAACTACGCCGCTACGCTCTCCGCAGAAGGCTTTGATCGCGGCAGTCGAATTCATATAGGTGATGGGCGTGATGCCCTCGCCGTCGTCGGAGGTCAATCCGGCTGCGATGAGTTGCTCCCAGCAATTTTCTACCTGGGTAATCTCCGCCATGTCGGCCATGGAACAGCCAGCATTCAAGTCCGGCAGAATCGTCACCTGGCCGGGGCGGCTCAAAACATCGGCGCTCTCGGCCATGAAATGCACGCCGCAGAAGACGATGTATTTGCCCCCGGCGCGCGCGGCCTCTTGCGATAGCTTGTACGAATCGCCGCGGAAATCGGCGAAGCGAATGACTTCGTCGCGTTGATAGTGATGTCCGAGAATCACGCATTCGCGGCCCAAAGCCTCGCGGGCGGCGGCAATCCGTTCGTCCATCGTATGATCGGGGAGGACGAGGTAATTTTCCAGACTGCAAACTGCTGTTGCGGTTGCCATTGTCATGTCTCGCCTTCAGCTCCGAATGCGAATGCAATTGCGGCTGTTCCGCAAATGGCGAACGCTGGTCCGGAACGGGGATGTTGAAAGCTTCCAGCGGCTCCAGCCGATTCACTACGCGTCGTTTGAAACTACGCCGCGCCCAACCGGCGGGGATGTTGAAGCCACTAACTCTTCACAATAGTTAAGATGCTCAGCGGCGGGGGAAAGCGTCGCTTTTTTCGAGCAACGCAAGTAACCACCGCAAGTAACTGAGGATCTAGGTTATTGTGCGCTGTCTTAGGGGCAGAATGCAACTTAAAGCTGGCTAATCTCGGTCCAGCAGCCGCGTTCACTGCGAGCCGGCGCTGGCTACTTCTTTCCGTCTGGTCCAGAAATAAAGGGCAAAAACGCCAACCGTCAGCACCATCCCGGCACCGAATTCGGTGGTGATGTAGAGCGACCGGCCCGCTCGCGCGGTGATCCGGTCAAAAATTGCCTGAATAAAAAGATTGTGGCTGGCATGAAAAACCGTCGCAGTCCATAGGCTGCCCGACTTCAGCCTCAGCCAACCCAAGATAAAGCTATCCGCGATCACCATGAGAGTGAAACAAGTCAAAGCGAAAGCTGGCTGCGTGCCCGAGTTATAGTCAGCGAACAACAGTGCTGGATAATGCCAAACCGCCCAGATGCAGCCGCTCAAGAGACATCCCCAGGTAAAGCCTGTTTGTTGAACTAGCCGCGGAAGCAGGAACCCTCGCCAGCCAATCTCTTCGCCCAGTGCACGTGCCATGCTGCTGATCACGCCGACGGTGGCATAACAAGGTATCGCTAACAAGAGGGTCACGGCGCGGGGAGATTGCGGAAATCCGAAAGCTTGTCCCGGGGATTGGGCGAATGCCGAAAATGCGAACGAACCGGGAATCAACGCCCAGGTCGCGATGTACACCGGCAACGCATAAAAAGTCGGGATGAAGTAAGCCCACGCCTCATACTTCGCTGGCCGCCAATTCCAGCCCAGGGTTGCCAGATCGATGCGAAAGAGCCAGCACGTCGCAAGGGCAGCTATCGCCGGGCACCACATCACCAACCCCACGACCAAACCGTTTCCGGCGCCAATGTGCCCGCCGTGAATCATCATTAACTCAGGCAGGCTGGTGAAAGTAAGGACCAGCGCGAGATAAGTGAGGATCTGTTTGGGAAGCGGGCGCATGGTGATGCGGAATCTTATCACCGCTACCGCATTTCTGAATTGGATCTCAGGGAGTCCTGCCTTGCGAGGGATCCGCCGTCGTCGCCGTATTTGCGTCGATGTGCAAGTGTTGTCCGACGTCGATGTACGGCGGATAGCAATTGCCATCGGGGTTGTAATTTGCCGGACAACTCGCGGCGACCGCGGGCCTTTTTGGCGACTGGGCGTATTGCCATACGTCGGCAAACCGAATACCACTGTCGACGGGACTCGGCGCACGTTTAGGAAAAGCGCAACCGGGCGAGGGCGGACAGGCATCGTTCGTGACCCAATACACGATCTTTCTTGCACCGGCATTCTGGCGGATATCGTCGGCAGTGACGATATCCTCGCCACCTTCTTTTGCAGCGGAAATGCCCGAGCAGTAGATGCCGGCCCGAAAGCCGCCTGCGGTGACTCCATCGACCCACGCATAGATGTAGGCTTTTTGCTCGGGCAGCATGCGGCCACCTTGCTCTTGATCAAGGAAAATGGCGGTTCGGGCCGGAAATCCTTCCCGCCGTGCGGCTCCTACAGCCGCCTGCGCGTCGGACTTGCCGAGTTTGCTGGCGTACGAAACCGACTTCAGCTCATTGAACAAGCGTCCGTTGAACAGTACCAGGAATCCGAATCCTGCTGATTGTAGCGTCTTCCGCTTGCCACTCCATGTGTTGGTCCTCGCGCTCGGCGGATGGTTAAGCCAGAAACCCGTGTAGGAAAACGTCTCGCGAAGTACCTTCAAGTTCTGGTCGCCGGGATAATTATTGCGATCAAAGCCCAGATATGACGGAGAGTTCTCTGTCGCGTGGGACTGTTGGGCTGAACTCTGGCGGCTTGGGAGCATCACAAGCGTGGCCGTAACCGAGAGAAGCAAACTGATTCTTTTCACACAGCAATACTAGTTTAGTTTCGCGTCGCTCGCGACTTGGCACAGTCAGTTCGGGATTCTGTATCAGGCTTGGTTCTCGAATTTCAAAAGCACCATGCACTTTCACGGAAGTGAACAGGAGTGTCCGCTCTACCCTTCGTGGGGGAAGGACTTGAATACTACGTCGCGGGATTTTGAGGTCACTTTCTTGTCGGCATCGGTGCGGTTTTCAGTCAGCGTGCCCCTCATAACATAGTAGCCCTCGTTGGCTGGAGTTTTGCCTTCTCCGCGCTCGACTGTGCCCTTAAATTCATACCAGACGCCATGGACGGTGTCGGTGGTGAAAGTTAGTTTGGTTCCATCAAGCTTGCCGGTTTTGAAGAATTGATCGAGGAAGGCGCCGCGGTCGCTTTCGGAGTCGCCGAACCGGGAAACGAAGCCGGTGACCCGGCCCGCATCTTCGACGGTAAGTTGGACGAATTCGCCTTCCCGCTGAAAGCTGTACATTCCCGAGTAATCCTCGACCGGCTTTGCGCCTGGGTTTTGCGGTGGATTCTGCCCGGCCAGCAAAGAACTAAGTACGAGCACCATCAGGGGAAATACGCCTGCCAGTTTCATATCGGTATTAGAGCACGGAAATTCACGGCCAGGAACTCTTTGCACTGAGGCTTGGACCGCCAGCGCATCTATAATAGGAGGATTCTCGCCGGTCGCGAGGAGCGCATGAAACAGGGCCCGCTGCTGATCGACACCTCGCGCAAGCGCAAGCACAAGCCGAACCCGGTGCCTGTGCCGACCTTGCTGGTCGAGCTTGAACCGTGGCCCCGGGTTTTTCTCCGTAATCTTAGGGACCTGTTGTGGCCTCGGACAAAAGCTCCTTTGCAGTTGGTGTCGCGCCCAGCCGATTTTTGGCCTGACGTTTTCGTGCAGAGGCGGGTGCCTTGGTTCCAGTTCCTGCAGTCGACATTCGGTCACATCCTGGTGATTGCGGCTTTGTGGGGATGGTCGGAGCTTTGGCCACAACGGCCGCAGATCGTCGAGCGCCCGGTCTTTCAAAGATCCGATGTCGTCTATTACGACGCTTCTGAATACCTTGCGCCGCTCGACACCGGCGGGGCGCACGCCCCGTTGCCGCGGAAGGGCGAGCCCGAGCATGCGGCTCAGCCAATCATCTCGGTGCCGCCTGAGGCGGACAATCGCACCCAGACGATTGTCACGCCTCCCAAGCTGAAGTTGGATCACGATGTGCCGTTGCCAAACATCGTGGCCCTGGGGCGTCCGACTTCTACGATTCCCACTGCCGCGATGGCGGGTTCGCCTTCGGATTTAAAACTACCGGTGCTGCCTTCATCCGTGGTTGCGCCGGCTCCTGATGTAAAGACTGCGCTGAAGCAAACTCCATTCTTATCCGATTCAGTGGTAGCGCCAGCGCCGGATGTCCGCTCCGCGAATTCGAGGCGAGATGTCCACGCTCCGCAACCGGCAATTGTCGAGCCCCCGCCCGTGGTTGCGGACGCCGCTTCGCGCAGATTGACCGATATCAATATAGGGCGTTCGCAGGCGGTGGCGCCTGCGCCGCAGTTGCCGATGGGAGAGCAACGCGCGGCCTCGAGCATGGCGCCAATGGGGAATTCCGGCGGCGCAGTCGTGCCGCCCCCACCTTCGGCTCAAGGAGCCGGGGGCTCCGGCGATGGACGCCTGGTTGCGCTGAACCTCCATCCCGCGGTTCCGAGCGGACCTATCGAAGTTCCAGCTGGCAACCGGAGGGGAACTTTTGCCGCGACTCCGGAAGGCAAACCGGGTGCCCCGGGGACGCCGGATGTTTCTGGTGACCCTCATCCCGCTGCCGCAAGTGGTATAGGCGGTGGCCATGGCAGTGGAAGCGCGTCGGGGTCGGGCGAGAGCTCAAACGGCGTCCCCCCAGGACTTTTTGTGGGCGCCAGCCCCAAGGCGGGGAACAGTTCGGCGGTTGCCGGCGGTACTCAGGGCATGACCAAGACAGTTTCATCCGACTCTCCGCTCATCGCCAGCGCAACGGCGCCACGAGTTACCGCGGTTCCACCGCATCCTTCGGAGTTGCCGGCCAATGCCACCAGTGAACTCGAGCGCAAAGTCTTTGGCGACCGGAAGTCTTATGCCATGACTCTGAACGTGCCCAACTTAAACTCCGCGGGCGGGAGTTGGGTGATGCATTTTGCCGAGTTGAAGCAAGCTGAAAAGCCGGGTGAGTTGGTCGCTCCGGTAGCTACGCAAGAAGTAGATCCCGGATATCCGATCGAGTTGATGCGGCAGAATGTTCAGGGCATAGTCATGCTCTCGGCCGTGATTCGCAGCGACGGATCGGTCGGCGAGGTGCGAATTCTCCGCGGAGTGGACGATCGTCTGGACGTTTATGCCAGCGCCGCGCTGTCGCGCTGGCGATTCCGTCCCGCCACCAGGAATGGCGATCCGGTGGCGATCCAGACGGTAGTCATGATTCCGTTCCGGCCGATGCGAAAGCCCGGTTTCTAACAACTTCACCACGGATTTCACGGATTGACGCGGATACGTTTTTTCTTTTTTCTCTTCTTCTTTTTCCTAATCTTGCGAAATCCGTGCAGATCCGTGGCTATTCAGCGACGCCCGCCAGCGCCAGGAGAGTCAGCAATATCCGCTTGAGTCCCAGTTCGCGGCCGCTGCAGTCGAACCACTCTTGCAGGGTGTGAGCGCCGCCACCCACGCCACCGCCACCGATGGCGATTGCTTCCCGGCCCAGGGACAACGGAATGTTGGCGTCCGTCGAAGCGCGCTGAATTTGGGCGGCGTTGCCGAGATGAGCATCCACGGCGCGAATTACCTTCAGGATTCGAGCGTTCCCATCCAGTTCGCCCGCTGGGCGATTGCCAATGGGCACGACCTCGCAACTGAGGCCGGACGAGCGCTTCTGCGACGCGGTACGCCGCTCGCTAACCCGCGATTCTTCTTCGACAGCGTGCTCAAGTGCGCGTCGCAGGGATGCTTCCAGTCGCTCCATCTCGGCCATCGAAGTAGAGCGAATGTCGACCCGCATACTTGCCGACTCCGGAATCGAGTTCACGGACGTGCCGCCGCGGATCACACCAACATTGAAGGTGGTTTTCGGAGACGATGGGAGCGAGGTCTGAGAGAACGAATGGATGCCGCGCGCCAGGACCAGGATCGGGTTGGGCACGCCAAAGTCGCTCCAGGAATGTCCGCCGGGGCCGCGAACGATGATTTCGAAGCGGCGGCTGCCTAGAGCCTCCGCCACGATCGTATCGGAGCCGGCGCCGTCCAGGATCAAACTGTAGCGGATCGAGTTTTTCCAGCGGGACTGGGAAAAAATGTGACGCATTCCGCGCAGGTCGCCCTCTCCCTCTTCGCCCACGTTGCCGATAAAAAGTATGGGTGTGGCCAGCGCTATTTTGGATGCGCGAAGCGCGGCTGCCACGGCCAGCATTGCCGCGGCTCCAGCTCCGTTGTCGGAAACGCCGGGCCCGTAGAGGCGGTTGCTCTGCTGACGCAGGTTCAGCGGAGTCCCAGCCGGAAAAACCGTATCGATGTGAGCGCTGAGCGCCGTGTATTGCTTGGTCGCCAACGGTTTGGTCAGTTTGGCATGATCATGATGAATGCCGAAAACGTTACCTACTTCGTCGGCGCACACGTCTTCGAGTTCGAGCTCGCGAAAACGTTCCCGTAGCCATTCTCCGCGAGCTGTCTCTCCAAATGGCGGAGCAGGAATGCGCGCCATTTCCAGTTGCCAGGCCGCAAACTGGGCTTCCTCGGCGCGAAACCAGGCGAAAGCCGCGCGGATTTCTGGCGACCCAGCAAGACGGGCAATCTCTTGCTGCATCGTGGGGGGGACAAATGGCACTTCCGCACGTGGACTAGAGGGCATAACTCGACCACGCCATCTTACAACGTAAAGCTCTAGCGTGAATCTGGACCAGGCCCGCTAAAGGGACGAGATCATGCGTGCGAATCGCAAGAGGATTCAAGAAAAGCTCAAATCTTGCTCACGCGGCAACTTTCTGTCCTGGCCAGCAATCTAATTATGCAGGTTTTCCCTCTCCGATTTCGTTACACTAGTGTTATGAGAGTCATGCGGATTGCGTTCGTGGTGGTCATGGCCGTTGCCCTGTGCGGCCCGGTCTCGCTCGGTGCGTTCGGGGACGAAGGAGCGCTGAATCCCGCCGAGCCCAAGGGCGTTACATCCGATGAAATCATCCAACGCTTTGCCGCCAAAGAAAAAGAATTCAAAACCGCTCTTGACCAGTACGGATATCGGCAAACCGTGAAGGTGCAAACGGTCGATGGAGACACTCCGGATGGAGAATATCAGCAGGTGTTTGACGTCTCTTTCGATGATCAGGGGAAAAAGGTCAAGAACGTCGTTTTCGCGCCGCAATCGACGCTCCAACGGATCATGATGACCGAGCAGGACATCGATGACATCGAGAACCGGCTGCCGTTTGTGCTGACCAGCGATGAGATTGGCGAATACAGCATTCTCTATGTCGGACAGCAGCAGGAGGACGACCTGCACTGCTATGTGTTCGACATCGCACCCAAAAAGATAGAAGGCAAGAAGCGATATTTCCAGGGACGCATTTGGGTGGATGACAAGGATTTCCAAATCGTGAAAACCTATGGAAAATCCGTTCCTGACATTACCAGGAAGAAGGGAAATGAGAACCTGTTTCCCAAGTTCACCACCTATCGGGAGCAGGTCGTGGATGGTCCCTACTGGTTTCCCGTCTACACCCGCGCCGACGACACTCTGCATTTCTCCAACGGTGACGTGAAGATTCGTGAGATCGTGAAGTACACGAACTACAAGAAATTCGGATCGAACGTGAAGATCACCTATGACGGCAAAGAAGTGCAGAAGGGCGATGAGGGAAAGAACGCGGCGCCACAACAGCCGCAGAAGTAGCATTCAGGCGTCAGCCGTCAGGAGTTTTACCAGATCGCTTCCTGGGGCTTGGAGGGTCTAGCAGGCTTCTTCATTTCCCAGCCTGATTTGGATCGTAAGCAAGATTGTAAGCATGCCGTCCGCGATAAAGGATTGCCTGGCGTCAGCCTTGATGCCGTACCTCACATTCTGAAATTCTGCTTCCTCAGCATCCGTAAGGGCACGCAATACACCTTTTTCAACGGCGATCACATAACCGCCGGCATGCGAAATGCAGGCTTCTGCTGAAGTTACGGTTTGGTGTTCGTGGTCGCATCCCAGGAGACAGCCGCTGTCTGTCCAAGCGGCAAAATAGAAGGTCGAGCGCATCAGAGTTCTCCGTCTCGACATGAGACGACTTCTGATCTACATGTCTCAACCGTGATACGAGGTCAAGCCTGGCAACACAAGGTTACGGCAGTGAAACTCGGGCATGACCTTTCGTAATCGAAAGACCTGATGCGGGCTAAGTGGGGATTACTTAATAAAAGAGATACTTTCGCCACTTGTCATCGGAACGGCCCATTAGGCGCATGATGTGACGGCTGGTGTGCAGATTGAAGGCGCGGGGCTCGCGCATGAGCTTCATGCCTGCCTCGTGCGGCAACTGGTTCCCCTTGCGGCGATTGCAGGGATGGCAGCAGGCTACGAGATTCTCCCACGTGGAAGCGCCTCCCCGAGATCGGGGTACTACGTGGTCGAGCGTCAACTCGCCCGAGGCCAACACTTCCCCGCAGAACTGACAAGTGTTGCGATCCCGCAGCAAAATGTTCTTGCGAGAGAGAGCGCGCGTCTGGTGCGGAATGCGGCGATATTCGAGCAACCGGATCACGGACGGCAAGCGAATGGCGAGACGGGCGGCATGGAGAAAGTGTCCGTTCTCTTCCTCTGTCATTGCGATGCCCTTCAGCACCAGAACGATAGCGCGGCGCGCCGCGCAGACGTTAATAGGTTCGTACGAAGCGTTCAACACCAGCACCGGCGCATGCAGCACGTGCGGACCTTCGCTCTCGGAACGCACGGCTGCTACCAGTGGGGAGGACATGTGAGTCCGTCCCATGCCGCTCATCGAATTGTTCCACTTCCCCGACATTCTTTTCTCGAACCACCGAGCTTCGCTCGGTCGGACAGCCGAGGGGCGTCCGTCCCCACGTGTCTTTATCCGGCGGCGGCCATAGTTAGCCGTGCTTCGGTTTCTGTCTCCCGTATCGCGTGCTGGGCCTCCGTCTTCAATGTTCGCGCTACCGTTGCTACGTAGACCTTCGACGCGCCCGCGCGCCGCAAGATGCGTGCGCATTCTGAAACCGTTGTGCCTGTGGTAAAGACATCGTCTACCAACAGCACCTCGCGTCCCGCCATTTCGAGAGGCCTTGTGACCACAAAAGCGCCACGAATGTTTTCCCTGCGTTGATGCCGGGAGAGTCCGATCTGAGATTTCGTTTCGCGTCGGCGCTCCAGCAAACCAGGGCTCAACTGGAAGCGACCGGCAGAAGGCTTCACTTTCAGGGCAGCCCGGGCGATCAGTTCGGACTGGTTGAATCCTCGCTGTCGGAGTTTTGTGGAGTGCAAAGGGACAGGCACAACCAAAATTTCCGTTCCACCAAAGAGAGGCTGCAGATCTTCAACTGCTTCCACCACCATGCGGCCCAGGACATTCGCCGCTGGCCTAACCTGGTTGTATTTGAGCAAATGAATCAGTTCACGCAGGCCGCTCTCGTAGCTCCCGTAGGCTGTGGCCTTGACGTAGGGAGGTTCGAGTCGGCGGCACAGTCCACAACGAGCCTCGGTGGATTCAGAATTATCAGCTTCGGGAGAGAATGCGAATGGGCTTATCAGCCGTTCGCCACAGATGGAACAAAGCCCGCTAGTAATCGGCTGCATAGCCCCAAGACAATCTTCACAAACTGGCAGCCGTGAAATATTTATCAGGGGGGCACCGCAAAGACGACAATCGGAAGGGAACAACGTGGCGAACAGACCTGCGGCGATGCCGCTGGCCCAGGAGACCAATCGATTGTCTTGCGCAACAACCCTGGTCCCGGTGGCCCGAATTGGGGTCCCGTTACTGCTGAAGACGATCCTCCTTCACCCGATCGCGGCTGCGGGGGCTCCGACCGGACGAATCCCCTCCAGTATAGCGGTGTGACAGGTCGGAAGCAACGAGGGCAGGTACCAGGGAGTTACGTGTGTCATTGCGATCGCGGTCCGCACTGAAATCCTGCATCTCAATTACTGGTGTTTGGGACATCCGGTTTATAGAAACTAGTCAAACGGACTTGTAAATCAGGCGGTGCGCGTGCTAACGTGCGCCGTCCTACTTTATGCTGATTATTTCCGATGTTTCGTGAGGATTTCTGACCATGAGCCCCCAAACTACAGTGAACGCAACCGAAGCCCCCAAGAAATTCAAGCCTTACGTTCCCGAGAACATGGAGATGCGGGAGTTTACGTTTCGCGCCGTGATGCTCGGCTTGGTGATGACGGGAATTCTGGGCGCCGCCAACGCCTATCTAGGCCTCAAGGCTGGGATGACGATCGCCGCCACTTATCCTGCGGCAGTCATTGGCATGTCGCTTTTGCGGCTTATGAAAGGGTCGCTGCTAGAGGAAAATATTGCACGAACGGTGGGTGCAATTGGCGAATCGGTGGCTGCTGGCGCAGTCTTCACCATCCCGGCATTTGTTCTCGCGGGACTTTGGCCGAGCCTTGGCATGGAGAGGTATTGGCAATCAGTCGCGCTGATGGTAATCGGCGGCCTGCTAGGCATTTTGTTTGTCACTCTGCTGCGACGCGTGATGGTCGAAGACGCAGAGCTGCCTTTCCCCGAGTCAGTGGCGGCGGCGGAAATTCATAAGGCCGGGCAACAGGGATCCAAGGCAGCGAAAATTTTGTTCGCCAACATGGGCTTTGGCGGGCTGATGTACTTTCTTTCCCAGGTCAACCTTTTCTGGTACACGAAAAATGTTCTGGTCAACATTCCGAAAATGGCGACCGGGTTACGCCTGGGGCGCGGGGCAAACGCGCCCATGCTGGCAACCGGTGGAATGTCGCAATTTACTTCACCCGCGGTCAGTCCGGCCTATCTGGGCGTGGGCTATATCATCGGACCTCGGCTGGCGTCGCTGAACTTCGCTGGCGGCGTGGTGGCTTGGGGTTTGCTGGTTCCTCTGCTCATTTATTTCCTCGGGCCGACTCTGCCGCCGATGGCGGCTGGCGCGAACCCGGCGACATATTGGGGAGGAATCGCGTTCAGCGTGTGGTATTCGATCGTGCGTCCGATTGCCGTGGGTGGAATGCTGGTGGGCGCTGGCTTCACGCTTTTCCGCATGCGCAAGCAACTGATGGCGGGCATGAAGCGCGCGGTTTCTGATCTGAAGAAATCCGCCGAAGCGCACAAGGCGACCAGCCGCGTGGACCGCGATCTCAATGCAAAAGTCGTTTTTGCGGGTGTCGGGCTGGTATTCATCGCGATGATCGGTCTCTATTACTATTTCATCGCGGGAGCGCACAACCTGAGCGGAGGCAAGGTCATCGCCGGCGCAGTCGTGGCCGCAGCCGTCATGATCGTTCTTGGTTTCTTCTTCGCCGCAGTCTCGGGCAACCTGGTCGGCATGATCGGTTCTTCCAACAATCCGGTTTCCGGCCTGACGCTGTGCACGCTTGTAGTTGCGGCCCTGCTGATGGTGGCAATGGGAGTCTCGGGCATAGGCGGCGTGGCCGCGGTGCTGGGAGTAGCGGCCGTGGTTTGCGTGTCGTCCGCGGTGGCGGGCGAAATGTTGCAGGACTTGAAAGCTGGCCACATTCTGGGCGGCACGCCAGCGAAAATGCAGATCGGCGACATTTTTGGCACCATCGTGGCCTCGCTGGTTTTGTTCTTCCCGCTGATGATTCTCGATAAAGCCTATCACTTCGGCAGCGCGGCCTTACCTGCGCCGCAGGCTGGCCTCATGGCCATGCTGGCTCAGGGCATCGTCGGCGGAAACATGGCTTGGCCCCTGGTCGTAGTCGGCATACTTATGGGCTTCGCCATGATTCTGGTTGAAGTAAAAAGTCCCATGCTCTTCTCGGTCGGAATGTACCTGCCGCTGGAGACGACGTCTGCCATCTTCGTGGGCGGAGTGATTCGTTGGTTCACCGACAAGCTTCGCGACCGCCGAGGCTACAATGATGCGCAGAAAGCGCGTGTCGACAACGCGGGCGTGCTGACTGCGTCAGGACTGATCGCCGGAGAGGCGCTATGTGGGTTGGTGATTGCAGGCGTCGTGGGCAGCAATCATCAACTTTGGCATATTGATATTGGAGACTTCTCTTTCTCGGGCTTGATCGGTATGGCGGTGTTGATTTTTGTCATGATGAAAGTGCCACTCTCGAACGCAGGCAGCCCGGATGAGCCGGCGCCGCCGACGGCGATCATGTAATTGGGAAGAATCTTTTAACCACAAAGGACACAAAGATCCACAAAGGAAAACTGGTTTTTTGTGCTCTTACTTTGTGGGGCCGTCGTGTCCTTTGTGGTTCAAGCTCTTTCATGTCGATTGCACAAAACCTTGCTCTGGTGCGTGACCGAATTGCGGCTGCCGCGCGTTGTGCCGGACGCCAACCCGAAGACATCGCATTGATGGCGGTCAGCAAGACGTTTCCCGCAGAACGCATTCGGGAGGCTTATGACGCCGGACTGCGGCTATTCGGAGAGAATCGGGTGCAGGAATTCGCTGGGAAGACCGACGCGCTTCGGGATCTGCACAGTGCCGAATGGCATCTGATCGGCCATCTGCAAACCAACAAGGCGGCGAAAGCGGTTGAACTCTTCGCTGCAGTAGATTCAGTCGATTCGTTGCGCCTGGCGCAGAGGCTCAATGCCTCGGCGCAGCAAGTCGAAAAAAAATTGAAAGTCTTTATCGAAATCAACGTCGGCGGCGAAGCAGCCAAAAGCGGCGTGGCGCCGGAGTCCCGCGAACTGGAGGAACTTCTATCGGCAGCGCCGGAGCTAGAACACCTCGAGTTTCGCGGACTGATGACGATTCCCCCGTTTACCGACGATCCACAGAAGGCGCGACCTTATTTCCGAAAGCTACGCGAGTTGCGAGATCAGATTGGGCGTAGATTGCCCGGATTCAATATGCGTGAGCTCTCGATGGGGATGTCGCACGATTTTGAAGTCGCGATTGAAGAAGGGTCCACCTGCGTACGCGTCGGAACCGCGATTTTCGGAGAAAGGTCGACCAAGTAATCAACCACAGAGTCACAGAGACACAGAAAGGAGCAAAAGAAGGAGTATGAGCCAAAGTGATCCCCCTCGATCCTTGTTTGTAGAAGTTCTCTGTGACTCTATGACTCTGTGGTGAAATCGAAAGCCATGATTCCTGTTCGCGACACGTCGGCAGGCGTAGCCTTCGCAGTGAAGGTCCAGCCACGCGCCAGGAAGAATGCCATTACCGGGGCGGTCGGTGACGCGCTGAAACTGGCTTTGACCGCACCTCCGGTCGATGGGCGGGCCAATGAAGCCTGCATCGAATTCTTCGCAAACCTTTTGGCCGTGCCGCGTTCTTCCGTTACCATAGCGTCCGGCGAAACCAGCCGGAACAAAGTCATTCGAGTTGCAGGATTGTCTGCGGACGAAGTGCAGCGACGGCTGAAGACGTAGCACCGCCGGCGCGACAAATAGAGGCCAGGAGCTGCTTTGACCTTTTCTGAACGCCTACATGAGATTCGCACTGGCTTTGAGCGTCCCTTCTGGGTTGCCAACATCAGCGAGATATTCGAGCGCCTTTCTTACTACGGAGCCTTTGCGTCACTCGCCCTCTACCTGCAGGAGCGGTTGAATTTCTCCACCGAGCAAACCGGAACTCTGACGGGCATATTCGGTGGCATGGTATGGTTTCTCGCCATTTTCGGGGGCGCGGCCGCCGACCGATTGGGCTTCCGCCGTGCTTTGTCGATGGCGTACCTGATCTTGGCGGCTGCATATTTCTTGATCGGCTCCATCGGAGCACCCTGGCTGGCACCAGTGCGCAACGCCGTGCCGATCAGTCTGTTCGTAGGCTTTATTCTCATCCTTCCCGCACTTGGCATTTCGCTGGTGAAGCCGTGCGTGGTGGGCACAACCGCCCGCGCTTCAAAAGAGAATGTCCGCTCGATCGGATACTCGATTTACTACACCCTAGTCAACATCGGCGGCGCTGCCGGTCCCTATTTCGCGTCCTGGGCCCATCGCCATCTAGGTGTCGAAAATGTTTACCGCCTTGCGGCACTCAGTGTGTTCGCCATGTTCTTTGTGGTCCTGTTCTTCTTTCGCGAACCGCGCAAACCGGGTGACGCGCCACCACCTTCGATCGCGACTGTCGCTCGTAATTTCTGCGTGGTGGTAGGAAATTATCGCTTGGTTTTACCGGTATTGCTCGTTGCTCTGCTGCTGCGCATCGGCCTATGGATCTATCCGAGCTTCAGCGTTCCCTGGTGGATTTGGAGCGGACTTCTCTTGCTGGTGCTCGCAGGCATCAGCCGGTTCATGTGGTTCCTTGTGCTGTTCACCGGATACTGGGCCGTGTTCTGGCAGCAATACATCAGTTTGCCCGGATACATCCACGGATACGTCAATCCCCACGCGGATGTGGAGATCATTCTGGTGACCGACGGGCTCACTGTGATCTGTCTCACCCTCGTGGTGAATTACCTGACGCGCAGGATACCGGCGTTTCAGGCCGTGATTCTGGGAACCATGATCACATCTGTTGCGTGGCTGATTCTCGCCTTTCGGCCGACGATCTGGGGTGCGGTGCTATCACTGTTTGTCCTTGCGCTGGGCGAGATCATCCAACAGCCGCGTTACTACGAATATATTTCGCGGCTTGCGCCTCCAGGTCAGCAGGGCACGTACATGGGATTTGCGTTTCTGCCGATCGGAATCGGTTCGCTGATTGGCGGGTGGTTCGGTGGAATGCTCGTCCATCATTTCGGCGAGGTTCTACATCAGCCCGCGCGGATCTGGTGGTGTGTAACTGGGGTAGGCGTGGCTACTACTGCGCTGCTTTGGATTTATGACAAGGCTTTCCGAACTCCAAGCCCCGCTTCCACACAATCGCTCACGCTATGACCACACGACCACCCTCCCCTGAAAGCATTGCGGCTGAGATCCGGCATCTGCTCCGGGACGGTGGCTCTGCTGAGCACGCGGACGGTGTGCAATGGTTCTTCAAGGACGAGATCAAATCGCACGGATGGTATACCGCCAAACTGCGCACCGTAGCCGTCCGTTTCCGCCGCAGGATTCGAAAAGAGTTTGGTCTCGACTTTCTTTTACGAATTGCAGACAAGCTTTTCGTCGGTCGGGTTTTGGAAGAAAAAATCTTTGCCATATTCCTGCTGGAGAAAATGACGGAAGAGTTCGGCGACAGCGAGTTTCGATTGTTTGAGTCCTGGCTGTCCCGCATTTCGAGTTGGGCTGATCACGACGGGCTGGTTCACTACCTGATCGCGCCGATGGTCGCTGCTAAGCCAGATCGAAGTAGCAGAGTGTTCCACTGGGCGAAATCGCCGGACCGCTGGCATCGCCGGGCAGCTTGTGTGGCGTTAATTCAGGGAACGCGGCGGAAGATGTTTTTTCCTGAGATCAAGCGCTTGTCGGAACTTCTTCTCTCCGACGAAGATGACATGGTGCAAAAGGGGCTGGGCTGGCTGCTGCGCGAGACTGCCAAAGCTGATGCAAAGCGGACCGTGCCTTACTTGATGAGCATCCGTGAGCGTGCGCCGAGACTGGTACTGAGGACGGCATGTGAGACGCTGCCGACTGCCGTTCGGAAGAAGATTTTGGCAAAGCCTGCCTGATAGCAAATGCCGAGGTTCGCTCGGCCGGACAAGCCGGGGCGGCTGTCCCCACTTGACTCTCGGTGGACCCGAGCGTGGAGCCGGGCAGGATTCGCCCAAACCCGCGGACGTTGTTAGAATAGTTATTCGCCCATGAACCTTCCTGAAATTCAGGCTGCCCTGCGCGAGCGGAATATCGACGCATGGCTTTTCTACGATCACCATCACCGCGACCCCATCGCCTACCGGGTGCTGGGGTTGTCGCCGGATCTGATGGTCACCCGGCGGTGGTTCTACCTGATCCCGGCGGAAGGTGAGCCCACAAAGCTGGTTCACAAGATCGAATCGCGACACCTCGACACTTTGCCCGGGAAGAAGCTTCAGTATGCCGGCTGGCAGGAACTGTTCGACCAAGTGAAGGTGCTGCTTTCGTCGCATCGCGACGTCGCCATGCAGTACTCCCCGAATAATCTTGTTTTCACCATTTCTCTGGTGGATGGCGGCACGCTGGAGTTGATCCGCGGCTTGGGGAAGAACGTTGTCAGTTCCGGGGATCTGGTGGCTTTGTTCGAGGCCACGTTTACGGACGAGCAGATCAAGACGCACTTTGCTGCGCGGGATGCAGTGGATGCGATTACTGCGGCGGCTTTCCAGGAAATCGGGCGGCGGGTGCGTAACGGGGGGACGAACGAGCATCAGATTCAGCAGTGGTTCATGGAGGCCTTCGGGCGCGAGAATCTGGTGACGGATGATCCGCCTATCGTCGGAGTCAATGCACATAGCGGCGATCCGCACTACGAACCTCGAGCTGGAAACTCAGCTCCGATTCGCGAGGGCGATTTCGTTCTGCTCGATGTGTGGGCCAAGAAAAATACGCCCGGAGCCGTCTATTACGACATCACCTGGACCGGCTTCGTGGGCAAAGCGCCTTCGACCCGAATGCAGGAAATCTTCAAGGTGGTTCGCGATGCGCGTGACGCCGGAGTAAAAGTGGTGCAGGAAGGCATCGCCAGTGGCCGCGCGATGTGTGGATGGGAAGTGGACCGGGCAGCGCGAGATCACATCAAGAAGGCTGGCTTCGGCGACTACTTCATTCATCGGACCGGGCATTCGATTGGAACCGAGGTCCATTCCAACGGCGCCAACATGGACGATCTGGAAATTCACGACGAGCGCCGGATTCTGCCCAACTCCTGCTTTTCGATCGAGCCAGGTATTTACTTGCCAGAATTTGGCGTACGCAGTGAGGTAAACGTGCTGGTGCGCCCCAAGGCGGCCGAAGTCACGGGTAAAATCCAACGCGAGATTGTAATCATCTGAATGGCAAATCCCTCGACAACTAAAGAAACAGCACCACCCCAACCCGTGACTGCCATGTCGGTGCTCGCTCCAGCCATCGGCTGGCTGATTCCGGGCGCGGGACACCTGATCCAGAAGCGGTGGATTCGGGGCCTGCTGATCATGGGCTCGATCGTGATCATGTTCCTGCTCGGATTAGCCATGCAGGGACGCGTGTACCGTCCGAACGGCGGGGACATCCTCGATATTCTTGGATTCGTGGGCGATGTGGGAGCGGGAGGATTGTATATCGTCACTCGAGCTTTGGATTTGGGACAGGGCGCAATTGCGCATGCCACTGCCGATTATGGTACTAAATACATCATTGTTGCCGGCTTGTTGAACTTTATCTGCGCGGCCGACGCATATCACATCGCGATCGGGAAGAAGCCATGAACCTGCAACTCTCCCACTTCAGCTCTGCCGTGTTGTTTGCGGTGTTTGCCTCGGTGGTGTTCGGGATCACTCAGCGCAGCACCTCTCGCGAGCAGATTCGCTATGGCCTGTATTGTTTTGCCATGTTCGTTGGTGGGGTATTCGTTGCGGGCTGGGTGATGTGGATGTTGCGACGGTGAGCTACTAGCCTCTAGCTTCTAGCTCATAGCTCATAGCTCCGCACCACGCGTTACGACACTGCTTGGTTCAAGCCAGAAGCTAGCAGCTAGAAGCTACCCTTCCCAGACGAAAGCATCGAACACCCTCTTTGTGTCGAATCCCAGACGAAGATAGAGTTCCACGGCTCGCGCATTCGCTTCTGTGACGGTTAAAGACAACAGGGAAAATTTTCGCTGTCGCAGGTTAGCCGTAGTGGACGCCAGCAGCCATTCGCCGATCCCGTGCGAGCGATACTCTGGCAGCACGCAAACCTGGGTCACGTGTCCCACGTCGTGGCGCACGCGAGAACACAAAATCAATCCGATCAGGGTACGGGACTGTTTGTGAACCGCTGCGAAGGAAGACTCGGGATCGAACGTCCCGCATCCGGGAAAACGCACAATGTTGTTCAGAAAGCGCAGAGACCCGCTCAAAGTACGGTACTGATCGTTGATCTCGGAATCCACGTGTCCGCGATACGCGCTCGTGATCACCGCCGCGGCGGGTTGGTAATCCTGTTCTGACCACGGTCGTAATTCAATATCCGGATGCAACGTCGGCCCTGGCCTGGTTGCCTTCTCCAAGGGCAAAACCATAAAGAGTCGGGAATGCCGGCTGAAACCCTGCTCGAGGAATGGCCGGGTCACGATTCCGGTTTCATGCATAAGCAATTGCGCTTCGACGCGGTGGATGCCAGGAGACTGTTGCAGAGTTTCAATCACATGCCTGAGCAGTCGAGATTCTACTTCGTGAGGATCAGGCAAGCGGCCACCGTTGGCAACAAAGAGGTCCCCAATTACGCCCTTGCTGCCTTCGTAAACAAAGAACGCATAACCGAAGATCCGTCCACGATCGATGGCCGCGTAGCCCGGTAGAATCTTGGCGTCCACGTAGCGCAGAATCATGTCGGCGGATCCGCCGTAATCCCAGGAAAGCAGGCGCGACCACACGCCGATCTCGTCCTGCAATAAAGGACGCAGGTCGACGGAGGAAAAATGCCTGAGATCGAGAATCTCCACGCGGGCTCCTGGAGGGTTGCGCCTCAGCGGTGCGACCAAATCGCGGCCGCGAAAGCTGAGTGTATTAGCTTCGCACGTCGCGAGGCAAACGGGAGTATCTCAGAGGATTCACGGAATAATTTCAGCTTAGCGGAATTGAAGATTTGACTGAATGCTGGCTGCTGACTGCTGATTTTATCTAGTGGCTCATCTCTCTCATCCCCTCGGCCGACACCCAGTAGTAATCGAAACCTTGTGGCGCGAAGCTTCCCAGATACGAGACGCGGCGGCCAGCAATCTGTTTTGCAATCGCGGTCTGCGATCCCTCCGGAGCTACCACCAGATGTTCGTCAGCGGGAACCTCTCCTGATTCATATCGATCGATTATCTGGTTTCGATAGAAGGCAAGGCCAAACTCGGTTTCTCGAGAGACGCCAGCCACCGCAAGCGGGAGCGGCCTGGTTTCCAGGTGGCTGATCTCATTCGCCAGCGGCCGGACAGAAAGCATGCTATCGAGCGCAGGTGCTCCCAGTCGCAGTAGCGCAGCAACGGCCAGCACCACCGGGACCAGTGTGATAAATCGCAATGCTGCGAAGCCGAGCTTTGTGCGTTGCGTGAGAGCAATGCCGATCGCCAGCACAGCGGCAAACGCAAGGGAGATTGCAGCTCCCTTGCCCCATGGAAGGCGGTGCTGCAGAACGAGGTATTGGATCATTAGCGCCGGAACAACAGGCGCCGCTGCAGTGATCGCGTGCAGGACGATCAAGAAAAGGCTGGGACTTTCGCTGTTCGCTACACGACGCCGCACATACTCTGCCAGCAACAGCGTTCCTGCGGGTAACGCAGGCACAATGTAGCCCGGCAGCTTCGATCGGGAGAGCGAAAAGAACGCAACCGGCACGGCCAGCCAGATCACAAGGAAGACATCGAGGGCACGTTCCGAATCAAGAATTTGCCGTCGCTTCGTCCACCAGGCGCGAACGGTCTCCGCAAAGGACGCCGCCACAAACACAGCCCACGGAATCAAGCCAAGCAGCGTAACCGGTAGGTAATACCAGAATGGTTCGGGGTGGTGATAGAGATTCGTCCCAAAACGCGCGAGGTTATGCTGAAGAATGAAGACGCGAAAGAATTCAGGATTCTTGATCTGTACCGCGATGTGCCAGGGAAGCGCCACAGCGCAGAACATCAGAATTCCTGGAACCCAGAGCGTTCTCCCGAGCAAGCGGTAATCACTCGTCGCGGCGGCAAAGATTACGATGATCAGGGCCGCTAACAAGGGCGCCACCGGTCCCTTGGCGAGCATTCCCAAGGCCAGAGAACAATAGAAAAGTGCCAGGAGCCGGCGAGACTTACTCTCGTACCATGCGTACCAGGCGAGCAGCGCTATGGTAAACGTGGCCGCCAGCGGCATATCGGTCGAAGCGGCCCGGGCGAAGCCGATGATTCCCGCCGCAGAGGCAGTCATCAGCGCGCCATCGAGGTGGAAGCCGGGACGAAAACGTCGCAGAAAAAGATAGATCACGACAACCATCAGGGTCGCGTCCACTGCCGACGGCAAGCGCGCAGCCCAATCGCTCACCCCGAAGATGCTGTAGGCCAGCATCGCCTGCCAGTAGTAGAATGGCGGTTTCTCCAGCCACGGTTTGCCTCCCAGCGTGGGCGTAATCCAGTCATGGCGGGCCAGCATCTCGCGGGCGACTTGCGCGTAGCGAGGCTCATCCGCTCCAATCAGTCCAAAAAACGCGAGTCCGAAGAAAAAAAGAAATCCGCAGAATCCGGCGAGCAGGAGCCAATCGGCAGAGGTGCGGGAAATCCTCACTCATGTCCTCGTGGCTTTGCCAGCGCATACACGCTGATCAAAGCCCAGACCACTTCCAGCAACACGAAGCCGATCTGAAAAGGATGAAAGGCGACGTAGGCAAGAATGGCGGAACCGACCGCATTGAGTAGGTTGTACGCAGCCTTGCGGGAATCCATCCAATTCATCTGGTGGCCCACATAAGCAACCAGAATGAGGAGCGCGCCGACAAACGAAGCGATCTGCCGCGGCAGCGAAATATCCATAAAGAGCTATTGTACGGAGGGATTGGTTCGAAGTTGCGCCATGATCCGTGCCACCGCGACGGACAAGGGACCCTCGATCGAACAACCACTGGCGCAAGCGTGGCCGCCGCCGCCGAACTCCTCGGCTACTGCAGCCACGTTGAGCTGTCCTTTGCTGCGCAGGCTTACACGGAATCGCCCGTCGGGAAGCTCGCGGAAAAACACCGCAACCTCAACGTCCTGGATCGAGAGCGCGTAGTTCACCAGCCCTTCGCAGTCTTCCTCCTTGGCTCCAAAGCGGTCCATTTGCTCACTGGTGACCCAGATCCAGGCCAGCGGTCCCTCGCGGTGCAGATTGGAAAGTGCCGCACCAAGCAGTCGCATCTTGGCAGTGGAATGTCCGAAATACACATTGCGAGCGCAATGCGCTGGATCGGCGCCGGCCAGTACGAGTTCCCGCGCCAGAGCAAAAGTACGCTCGTTCGTGCCTTCAAACATAAACGAACCAGTATCGGTAAGCACGGCAGTATAAAGGCAGGTTGCGATCTCGGGGGAAATTTCGACGCCGGCTTCGCGTGCCAGACAATACACCATCTCCGCAGTCGCCACTGCTTTCGGATCGATCCAGTTGACGTGCGCAAAAGGTCGGCCGCTCACGTGATGATCGATGCTTATTAAAAAGCGGTTTTCCAGGCCCTCAAGGCGAGTGCGTTGAATGCTGTCGCATTCGAGAATAATAGCGGCATCGTAGTTCCCGTTGACGCGCTCGGCACGCACGACTGTGTCGGCAAAGGGCAATGGCTGATAGATGCGAGGCACGCCATCGTGCAGCACCACGTCGGCTTCCTTGCCCATCGAACGCAGGATCTGGCAGCACGCGAGCGCTGATCCCACCGCGTCCCCATCTGGACGGGCGTGCGAAGTCAGCAGGAATCGGTCGCGCTGCTCGATGTGTTTGAGAACCTCGTTCAACATATTTGGCTGCACTCCGATCGACTCTACTCTCGAACTAATGACTCCGTTTCTGGTTACGTTTCAAAAGCTCATCGATTCTGGCTGCGTAAGTCTGCGAGCGGTCCAGCTGAAAATACAACTCAGGTGGACGGCGCAGGTGCAAACGCTCAGCCACTTCACGGCGAATGAAACCAACCGCCGCCGTCAAACCCTCCAACGTGCGTTCGGCTTCCTTGTCGTCGCCTTGGACAACCACGAAAATCCGCGCAGAGCGCGAATCGCTTCCCAGCATTACACTGCTCACGCTGGCCAGCCCGATGCGGGGGTCACCGAGTTCGCCCTCCACGATCGTTTCAATCTCCTCACGCAGGGCCTCGCCCAGTCTTTCCCGATGATATTTAGCCCCACGCTTTTCCACTGCTTTGCCTCAGAGTAAAACGAATGAGAATATCAGAAAACCATGCTCGTGGCTGCAATATTGGCGAGCCTTTTAGGGTACTTTCGTGTCAAGCTGAAAGTGCCATGAATGGAATGGATTACGACCGCTGCGGGTTACAGGTATTCTAAAAAGGAATCGGCGACATCAGCGCCGCCGTTATTCGCGATGCG
>DATHPO010000140.1:0-2838 GCA_035483835.1 Terriglobales bacterium
ATCAGGACAAGATAGTTTAGAAATGTGTAGTTGGCGGAAAGGATAATGCCGAGTTGCCAGGGGGTGACGATCAAGAAGCACACTATTCGCCAGCGTCTCGGCAGAAACAACATCCAGACCACTCCCAGTTCGAGCGCCAGCGTAACGAAAGCAGTCGAAACGTGGAACCAGTGCGGCAGATGCTGCATGTACCAGCCGATCCATGTCGGCAGCGGACCGTTCTGATAGTACTCGTCCATCGCTGTAAAGTTGCGCCACTGGGGATCTCCGCCGACGATCTTCGCAACGCCAGACTCGAAGTAGATGCGAAACCATTCCCATTGCAGCAGGAACAAGCTCGCGTGCGATGCCAGAGATGACTTGCCAAAGCCAGGACGTAATCCGGATGGAGTAAAGAAAAGGGCGATAAATCCCGCTTCGAGCAGCATGCCGTCCGATTGATAGCTGGAAAAGTCCTGTGCAGCGCTGACGAACGAAAGGAAGCACGCAAAACAGAGCAGCAACATTCCTCGTGGCCACACATTCACGGCCAACAGCAGCGACGCCACCATGCCCACCCAGCATAAGATGATCAGCATATGCGGGCCGCTCGCAACCCAAAGCAACGTGGGCGCAAACCATATTCCGCGGCCGTATCCAAAGGAATGCGCCACGGCTTGCAGATATTGGTTTGCCGGCAGGATTCCGTCCGGCCCGATGAGGCCACGGATCTGAAGGACGAGCGAGAAAAACGCGGAAAAATAAATACACCCGAGCGCCCGCAGAAAGATCCAGCGTGAAATCAGGCGATCAGGTGCGCCGCTTCTAGAGTCGAACAGCCAGCGGAGAGCGGACGGAACCCAGTCCATGAGCGACCACAATTATACCGACGGAGAAGAGATGGCGACGATTCGATCATTCCTGCTTCGCCGGCGGAGCGACCACGACGGCAAGGCTGCTTTCCGCGAGAGAGCGATTCAACACCGGAAGATCCTCTTTCATCACTTTTTGGTAGTCCGCATCCGCTCCTGCCATTTCTGTTTCGAACCTCTGCAGTGACTCTAGTTCTGTATCCGTCGGAGCGAAGTCGGCGCCGCCGGCGACATCGGCGCCTCCGGTCCCGACCTCCGCGTTAAGCCAGATCAAATTGAGATAAACCTTGTAGGACTCGACGAAGTACTTGTCATCGCTGTTAAGCAGGGCCGGCGACACGAGTTTGTATTCGACGGTTGAGAGCTTCTTGTCCAACTCTTCTACGGCTTTCAAAAGTTCGGCTTTGCGTTTTGCCTGAGCTTCATCCAAGACCGGAGGCGGAGCGGGTGCAGCTTCACCTTCGTCATCGTCGTCCTCGTCGAATGCGGGCTTCTCTTGATCTTTTTTCTTAGGCGGTCGAAGCATTGTTTCGATCACCTCGATCTGCTTGCGAAGCCATTCGATCTGGTTGACCGTATCGGAAACGCGGTCAATATCGGAATTGATGCGGCGCAGAGTTTTCACGGAAAGTTCAATGTCTGCGTCGGACCCGGGCGCGCGAGGATCGCGCAAAATGGTCAGAGGTTGGGTATAGGACTGGTCTCCGATCTTTAGGCGTATGGCGTAGTTCCCCGGCGCCACGACGGGCCCGACCTCGGCTGGGGTGGTTCCCCAATGGGTGATAGGCCGCGAATCGGAATCGCGGAAGCGAGGTTCGTCCCAGATGTGCGGATTATCTGGGGCGTTCGTTCGCAGTGCAATCAATCGAGGAGATTCATAGCGCAGGTCCCATGACACACGATTGATGCCGGCGCGACCTTTGGTTTCCAGTTTTCTGATTACCTTACCGCCCGAGTCCAGAATTTCAAGCTGTATCGGATCCTTCGGTGCGGTCTTGAGTGAAAAGTTGAGCAGGGCCTGACCGCCACGAGTAAAGCGGTGGGTGCGGCGCGGCTCAAATAGGATAACCGCGGCATCAGAATGATTCTTTGCCATCTGTTCGAGCGGCGTAATGTCGTCGAAAATGTAAAGTCCTCGCCCGTAGGTGGAAACCACCAGATCATGAAAGTCTTTTTGCACTACAGCCCAGGTCACCGGTGCGTGCGGCAATCCCGTCTCGAGCGCAGTCCAACGGCCTCCATCGTCGAGAGAGTAATAAAGACCACTTCCGCTTCCGACAAACAACAAGCCTTCGCAATTGGGATCTTCAGCGATGGTTCGGACATACGACAAAGCATTTTTCGGGAGATTGCCGCTGATTTGCTTCCAGGTTTTGCCAAAATCCGTGGTCTTGTAGATGAAAGGATCGCGATTGTCCATGAGATGGAAGTCGACGCTGATGTATGCCCCACCTGGATTGAAATTCGACGGCGCAATGCTCGTGATCGTGCCCCACGGAGGCAGTCCTGGAATATTTTTGGTCACGTTGATCCAGTTCGCGCCATCATTTGTGTGCCAGACTTGACCATCGTTGGTTCCCGCCCAGATGAGTCCTTTTTGAATCTTGGAAGGCGCTATAGCGAAGACAACTTCTCCATAGAATTGTCCAAGGTTATCGCCGACGATTCCGCCCGAAGGCACGATCCGAGAGGGGTCCTGAGTGGAAAGGTCCGGGCTGATAACTGACCAACTCTGGCCGCCGTTCATAGTTTTGAAGATCACCTGACAGCCGTAGTAAACGGTGTTGTGGTCGAAGGGATCGACGGCGAGCGGCGCCGTCCAATGACACCGATACTTGATATCATTCGGCGGCGAATCCAGGGTATGCATCCACGGACTGACAGAGCGCGCGTGCTTGGTGCGCGCGTCCCAGCGGGTGACTTTATTTCCATAACATGTGGCCCATACGATGTTGGGATCGGCTAGATCGGGAACGGTGAAGCCGGA